>CALYAJ010000013.1 GCA_944393485.1 uncultured Clostridia bacterium
TAGAACAGTTTATTTATAGAGCAATTTTGAGGGTGAAAAATTTTTAAATAATTTTCCCGAAATAAATTGACACTATCTATGCAGGAACATAATTTGATTTTTATGTTAATTAGTGGTAAAATAATATTATAAAACAGTTGAAATAAGGAGGATACCAAATGAGAGGAATGAAACTCGTATTTGACACATGTATTGAATACATGGATTACGTAAAAGCACGGAAGAGCCGGGCAAAAGAAATAACAGAAGAGCTCGAGAAAATGGGAGAAATAAAAATAGAGCTCAAAAATGAAAGGCTCTGGGAAGAAAGCATCAAAACTGAGTATGATGCGAAGCTTCAAAAGATTGCAACAAAATGGGCGAAAGCCATGGAGTTGCTTATGGCAAGAGGATTCGACCTCGAAGAAATTGCTGGAGAAGCACTGGATATCTGTGATCCATATGATGGATTAACAGGTTATGCAGAAAGCTATTTGGTAAGTCTGCTTTCACAGTGTTGGCAATACGGAGATAATCTCCGCCTCTGGTACAACAAGAATCATGGCGGGTATGTAGGCAAAGGTATCGCCAATCCTGCCAAAATGATTATAGGGTAAAACCTATTAAAAGGTTTCTTTTTCTCTAACGAGAAAGGGAGACCTTTTTTTAAATAAACAAACAAATATATGAAAAAATATTTATATGAAATAAATAGAAGGTAAAATGGCACTCTTTTTGTGTATATAGAAAATAGTTTAATTTGTCAGACGTTGACAGATTATGTAAAACAGCATATAATGTTATTGTCACAACAATTGCAAAAAAAGGAGGAACATTATGACTAAAGTAAACATTCCTAGCAGAAATATACGGCACCGAAAAGGTCAGGCAGATGTAAATGCAGGTGTTGTAATAGTACATCAAATTGAGGCAGATCCGGAGGATTCTGTAAATAAGAAGGGAAAAAAGGAGTGTACAGAAACCGCTGTGGATATAGCGGAGAGACAGTAAATCTGTCGGTCATAATTAACTGAAAAAAGAGGAGTATACAGGAATGATGTAAATACTGTATGCTCCTCTTTGCTTACTATATAGTTAATTTTGATTTATTTAGTAATTAAAAAAATATATTTATTCAAAAAATAATCTGTTATATATTGACAGATTATTTTTTTTGTTTTATCATATGAATAAGTAATCATATGAACAAACATTCATATGATATAAAGGGAGGTAAAAATGGAAGAAGATAAATTAGTGTGTGCAGAAAATTGCCCACATATAAATAAAATAAACAAGGTAAAGGAAAGAGAACCAAAAGCGGACGAATATGCAAAATTATCAAACATGTTTAAATTATTTTCTGATGAAACAAGATTAAAAATAATATGTAGTTTATTAAAAGAAGAATTATGTGTTTGTGATTTATGCGAATTATTAAATTTAAATCAATCACAAGTATCACATCAATTGCAACTTTTAAGAAATAGCAAATTAGTAAAATTTAGAAGAGAGGGTAAGCAAATTTTTTATAGTTTAAATGATGAACATGTAGAGCTTATTATACAAATGGCATTAGATCATATTTTAGAGGAGGAAGAAAAAAATGAGTTGTTGTAGTTATGATCATTGTGAAGAAAAAGAAAATAAAAAAGGAGAAATTATCTTATATATATTATCACTAATTGTATTTGGAATAGGATTTATTCCTGCATTTGCAGAATATAAATTATGGATATATTTAGTCGCAGTTTTACTTGCTGGATATGATTTATTAATAAAAGGAATAAAAAACCTTTTTAAGCTTAATTTTGAAGAAAGTACATTAATGACAATTGCAATAATTGGTGCATTTATAAAAGGTGAATATGCTGAAAGTTGTATGGTTGTGCTATTATTTAAATTAGGAGAATTCTTAGAAGAATTTGCAGAAGAGAAATCTAATAAAAATATAGAAGATATAACTAAAATAAAAGCAAATAATGCAAATTTAATTGATGGAGAAGATATAAAAGTAATTAAAGTAGAAGATGTAAAAATAGGTGATAAATTACTTGTAAAACCAGGAGAAAAAATACCTGTTGATGGAATTGTTACATCTGGGGAATCTCAAATAGATGCATCACCAATAACTGGCGAAAGTAAGCCAGTAAAAGTTAAAACTGGAAATGAAGTTGTTTCTGGAAGTATTAATTTAAGTAGTGTTTTATACATAAAAGCAGAAAAAGAATATAAAGATTCTATGGCATCACAAATAATAGATTTAGTATATGAAGCAACAAATAATAAAGGTAAAACAGAGAAATTTATAACTAAATTTTCTAAAATATATACACCAATAGTAATTGTAATAGCACTTTTATTAGTAATAGTTCCATTAATATTAGGATTAGATACGAATAAATGGATAGATATAGCATTATTCTTCTTAGTAGCATCTTGTCCATGTAGTTTAGTAATATCTATACCATTATCATTCTTCTCTTGTATTGGGGCAATTTCTAAAAAAGGAATGATAATAAAAGGAACAAAACATATAGAAAATCTTGCAAAAACAGATATTTTAGCATTTGATAAAACAGGAACTCTAACAACAGGTAAAATGGTTATAGATGAACTTAAAGCTACTAAAATAGATGAAAATAAAATGTTAGAATATATTTATAGTATAGAAAGTTTATCTAATCATCCTATAGCAACTGCAGTAACATCTTATAAAAAAGATGTAAATAAATTAGAAGTAAAAGATTATAAAGAATATTCAGGACATGGTTTGTATGGAATTATAGAAGGAAAAGAAATATTATTTGGAAATAAAAAATTATTAGAAAAATATAATGTAGATACAAAAGATTATGTTCAAAATACAATAACACTTGCTATTGATAAACAGATTGTAGGTTATATAACATTAAAAGAGGAATTAAGAGATAATGTCGAAAATATATTAACAGAATTAAAAGATGTTGGACTTAAAGATGTAGCAATACTAACAGGTGATAATAAGAAAGCTGCAAAGAATATTGCTGATAAATTAAATATTTCAAAAGTATATGCAGAATTATTACCACAGGAAAAATTGAACAAAGTAAAAGAATTACAATCAGAAAAAAATAAAGTAACATTTTTAGGAGATGGAATTAATGACAGTCCAGTAATTGCTACTGCAGATTTTGGAATGAGTATGGGAACAGGCTCAGAGATTGCAAATAACACAGCAGATGGAATATTAATTTCTAATGATATTGGAATGTTACCTAAAATAATAAAAATAGCCAAAAAAACAATGAGAATTGTTAAATTTAATATAACATTCTCATTACTTGCAAAATTAGTAGTACTAATAGTTGGATTATTTGGAACAGCACCAATATGGCTTGCAGTATTAGCAGATACAGGTGTTACATTACTTACAGTATTAAATGCATTAAGAATATTAAGAAAAGGAATTTAGTGGCAATACAAAAAATACCTTTCTTAAGAAAATAGATAAATTAAAAGGAAAGCAAATTAGTATATAGCTTTCCTTTTTTGGTTTTAGTAAAACAAACAAAATGTTGAAAAAATCAAAAAATGTTGATATAATAACCATTAAATTGAAGAAAGAGGGAAAAAATGAAAGTAGCATTTTATACATTAGGTTGTAAAGTAAATCAATATGAAACAAACGGAATGATACAGGCTTTTTTAGAAAAAGGATATGAAATAGTAGATTTTTCTGAAAAAGCCGATATATATGTAATAAATACATGTACAGTTACAAGTGTGTCAGATAAAAAATCTAGACAAATGATTAGAAGAACAAAACAATTAAATCCAGATGCAACAGTTGTAGCCGTTGGTTGTTATGCACAAGTTGCAAAAGATAAATTAGAAGAAATAAAAGATATAGATTTAATATTAGGAATTAGCGAGAAAACAGAAATAGTAAAATTTGTTGAAGAAGAATTAAAAAATAAAAAACAAATTGAATATATTTCAGACGTTATGCATCAAAAAGAATTTGTAGACTTTGGAACAGTAAATTATACAGATAAAAATAGAGTGGCAATTAAAGTTCAAGATGGATGTAATCAATTTTGTACATATTGTATAATTCCATATGCAAGAGGCCGTATCCGTAGTAGAAAAATAGAAAATGTAAAAAAAGAAGTTGAAGAATTAGCTAAAAAAGGAATAAAAGAAATCGTAATTACTGGAATTCATGTAGCATCATATGGCAAAGATTTAGATGAAGATATATCATTAATAGATTTATTAGAAGAAATTAATAAAATAGATGGAATAGAAAGAATAAGATTAAGTTCATTAGAACCAACATTAATTACAGAAGATTTTGTTAACAGATTAAGCAAATTAGAAAAAATATGTGACCATTTTCATTTGTCATTACAAAGCGGATGCGATGAAACATTAAAAAGAATGAATAGGCATTATACTACAGAACAATTTAAAAATGCTACAAAATTATTAAGAAAAACATATCCTAATGTAGCATTAACAACAGATGTAATAGTTGGATTCCCAGGTGAAACAGATGAAGAATTTGAAAAGACATATAAATTTTTAGAAGAAATTAATTTCTATAAAATGCATGTATTTAAATATTCACCAAGACATGGAACAAAGGCGGAAAAAATGCCTAATCAAATTGATGGAAATATAAAAGAAGAAAGAAGTAATAGATTAATAGAATTGTCAGATAAAAACGAAATAGAACAAAATAAAACATATATTGGAAAAAATTTAAAAGTATTAATTGAAGAAAAAGAAGATGGATATTACAAAGGTCATACAACAAATTATATAATAGTAAAAATAAAAGATGATATGCCAAATTTGGAAAATGAAATTGTAAATGCGAAAATTATAGAATTAGATGGAATAGAATTAATAGGAAAATTAGAAAAATAATATTGATAAAATTATATTGTTATAGTAAACTAAAAAAAGAAGTTATACGAAGGAGAAAGATATGGAAGAAAGAGATCCAAATAAATTTTATTTAGTTGTTAAAGTGAGTAGATGGACTAAAATTAGAAATTTCTTTATTTTAAAATTTAGAAGAAATAGGAGATATGTTAATGAATAAAACAAAAAGAAAGATATTTGAAACTGCAATGCAATTATTTGCAGATAAAGGATATGAAGCAACAAGTATAGAAGAAATAACAGCTACAGTAGGTGTGGCTAAAGGAACATTATATTATCATTTTTCTAGCAAAGAAGAAATATTCAATTTTTTAGTAGAAGAGGGAATGAAATTACTAAAAAACAGTATAAAAATTAAAACAGATAAAGTTTCAAATTATATAGATAAAATAAGAGCAATTATTTTAATACAAATTAAGGTTATAGTAAAATATGAAAGTTTAATTACTATAATACTTAGTCAAATGTGGGGCAAAGAAGAAAGAAATAAAAGAAGTAGGCAATATGTATTAGAATATATTGAAATTATTGAAAAAATAATTAAAGAAGGAATAGAAAAAGGAGAGATAATTGCGGGAGATCCTTCTGCAATTGCTTCAGAGATATTTAGTGTTACATGTTCTTGTTTAATATATAAATTTAAATTAGGTGAAGAAATAGATATCCAAACTATGTTTAGGGAAATAGAGAAAACAGTAATAAATGGATTAAAAGTTTAATATTACATATATATTACAACCATGTAACAAAAATGAAATGAATTATTAAACCTAAAGATATTGTAGTTTATTGTAGAAAGATGTATAATAACTTTAGTATTTCAGAATTTACATATGATGAAGGAGGGAATTTACATGTCTAGATCTGGCATAGTAAATGTTAGAATGGTAATAACTGAGGAGAAGATATTATCAAATATAGAAAAAGTTCATAAAATGATTAATCCTAAAAGTAAGAAGAAAATTGTTCAATTAGAAGAAGATACTTATTTTAAGGATTTAGTTGAAGCCATTAAAACATATTTGATAGAATATCCAAAGAAACAGAATTTCCCTGCAAGCGTATATAATGCTGCATTTAATTTAGTAGAATTTACAACAAAAGAATTTGAGGAAAATACTAAACAAATAGAGGAATTGATTCGTCAAAGAGAAACAAATATTAGTTTAGGTGAAAAGCTAAAAGAATTACTACAAAAAGCTGAAAACAAAGAAAAAAATTGGAAAGATGATGTTAAAGAAGCTCAAGATTCTTTTGATGAAGATATAATAAATACATTATTAATAGTTGGAAGATCTAGAAGTAAAGAAACAGACCACTATAAAGATGCTTTAAAATTATTAAATGCTAGAATATCAAATTTGGAATCTAATTTACATATAGAAATTGATATGGAGAGAATTGAAGATAGATCAAAAGCATTAAGTTATATTGGTATAGAAATTGCAGATGCGCTAAAAGAAATTCCAGCTCCAGCAGGAAATAGTGTAGAAGAGGTTGTTGAAGAAGCTAAGCCAGTTGAAAAGGTTAAAAAAGCAAAAGTTCAAAAGAAAGAAAAGAAAGCTAAAGTTGCAACAGTTGTAGAAGAACCAAAAGAAGAAAAGGCAGAAGTAAAAGTTGCAGAAGAAGTAAAAACAGTTGAACCAATAATAAATGAAGTAGAAACTAAAGAAACTTATGAACCTGAAACTTTTGAAGCTAAACCAAGCTTATGGCAAAGAATAAAAAACAGCAAATTTGTAAGAACAATTAAATATATTATGAGTATTAGAGTTGTTCTTGAAGTTCCTGCTTTACCTGAGGGAAAATCTGAAAACTAGTAAAATGTAACTTTTTAACATAAATGTAACCAATAAAATTAGGGCGTTATCTTTTCATAGATAACGCCCTAAAAAATATTATAAAAAATTGTAAAAAACTATTGACATATTATATTAAACATAGTAAAATAAATTTCGTTGACGAGCTCCCTTAGCTCAGTTGGTCAGAGCAACCGGCTCATAACCGGTGGGTCCAAGGTTCAAATCCTTGAGGGAGCACCATTTTTAAATTTATAATATTTGGGTAGGTGGCCGAGTGGCTAAAGGCGGCAGACTGTAAATCTGTTCTCATTTGAGTACGATGGTTCGAATCCATCCCTGCCCACCAATAAAGTATAAGTTAAACTTGTACTTTATTTTTTACAGATAAAAACAAACAAACGTTCAAAAAAAGGGATCCAATGAATTTTAATTCTAATAAAGAAAAAGGAAATACAGGATTGGGAATGGCGATAGCATACTTTACAGCTAATTCGTATATTGTTTCTATTCCTTTAAATGATATACAAGATTATGATTTATTAGTGGATAAAGAAGGTGTTGTTAGTAAAATACAAGTAAAGGCAACGGGTTGTAAAACAAAAAATAATATTTATCAAGTATCTTTAAAAAGTTGTGGAGGAACGAAAGGAAAAGAATATAAGACAATCATTAATACTGATGTAGATTATATATTTATAGTAAATACAGAATTGAGTATGTATTTAATTCAAATAATTGAAATACATAATAAGAGTACTATTAATTTAGGTAAAAAATAGATAAATATATTGTGAAATTTTAACATATAATTATCAATAAAATATTTAAAAATATTATAAATTATGATATAAATAAAATAAATGATATTAATGAAATTGCTAAATATGGAAAAGCAAAAGGTTATTTAATTGCTAAAAGGTATAAATTGCCAACATACTCTAACTTTTATATAGTAGAAAATGAAGATGAAATACAAACATTATTAGATACCTATAAAGAACAAGAGAACTTTTGTATGAGAGCAGATACTGCAATAGGAAATGTTCCTATTAAAGTAGGAGGTCAAAATGGCAATAGAGTTACTATATTTGAATATATGAAGCAAATTATGAGAAAAGCAGAAGAAGTAGGAACAAAAGGAGTAGCAATAATATATTGGAATCATGGAAAGTTTTGCCCAACATATGAAACAGATGGGTGTTTTTACTTAGACTATAGAACGGGACAAGAGTTAATTGTAGATTATATTGGAAAAGGATGGGATGGCTCATTTTTAAGTCATGGAAGTGCTTGCCATGAAACTTATGTAATACCTTGGAAAGATATATTGTTTTTAGATGCCACTAATAGAATAAGATATAGAAAGCAAGTAGTAAGCCCAAGGCAGTATAATGAACAAAGAATAGACAGAATTAATAAATTAGTAAAAAATGGAATTTCAAGAGAAATAGCAGAAAAATCAATTCCTAATAATTACAAAGGAATAAACAATGATTATTTTAGACAAGTAGTTGAAAAAGTAGTACTTCCAATGTATGACCGTAAGGATTTACAAAGACATTATAAAGAATATATTCCAATTGCTCAAATCGAAAATGGAAAAGTTTTAGTTCCAGAAGTTATTTTACCAGAAAGATTAAAATACAAAGAAATAGGTGAAGAAAATGAAGAAAGATAGTGTTGAATTTTTTGATATAGTAAATGAAAAAGATGAGATTATAGGGAAAATAAGAGAGGACGAACAAAATAATGTAAAACCATCACAATTAAGATTTATTAATATAATTATTATTAATAATGATAATAAGATAGTTGTTCCAAAAAGAAGTTCTAACAGAAAACTATTTCCTAATTGTTATGATTTTTCAGTTGGAGGGCATGTTAATTCTGGAGAAAACTATGAAGAAGCAGCATATAGAGAATTAAAAGAAGAATTAGGAATAGAAAATGTTAAACTAAAAGAAGTAGCATATTTTTCTCCATTTAATAGTGATAGCAATACTTTTCAAAAAGTATATTTATTAAGATATACTAATAAAATATGTGAATATGATAGAGATGGTATTGACGAAATATATTATAAATCAAAAAAAGAAATTCAAGAACTAATGAAAAAAGAACCTAATTTATTTAAAACAGATTATTCTGTAGTAATGAAATATTTATTTGATAAAGATTATTATATAAAGCAAGTTCTATAATTTTATAGAACTTGCTTTATGCAAACCAAAAGTATGGTATGAAAATATCAGATATTTGGGATAACTATTCTAATCTGGCTGATATCAAAGGTGTGACCGGATTTATGTACGGAGCTGCAGCAAGTATAATTTCGCGGGTTTGGCAACACGGAGAAGAATTCCGAAAATGCTATAACGCAAAGTGGAATTATTATGGAGATGAAACTGTTAATCCAGCAGTTTTAACACTTTCCGCATAATCCATCAAAATGTTTATGAAATGAAGAGGCAAGATATATTATATCAAGCCCCTTCATTTCTTTTTAAATCTAAGCTATAATAATAGATATATAACAGAAAGGAAATCAAAATGTTAGAAGGATTAAAAGAATGCAAACTATGTCCACATAATTGTAAAATAAATAGATTAGAAGGAAAAATAGGAAGATGTAAAGCAACTGATAAATTAAAAATAGCATTAGTATCTTTACATCATTTTGAAGAACCTTGCATTAGTGGAACAAATGGTTCAGGAACAATATTTTTTTCAAATTGTAATTTTAATTGTGTATTTTGCCAAAACTATGAAATAAGTCAAGAGGGATTTGGAAAAGAAATAAGCATAGATTGTTTAGCTAAAAAAATGATAGAACAACAAGAAAAAGGGGCACATAATATAAATTTAGTAACACCTGTAATGTATGTTTATCATATTATAGAAGCGATAAAAATAGCTAGAAAAAAAGGATTAAAAATACCTATAATATATAATTCAAATGGTTATGAAAATATAGAAACATTAAAAATGTTAGAAGGATATATTGATGTATATCTACCAGATTTTAAATATGCGGATAATGAGTTAGCACAAAAATATTCAAAAATAAATAATTATTTTGAAATAACATCTAATGCAATAAAAGAAATGTATAGACAGGTTGGAGCTCCAAAATTAGATGAAAATGGAATAATTCAAAAAGGCGTAATTATAAGACATCTTGTTTTACCAGAAGCGCTAGAAAACAGTAAAAAGGTATTAAAATGGATTATAAATAATATTGGAAAAGATGTATATATAAGCATTATGGCACAATATTTCCCTACTTATAAAGCTAAAAATATGGATAAAATAAATAGAAAACTTACAAAAGAAGAATTTAAAGAAATAGAAGATTATATGTATGAATTTGAAATAGAAAATGGTTATATACAAGAATTAGGTGAGCATGAAGAAGAATATGTGCCAGAATGGGGAAAAGGATTATAATATGTTAGTATAGGGGGATTCTTAAGAGGATTCTCCTTAAATTTTCCTAAAACAAGAATAAGAATAGTTTGACTAAAATTACCATATAAGATAAAATATTATATGAACTTTATTTATAGTTAAGAATAATACGGAGGTAAATATATATGAAAGTTACATATAATGATAAAGTATTAGAAATTAATGAACCACAAAAGGTTATAGATTTATTCAAAGAAGAATGTGAAAATATAAATATTATTGCTTGTAAATGCAATAATCAAATTCAATCACTTAACCACATTATTAAAGAAGATACTAAAGTAGAATTTATAGATACAAAAGATAAAGACGGACAAAAAATATATATAAGAGGTCTAACATATGTTATGGCAAAAGCATTAGCTGAAACATATCCAAAAGCATTATTAACAGTAGATTATCAACTTTCAAATTCAATGTTTTTTGAAATAGATAATATGAAGATAACGGATGAAATGATACAAAAAATAAGTGCTAGAATGGATGAAATTGTAAATCAAGATTTACCAATTAAAAAAGTTGTAATGACAAAACAAGAAGCTAATGAATTTTATGAGGTAAATAAAACATTAAAAGGAATTTTACAAAAGGATATAGAGAAAAGAGATCATGTAACATTATATTATTGTGAAGATTATTACAATTATTTTTATGGAGTAATGCCAATTTCTACTAAGTATTTAAATATTTATAAATTAGAAAAATATGAACACGGATTTATAATAAGATATCCAAATAGAAAAGATAGAACTAAACTTCAACAATTTGTAGATAATAAAAAACTCTTATCAGCACTTCAAGACTATGAAAATATTCACAGATTATTAGATATAAATACATTATATAAATTAAATACAAAAGTAAAAAATGGAGAAGCAAAACATATTGTTTTATTAGATGAAGCATTACATGAAAAGAAAATATCACAAATTGCAGATAAAATAAATGCTAATAGAAATGTAAAAGTTGTGCTAATTGCAGGACCATCTTCATCAGGAAAAACTACATTTGCACAAAGATTAGGATTACAATTAGAATTAAATGGTCTAAGACCTGTAACAATTTCAGTTGATAATTATTTCGTTGAAAGAGAACAAACACCAAAAGATGAAAATGGAGAATATGATTTTGAAGATATAAATGCAATAGATATGAAATTATTTAATGAACAACTTATAGCATTACTAAATGGAGAAGAAGTAGAAACACCTACATTTAACTTCCATACGGGTCATAAAGAATTTAATGGCAATAAAATGAAATTAAATAAAAATGATGTTTTAGTAATTGAAGGAATACATTGTTTAAATGACAAGTTAACAGAACAAATTCCTAAGGAAAACAAATTTAAGATTTATATAAGTGCATTAAATGTATTAAATATAGATTATTTTAATAGAATTTCTACAACAGATTCTAGATTATTAAGAAGAATTGTAAGAGATTATCAATTTAGAGGATATTCTGCACATCATACTTTAAAAATGTGGCCATCAGTAAATAGAGGGGAAGAAAAAAATATATTTCCTTACCAAGAAGAAGCAGATGTTATGTTTAATACTTCACTTATTTATGAAATATCAGTATTAAAACCTATGGTATTACCTTTATTAGAAGAAATAGATAATACAGTACCAGAATATTCGGAAGCAAGAAGATTATGTGATATTTTACAATATTTTGAAGAGATACCAGCAGAATTAGTACCTACTAATTCATTATTAAGAGAATTTTTAGGTAAAGGTGATTTTAAATATTAAGGAGGAGTACATAATATTTAATATTATGCAAAAAAGAATGTTAGAAAATAGTAAATTTACAGAAATAGATGAAGAATTTATATGTGAACATTGTGGGAGATTAGTACCAAAATTAAAATATTCATGCAGAAATCATTGCCCATATTGTTTGTATTCTAAACATGTAGATATAAATCCAGGGGATAGAGCAGAAACATGTCATGGAATTTTAAAACCAATAGGAATAGAAATGAATAGCAAAAAAGGTTATGTAATAGTTTTTAAATGTGAGAAATGTGGAGCAATAAGAAAAAATAAATCTGCTAAGGATGATAATATGGATTTAATTATAAAATTAAGCAGTAATCCAATATAATTAAGTTTGACTATTTTTTAAAATAAAATATAATACAAATTGTAAATATTATAAATTGAAGTAAAGTCCATATGATTAGTTTTTCAATCTATTGGTAGAAGGAGACTAAAACAATAGCAGGCAGACGCCGTAAAAAATGTCTGCCTGTTGGCATTTTATATAATAGTGATTTTAGGACCGTCCCCAGATCCCTATATTTCTCTATTTAAATTTCCATTTGTATATGTAGAACCTTCTAATCTATTTCCTTTTGAAACAGTATCGATTACTTTATTAATTTCGTCAATATTTTCATCTAAAATATTAAGTCTACAAGATTTTGCATTAAAATCTTTTGTTTCGATTGATGTTATTCTACTGTTAAAAACAGTTGTAACAGTTTGTATATTATCAGGTAAAAATCTAAATTCAAAACCTAATCTGTCAACTAAAGTATATTTTTTAGAAGTATCAAAACATTTTTTATCACAATTTGGATAACATTTATTAGATTTTCCTAAAAAGCAGTAATTTGTATTCATTACAGGAAGCTTTCCATATGCAAAAACTTCTAATTTATCACCATAAGAATTGCAAAGTGATAAAATATTAGATTTATTTAATTCTGGCGAGATACTAATTAAATCTATATTATAATCTAATAATTCTTTTATAGTATTTTCATTAAATACATTAAGTGTATAATTTGCAATAAGTTTTAATTTATTACCATATTGTTTATTCACAAATTTTAGATATTCAACATTTCCTATATTAGAAAATACTATACCTTTAACATCAAAATTTTCTATTGCAGATTTTAAATAATTTGCTAATAAATTTTTATAATTACCACGAATTATAATTGGCATATATACGTAAATATCAGATTTTTTAGAAATCATATTAATAATATCAAAATATTTATTATTATAAAAATATCTTAAAGGAATATATGCATTATTAAAATTCTTAAGTTTTGAATAATCTAAGGTTTCATTTAATATATTAAAACAAATAGAAATTTCTTTTTTAGTAACCTGTGGTGCAATAACTTCGGTTGGAGAATAATTTATATCTAAATTCTTTTTGAATTTTTGCATAGCAATTGTTTCTATATTGCCTAAAGCCTGTCTTCTAAGTTCATTTATAATACTAATATTAGGTATAAATAAGTTAGAATCCATTTGTACATTAATATCATTAAATTCAAATTGTGTATTAGATGTCTTTTTTAGTTGAATTATTATTCTGTCTATATCTAAAGGTTTATTAATTGCTTGAACAGGCATGCTTTCTGATTTTTCTGTTACAGTAATATTATTATAAATGCTATTATTACTATTAATTGTAGAAACCTTTAATATAATTGGTTCGCCTTCTTTTATGGTTATATTTGCATTTAAAAGAGTTTTTTTATTTTCCGCATTTGTGAAAGAAGAATTTGCATTACTAGATAAACTTTTACTTGTTAATTTATATATTTTAGAGCCAATTGAGATTTTGCCTTTCATTCTACCAATAGTTACTTTTTCATCTTTATCTGCAGAAGCAATATTTAATCCATCTTTCATTAGTTCTGATATAGTATATTTTTTATGATCATTGTCAAATGAAACAATATCACCAACAGATATTTTATTTTTTAAAGTAAAAGAAACATGTCCTTTATTAGGAGAATAATTAGATATATTACCAATATATATTCCTGCATTATTAGGCTTTTCTGGATATACAAAATCAGTATTAGGAGAATTTCGCAAGTGACCAGAAGAAAATCCACCTCTATTAAATACTTGAAGTAAATCATCTATATCTTTTTGCTCTATTTCATATTCTTCTTTATTCATGTATTTATCAATGTATTTACGATATATTCTTGTAACTGTAGCCACATATTCTGGCTTTTTCATTCTTCCTTCTATTTTAAAACAAGTTACTCCAGCATCTATTAAATTAGGAATAAACTCTAATCCACATAAGTCTTTAGGACTCATTAAATATTTAAAAGAAGAATCTATATCTTTAACTTTATAAGGTAATCTACATGGTTGAGCACATTTACCTCTATTTCCAGAACGACCACCAATCATACTAGACATTAGGCATTGACCAGAATAAGAAAGGCACAAAGCACCATGAATAAATACTTCGGTTTCTATATTAGTTTTATGACATATATCGTATATTTCAGGAATAGATAATTCTCTAGAAAGAACAGCCCTTTTAAAACCAAATTTTTCTAAAGTTTGTACACATTCTAAATTATGAATAGTCATTTGAGTACTTCCATGAACATCAAGATCAGGGAAATTATTAATTAAATAACGTGCAAGACCAAAGTCTTGAACTATAATTGCATCTATTCCACAATTATATGCATGCTCTGCAAGTTTTATAGCATCTTCAAATTCGTTATCTGTAATTAATGTGTTTAAAGTTAAATGTGTTTTTACATTTCTAAGTTTTGCGTAATTAATTGCCATTTCTAAAGCTTCATTGTCAAAATTGTTAGCAAAAGCACGAGCACTGAAAGAACTGGCTCCAAAATATACGCTATCTGCACCATTTTGAACAGCAGCTTTTAAACAATCAAAATCTCCAGCAGGAGCAAGTAGTTCCAAAAAAATCACCTCTTTAATTCAATATGCATACATTGTAACACAAAAAATTAAAATAGCATAATATATTGTATAAAACTGCTAAAATTAAGGAGGGAAAAATATGCAAGAAGAAAGAGGCATGAATTGCGGATGCAATAATGGCGGATTATTAGGAAATATGTTTTGCGGATGTGGCAATAGTGAAATATTATTTTTTATAATAATATTCTTACTATTATTCACTAATTTTGGTTGCTGTGGAGACTGCAGATAATATCAAATATTACATCATAAAATTCCCCTATTTTTAGATTTTTTAAATAGGGGAAAAATACTTGTAAAAAAAATATACTTAGTGTAAAATATGGAAATGAAGAGATTATATTAGGAGGAATTTAAATTGAGACTATTAGATATGAACAGTCAAGAAGATAGAGCTAAGTATACAAAATTTTTAGAAGGACATGAAAGATGTAATTTTCAACAATCATTAGAATGGGGAAAAGTAAAGAATTTCTGGAAGAATGAAGTTATATTAGCAGAAGATGAAAACGGAAATATAATTGGTTCTTTAAGTGTATTATTAAGAAAAATTCCTATATTTGGATATTTAATGTATTCTTCTAGAGGTCCAATTTGTGATATTCATGATGAAGCAGTTTTAAGACAATTAACAGATGGAGCAAAAGAACTTGCTAAAAAATATCATGCAATGGTATTAAAAATAGAACCAGATATAAAAAGTGATGATAAAGAATTTAGAGATTTAGTTTTAAAATTAGGCTATAAAATAAAAGATGATGCAAAAGATTTTAGAGATGAAATTCAACCAAGATATGTATTTAGACTAGATATAAAAGGGAAAACAGAAGATGAAATATTCAAAAACTTCCATTCTAAAACAAGATATAATGTTAGATTAGCAGGAAGAAAAGGTGTTACTGTAAAAGATGGAACAAAAGAAGATTTAAAAGATTTTCATAGAATTATGATAGAAACGGGAAAAAGAGACGGATTTATGATAAGACCATTAGAATATTTTGAGCAAATGTATGATGCACTAGCACCAGAACATATGAAAGTTTTAATGGCATATTATGATGGAAAACCAATTTCAGGAGTTATTCCAATTATGTATGGAAATAAAACTTGGTATTTATATGGAGCAAGCAGTAATGAACATAGAAATTTAATGCCAAATTATTTATTACAATGGGAAATGATTAAACTTGCAATTTCTAGAGGTGATGATATTTACGATTTAAGAGGTGTATCTGGAGTTGTAGATAAAAATCATCCTCAATACGGATTATATAGATTTAAACAAGGATTTGGAGCAGAATTCACAGAATTTATAGGAGAAGTTCACATGGATTACGCACCAGTAAGATATGGATTATATAAAGTTTCAGAAAAAATATTTAAAAGAGTAAGAACATTAGTAAGAAATAAGAGTAAACGTCAAAACAAAAAGAAAGCCAAAAATAAAGGAGAATAAATTGGGTGTCTTAATAGTAGAAAAGGAAAATTTAAAACATAATATTAGACAAATAAAAGAATATGCTAAGAAAAATGGAAATCCAAGAATTATAGCAATAGTAAAATCTAATGGTTATGGCTTGGGATTAAAAGAATATTCAGAATTTTTAATAGATAATGGAATAGATTTTTTAGCAGTTGCAAATTGTAAAGAAGCAGTTGAGCTTAGAAAATTTGGAATAAAAGAAGATATATTAATGATGTCTTCTACTGCAATAAAAGAAGAACTAAAAGAGATGCTGGAAAATAATATAACTATAGCAATAGGTTCAAAAGAAGCAAAAGAAAATCTAATAGAAATTATAAAGGAAACAAATATAAAGCCAAAAGTTCATATAAAAATTGATACTGGTTTTGGAAGATACGGATATTTATCTTCAGACAAGGAAACAATATTACAAGAAATAAAAGAGTTAGAAAAATATGCGGATATTGAAGGAATATTTTCTCATTTTTCTATGTCTTTTTATAAAGAGAAATGGACAAGCATACAATTTAATAGATTTAATGAAATATTGAATTATTTAAAAGAAAATAATATTAATATAAAAATTTGTCATATTAGCAATTCTTCTTCCTTTATAAATTTTCCTAAAATGAATTTAAATGCAGTTAGAATTGGTTCTGCATTTTTAGGAAGAATAGCTGTTGGAAATAAATTAGGATTAAGAAAAATAGGATATTTAGAAGGTGAAATTGCCGAAATAAAAACACTACCTAAAGGTTGGAATATAGGATATTCTAATACATATACTACTAAGAAAGAAACAAGAATAGCTATAGTTAATACTGGTTATGCAGAAGGATTTCATATGAAACTAGAAAGAGATATGTTATCTTTTAGTAATAAGTTAAGATATGCAATTCAAGACATAAAAAAGATTTTTAAGAATACAAAATTATATGTCGAAATTAATAATAAAAAGTATTATATTTTAGGAAGAATTGGGATGTATCATGTAACAGTAGATATTACAAAAGAAGAATTTAAAATAGGACAAAAAGTAAAAATGAATGCAAATCCGTTATATGTTGATTCTTCAGTTAGGAGGGTATATAGATAATGGAAAAGGTAAAAAAGAATGGATTTTTTAGAAAATTAAAAAATAGTATTTTTAATTTTGATTCTTATCAAGAATTTGCAACTGAAACTTGGGGAGCTGGAATACTATATTTTCTAAAACTTATTTTATTAATTACATTGATATTATCAGTAGCAATTTCAGTTATACAAGTAACTAAAACAATACCGGACTTATTTAATTATATAAGAAATGACCTTCCACAATTTAGTTATTCTGATGGAGTATTAAAAGCAGAAAATGATAACAAAGTATTAATAGATAGTGATGAACAATTAATTATAGTTGATACTGGTGATTTATCAGAAGAAAAGGTAAATGAATATAAAGATAAGATTAATTTATATTCAATCGGAATTTTAGTATTAAAAGATAAGATTTATTTAAAATCACCAGTTAATACATCAGGTTTAGAAGAAATATCAATATCATCAATAGCAGATAGTTATGGTATTAATACTTTTTCAAAAGATGAATTGGTAAATCAAATGAATAATATAAATATGATTCCTTTGTTTATTAGTTTATTCTTTGCTATATTTATTGTAGGATTTATATTAATTTCAATATATTTAATATTGGACATAATTATTTTATCATTATTAGTAAATATATTTGCTATGATCTTAATTATAAGAATGAAACCTAGTGCATGCTTTAATATTGCAGTACATGCAATTTCATTATCATTAATTTTATTACTTATATATCAAATAGTATTATTAACTATAGGATTTGAAATAAAATATTTTTCAATAATGTACAGAGGAATTTCTTATATTTATGCATTTACTGCGTTAATATTAATACGTTCTAGTTTAATTAAGCAAAAAATGGAGTTGACAGCAATTATACAAAAACAAAAAGAAATTAAGGCAGATATGGAAAGACAAGAACAGGAGAAAAAAGAAAAAGAGGAAAACGAGAAAAAAGAAAATAAAAAAGATGATAAAAAAACAAATGATGAAAAAAATGAAGATGAGAAACATGTAGGAAATGAAGCTAATGGAGAAGTATAGATAAGGAGGAAAACATATAAATGAACAATCCAGAAAACAAAAATGATAATAAGAAAAAACAAAAAGAACAAAAAAAGTTTTGGGTTTCATCAATCATCTTAATAATTTTAATTGTAATTTTATCAGTGGTAACATTCTTAGTTTACAATAATAAGGATAGTGAAGAAGAAAATGATCTTATATTACCTTATACAGAATTAATTAAAGATATTAATAATGATACTGTAGAAAAAATAGAGATGACAACAGGAAGTACAACTGTTAAAGTAAAATTGAAAGATGAAGAAGAAGAAAAGACTGCAATAGTCCCAAGTTTGCAAGCTTTTACAGAATACATGCAAACAAAGGTAGAAGAAGGTAGCAAAATCGAATTAATTCAAAAAGAACCTAATGTATTACTTAGAATTGGAGATGCTTTATTTACTTTATTACCAACACTATTATTAGTAGCATTATTTATAATGTTATTTAAAATGCAAGGTTTAGGAGATAAAGGAAAAGTATATGATAGCGAAGAAAGGGATACTAACACTACTTTTGATGATGTGGCAGGATTAGATGAAGAAAAAGAAGAAATGGTAGAGATAGTAAACTTTTTAAAGAAACCAGAAGAATTCTACAAAATGGGAGCAAAAGTTCCTAGAGGAGTTTTATTATGTGGAAAACCTGGAACAGGTAAAACTTTAATAGCCAAAGCTATAGCAGGAGAAGCAAATGTACCATTTATTTCAATGAGTGGTTCTGAATTTATAGAGATGTTTGCAGGGCTAGGAGCATCAAGAGTTAGAAAATTATTTGAAAAAGCAAGAAAGCTTGCACCTTGTATAGTTTTTATTGATGAAATAGATGCAATTGGAGCAAGAAGAACAAATGCAAGTGGAGCAGAATCAGAAAACAATCAAACATTAAACCAATTACTTGTAGAAATGGATGGATTTGAATCTGATGAGACTATTATCGTATTAGCTGCGACAAACAGACCAGAAATGCTAGACCAAGCATTGCTAAGACCAGGAAGATTTGATAGACAAATTATTATAAATTCACCAGATCAAAAAGGAAGAGAAGAAATACTTAAAATTCATAGCAAAGGTAAAAAAATAGACGAAGATATTGATTTTAAAGATATTGCAGAAGATACTGCAGGATTTACAGGAGCAGAACTTGCGAATATTTTAAATGAAGCAGCAATTATTGCAACAACTAATAAACATAAATCAATAAATAAAGATGATATAGAAGAGGCAATAAAGAAAGTTACTGTAGGTCTTGAAAAACATAGTAGAGTTATATCTGATAAAGATAAAAAATTAACAGCATACCATGAAGCAGGACATGCTGTAGTAAGTAGATACTTAGAAACACAAAATGATATAAAAGAAGTTTCTATTATACCAAGAGGTGTTGCTGGCGGATATACTATGTACAAGAATAATGAAGATAAGTACTATATTTCTAAAACTGAAATGGAAGAAAAACTTATAGCATTACTTGGTGGAAGAGCAGCAGAGAAATTAGTATTAGATGATATTTCTACAGGAGCAAGTAATGACCTAGAAGTTGCAACAAATATTGCAAGAGATATGATTACAGTATATGGAATGAGTGATACAATAGGACCAATATCATTAAAAGATTCAGAAAATCCAAATCAAATGATTTTATATGGAGAAAAAATGCAAGATGCAATAGGTGCAGAAATAAAAATATTAATAGATACAGCATATAGAAATGCACAAAAATTATTAATTGAACATAGGGATAAACTAGATGCTGTTGCAAATGTATTACTACAAAAAGAAAAAATAACAGAAAAAGAATTTTATGAAATATTTAATGATTAATATTAAAAAGAATGTCTTGAATTTTGGACATTCTTTTTTAAGATTGTATAACAACGTAAAACTTAAGATTTTTTTTATAAAAAGAACATATATTTGCTTTCGTATTTCAAAACCTTGTAAATAACTGGACTTTGAGTTATAATATATTACATTGAAACTGTTGGTTAAAATCATTATGTAAATAATTTTAGGAGGATTTTTTATGAAAAAAATTAAGAAAATTAGTGAATTACGGGAATTTGTAGCAAAAAATGGCAAGGATTTTTCAAATATGGACTTATCTGGATTAGATTTAAGTGGAATTGAACCAGATTTTTGGAAAGACGCAATATTTTATTATACGAATTTAAGTCATACCGGTATTAAGTTTATACCAACAAATTTGAGCTTTCATTCAATTGAAGGTTGCAATTTTGAAGGTGTAGATTTAAGTAATCTTAGCAAAGATGAATGGCTTTTTATAGATATAAAAAATGCCAATCTACGGAAGACGGGAATACAATTAGAGTTAAAATATAGGCTGGATAGATGTATAGGAGCGGTATTGTTAGATGAAAGATATAAAGATATCTCTCCAGAAGATTTAACATTTTGTAATATTGATTTTTCAACATTAGAGGCTAACCCATTTTTAAAGGTTACATCATCAAAAGTGTTAGAAATGATAAGAATAGAGATTAGAGATATTTCGGTTTTTCTTACAGAAGATAGAGCAAATGAAATTTTATGTAAATGTGAGAAAAGACTTGAAAAATATGATGATGGATCAATTAAAAAATTTTACAATTTGTTATGTAAAGATTGGTCTGTTTTGGATAGAGTTAATTTCTTTAATCGTAATATTTTTAACAAAGAATTTGAAAAATTAGATTTATCTGGAATTTCAGCGGATATTATTTCTCAATTCAATTTTGAAAAATGCAAATTTGGTGAAATTATATTAGATAATCCAATATCAGAATTAGCCTATATAAGAATATTTGATGACCGTTCTGAAAATGAATTTGGAAAAATTACTTTAAAGAAATTAAGCTTAAATACTTGGAAGGAGTTAAATAATACTAACAGAATTGGGAGAATTACATTTAAAAGATATATTTATTTAGAAATAGGTAAAAAATGTAATGCAAGATGCAAATTTTGTAGGAATAAATCTTTTAATGAAGGCAAAGAACGTAATTTGCATGCAATTATTGCAAATCTTAAAAAGATGGAAGAATATATAGATACTATTTTTATTGGCGGAGGAGAACCATTACTATATATTGATGATATATTAAAAATATTTCATCATGTTAAAACAGATATAGTGATAGTTACCAATGGTTCTATACCAATAATAAAGAAACTTTATAATCATAGAATAGGTATCTATATTAGCAGACATGCAATCTCAGATGGAGATAATAAAAAAATACTTAATGTCTTGGACAAAAACACTAAAATTTTTTCAATTGGAGAAATAAAAGAATTGGCTAAAAAATGTAAAGTATCATTAACGCCAGTTTGTATAAAAGGTGGACTTGACACTGCAGAAAAAATAGAAAAATATATAGAAGAATTTTTGCAGAATGGCATTCTAAGTATTATAATTTCAAATCTTCACAAGGATGCTTCGCTGGGATCAAAAGATATTGATTATTCAGATTTATGTGTCGATCCTAGTATTTTTGACCAGGTTCAACAAGAGCTCTTAAAACAAGGATTTAAGGAAAAAGAAATTATTTGCTCAACAGGGGGGTATATATTAAAAAGATTCCAAAAAAGTTATTATTCAGTTTCATTTAAAATATATATTTCAAAAGATGAATTAAGTAAATATTGGGAGAGTTCTATAAAAAGAACATTCGATTTTACAATGACACCATCTGGAGATATATATCAGGACTGGAATAGGGGACTTTTGGTATCGATGGATGAACTGTAATTACTAAATAAAAAAGATGAAGTAAGCATTGCAAACTTCATCTTTTTTATTTAGTAGGAAAGTTCTACGAACTTCACTATTATATAAATAAATTTCACACAAACTTGCTGTGTAATTTTGGCGACGAACATTTCTTAGATGTGCGAAGCAAAGCAAACTACAGATAAGTTATACTATGAAAAGACGCGACATGTAAGTTATTTAAAAGGTCATGCCTCTTTTGTTCTTTTTATACTAAAAGTATATTTTCCAGTTTAATTTCTTTCCCATTTAAATAATTTAAAATTCCAGCATCTGAAATAAAATTGAATTTTATATAATAACTACATAATAATTGTGTTTTTTGATTAAATTTTTTATTAATTTTATTATTTCCATATTTTCCATCACCAATTATTGGATGGCCAATATATGCTAAATGTGCTCTAATTTGGTGAGTTCTACCAGTTTGCAGATTAATATCTAAAATAGAAGTATTTTCTTCTTTATTAAAATTTAAAACCTTATATGAAGTAATAATTTTTCTATAACCAGTTTTAGGCTTATCTGAAATATATACCATTGATTTTTTGTTATCTTTAAATAAATAGTGAACTAAGGTATCTTCTTTTTTGGGCATAATTCCATAAACTTTTGTAATGTAATGTTTTTCTATTTCATGATTTTTAAATTTTTCTGTTAAAATATTATTTACATCATCTGATTTGGAAAAAATAATCAAACCTGATGTATTTCTATCTAGTCTATGACATGGCATAAAAATAGGACTATAATTTTTATTAACATATGTAGTTAAAGAATCTATACCAGTTACTTCCAAATCTTTTGGTTTATTAAAAACGATTATATTATTATCTTCATAAACTATAGGGACATTGTATGTTTTGTATAGCAAATCATCAACAATATATATTTTAATAATATCTTTTTCATGAATAATGCAATCTTTGGAAATACGTTTGTCATTAATTAAAATATCTTTTTTCTTTAATGATTTTACAAATGTTCCATATTTTAGGCCTGGATATGTTTCTAATAATAATTTACTTAATTTTTTGTTATCATATTTTTTACTAACAATTAAATCTTTCATAATAATATTATTATAAGAGGTTTTGAGTATAATTTCAAGATTAATAAGTATCAAAAAAGAATAGCATTTATATTCTTTTTTGGCTTTTTTGTTACGAAAACTATGTAAAGTAATAAAATTAAATTTTCTTTTTTTCGTTTCATATGCACTCTTACTATAAATTTATAATTATAAGAATGACATTTTGCTTGAGACTTAAAGGAATTATTGACTATTAGCAAATTAATGATATATCATAAGAATAATAATTTTAAAGAAAGGTTAAATTATGGAAAATAATTTAGAGAAAGTAAAAAGAATTACTATTGTTGGTGGTCCAGGAACAGGAAAAACTACTCTTGCCAAAAAGTTAGGAAAGATATTTGATTTACCAGTTATTCACATAGATGCGATAAATTATAAACCTAATTGGGAAGAAGTAGGAAGAGAAAATAGAGACAAATTAATATTAGAGAAAATTAAAGATGAAGAATGGATTATAGATGGAAATTATTCTGCAACATTGAAAGAACGAATTGAAAAATCGGATTTAATAATATGGTTAGATTATTCTAGTTTTGATATTATTAAAGGAGTTTTTGGTAGATATATAAAGAACTTTCACAAAGAAAAACAAGAAATTCCTGGATGTAAAGAAAGAATAGATTGGAAATTTTTTAAATATGTAGTTACTTATAGAAAAAGAGATAGAAACAAAATTGTAGAAAAAATTAAAAATGCATCAGATGATAAAGTTTATATATTTAAGAATAGAAAAGAATTAGATAAATGGGTAGAAAATACAGCTTGTAACCATAAAATCCTGAAATAATAGAGTCAAAGCCTTGACAAACCTTTGCCAAGCATGTTAAAATAATTACCTGTAAGCCGCCTGAGTCGGGTAACTAAATGTTAGCAAAGCTAACTACCTTGTATTTATGCTTAGCGAGTATACAAAAATAGGGAGGTGCATTTTAGAATGTACGCAATAATCGAAAGTTGTGGAAAACAATACAAAGTAGCAGAAGGAGATGTAGTATTCTTCGAAAAATTAGATGCAGAAGAAGGTAAAAAAGTTACATTTGATAAAGTAATCCTTGTATCTGAAGATGGAAAAGTAGAAGTAGGAACTCCTAATGTTAAAGGTGTAAAAGTAGAAGGAAAAGTAGTTTGCCACGGAAAAGGAAAGAAAATTCGTGTTTACAAATATAAGGCAAAGAAAAACTACAGAAGAACACAAGGACACAGACAACCATATACAAAGGTTGAAATAACAGCAATTAAAAAAGCAGCTGCAAAAGCTAAAGCAGAAGCTTAATATATAAAGAGAAAAATAATTCACGAAAGGAGTGAAAATAGATGGCACATAAAAAAGGTCAAGGTAGTGTTAAGAACGGAAGAGACAGCGAGTCAAAGCGTTTAGGTGTCAAAAAGACAGATGGACAATTCGTTTTAGCTGGAAATATCTTAATTAGACAAAGAGGAACAAAATATCGTCCAGGTAAAAATGTAGGAATTGGTAGTGATGATACATTATATGCATTAGTAAACGGAATTGTAAAATTTGAAAGAGTAGGAAAAGACAAAAAACAAGTAAGTGTTTATGAAGAAACAGGAGCTAATGCGTAAATACTAAAAGACAAGCTGAAAAGCTTGTCTTTTTTGATGTATCTATAGTATAATATAGCAAACATAAACGTGAATGGAGATGGCGATATGGCAGATAAAAAAAGAACACTAACAGGAGATAGACCTACAGGAAGGTTACATATAGGTCATTATTTTGGATCATTACAAAACAGAGTAAAAATGCAAGAAGATGATTCATTAGAAAGATTTGTTATGATTGCAGATGTGCAAGCATTAACAGATAATTTTAATAATCCACAAAAAGTAAGAGATAATGTTTATCAAGTATTGTTAGACTATTTATCAGTTGGAATTGATCCGGAAAAAACAACAATATTTTTACAATCTATGATACCAGAACTTGCAGAGCTTATAGTTTATTATTCTAACTTAGTAACAATTGCAAGATTAGAAAGAAATCCAACAGTAAAAACGGAAATAGCTCAAAAAAAGGAACTTTTTGGAGAAAGTGTTACATATGGATTTATTGGTTATCCAGTAAGTCAAGCATCAGATATAACAGCATTTGAAGGAGAGCTAGTACCAGTTGGAGAAGATCAATTACCTTTAATTGAACAATGTAGAGAAATCGTAAGAAAATTTAATAGCATTTATGGTGAAACTTTAAAAGAGCCAAAAGCAGTACTAAGTTCAAATAAAAGAATAAAAGGTTTAGATGGTAATGACAAAATGGGTAAATCTTTAGGAAATGCAATTTATTTGTCAGATTCTGAAGAAGAGATAACTAAAAAAGTAATGGGAGCTTTAACAGACCCAGGAAGAATAAAAAAGGATGACTTAGGAAATCCTGATATATGTATGGTGGCATATTATCATAATTTATTTACTAAACCAGAAGATGTTAAAAAAATATGCGAAGAATGTAGAGCAGGAGCAAGAGGTTGTGTTGCTTGTAAAAGAGAACTTGCTAAAAATATTATAGAAGAATTAAGACCAATAAAAGAAAAAAGAAAATATTATGAAGAAAGACCAGAATTATTAGAAAAAATATTAAAAGAAGGAACAGAAAAAGCAAGAAAAATTGCAAAAGAAACTATGAAAAAAGTAAAAGAAGCAATGAAACTTAATTATTTTGAATAAAGGAGAGCAAGTATGGGATATATTAAAAAATTACCAACAGAACCATCTTTTATACAAAAAGGTTTAAATGGATATAACTATGAATTAGAAACAAAAGAAATAAGTGTTACACAAGAAGATTGTTTTAAAGGACATGACAAATATCATAAAAATCCATATAGTACACATCTATATTATTGTCTAGAAGGAGAAGGAAAATTTAAAGTAGATGGAAAAATAATTAATATTAAAAAAGGAGAGTTAATTGAAATACCTAAAAATGCTGAATTTGTATTTGCAGGAAAGATGAAATTATTATTAATTATGACACCAGCTTTTAGGCCACAAGATGGTATAGATGGAGAGGAAAACGATTTATATTAGTAAAGGAGAATAAAATGTATACAGATTATACAAAAATTATTGCCAAATCTGGAGATGGCGGAAATGGAGCAATTTCATTTAGAAGAGAAAAATATGTAGCTGCCGGAGGACCAGATGGTGGTGATGGTGGAAAAGGTGGAGATATTTATTTTGTAGTAGATAAAGACTCAAATACCTTAATTAATTTTAGATATAATAAAAAATTTAAAGCTAAAAATGGAAAAAATGGTAGTGGTGCAAGATGCAATGGTAAAAAAGGAGAAGATTTATATATAAAAGTTCCCATAGGTACTGTTGTAAGAGATGCTGAAACTGGTGAAATAGTTGCAGACTTATCAGAAGAAGATGCAAAAGAATTAGTTTTACCAGGAGGAAGAGGTGGAAAAGGAAATACACATTTTGCCACATCTACACGTCAAGCACCTAGATTTGCACAAACAGGAGAAAAAGGAATAGAAAAAACATTAATACTAGAATTAAAATCTTTAGCAGATGTTGGACTAGTAGGATTTCCTAATGCAGGAAAATCAACATTTTTATCAGTTGTAACAGATGCTAAACCTAAAATTGCAGATTATCCATTTACAACATTAAATCCAAACTTAGGTGTTGTAAAAACAGAAAACGGAGAAAGTTTTGTAATTGCAGATATACCAGGACTAATTGAAGGCGCAAGTGAAGGTGTAGGACTTGGAATACAATTCTTAAGACATATCGAAAGAACAAGATTATTATTACATCTTATAGATGTATCAGGTTTTCAAGGAAGAGATCCAGTAAAAGATTTTTATGATATAAATAATGAACTAAAAAATTATAGTGAAAAATTAACAAAGAAAAAACAAATTATAGTCGCAACAAAATTAGATGTTGCACAAGATGATACATTATATAAAAAATTAGAAGAAGTTGCTAAAAAAGAGAAGTTAGAGATTTTTAAAATTTCTTCTATTACTAGACAAGGTTTAAAAGAATTATTAATAAGAGTAGAAGAACTATTAAAAGAAATACCTAAAGAAAACTTAATCGAACCAGGAACTAGAAAAGTATACAAATTAGAAGAAGATAAAAATGAATTTGAAATTGTAAAAGAAGAAGATATGTATGTAGTTATAGGACCTGCAGTAGAAAAGCTTATGTCTAGAGTTAATTTGGAAGATACTGAATCAATGTATTATTTCCAAAGAAAACTAGACGAATTAGGTGTAAATGAAGCATTAAAGAAAGCAGGAGTAAAAGAAGGAGATACTGTAAAAGTTGTAGATTGGGAGCTTGAATGGTATGATTAAAAAAGGGGGACTTAGAGTCTTCCTTTTTTAATTTATTAAAATAGGGATTTGGGAATGGTCCTAAAATCCCTATTTAATTAGTTTTATACAATTATAGCCCACCAAATGCAATTTAAGATTTGGATGATGGCTTAATTTTAAAAATAAAATAAATAATTGACAACAAAGAACAAATGTTTTATAATAACGATGGTGAAAAAAAATGCAAAGAGAAATTTTACATGTGGATGTAAATAATGCATTTTTATCATGGCTTGCAGTATACAAGCTAGAGCAAGGAGAAAGTTTAGATATAAGAACAATACCAGCAATAATAGGTGGGGACGAAAAACAAAGACATGGAATTGTTTTAGCAAAAAGTAATTTAGCAAAACAATTTGGTATAAAAACTGGTGAGCCATTATATAGTGCAAGAAAAAAATGTCCAACAATAAAAATATATGAAAGTAATTTTAAAGTATATAAAAGATATTCTGATATGTTATTTGAATTATTACAAGAATATTCATTTAAAATCGAAAGATTTTCAATAGATGAATGTTTTGTTGACATGACAGAATTTTTAAACAACAGAAAATTAATAGATGTAGCATACGAAATTAGTAAAAGAGTAAGGGAAGAACTTAAATTTACAGTAAATATTGGTGTTGCGCATAATAAATTATTAGCAAAAATGGCATCAGATTTTCAAAAGCCAAACAGAGTACATACTCTTTATGAAAAAGAAATACCAAGAAAAATGTGGACTCTTCCAATCTCAGATTTATTCATGGTAGGAAAAAGAACTTTTCCAAAACTATATAATATGAATATTAGAACTATAGGGGATTTAGCAAAATCAGATAAAAACTTACTAATCAAAAAATTTGGTAAATTTGGAAAAGTAATGTGGGAATATGCAAATGGAATTGATGACTCAGAAGTAAATTACTTAAAACAAAAACCAAAAGGAGTAGGAAATTCCACAACAGTTTCACAAAATATCACTAATATAGAAAAAATAGAAGAGGTATTATTAGCGTTAACTGAGCATACAACATATAGATTAAGAAAATATAATATGGTTGGAAGTGTTGTAAGTGTACAACTTAGAACAAGCGATTTTAAAAATTATTCACATCAAAGAAAATTAAATTTTGCAACAAATTCTACAAAAGAAATATTTAAAGTTGCAAAAGATTTAGTAAGGCAATTATATAAAAATGAGCCTATAAGGTTAATAGGAATAAGAATAGATAATTTATGTGATGAAGAAGAAAAGCAAATTTCTTTATTTGAAGATACAAACATAAAAAAACAAGAAAAATTAGATAAAGTAGTAGATAATATAAAAGATAAATTTGGATATGAAATGATTACAAGAGCAGGAGATATGAAGCAAACCAAAAATATAACTAGAAAAGATTAGTCTTGAAAAAATATATAATATATAATAGAATTAGAAAAAAACGGAGGAAAAAAAGTGGTATTAATCGACGGAAAAAAACTTGCAAAAACAATAAGAAGTAATTTAAAAAAAGATGTTGATGAATTAAAAAAGAATGGAATTCATCCTAAATTTGCAGTTATATTAGTAGGAGATGATCCTGCATCAAAAATTTATGTAAGAAACAAAAATAGAGCATGTGAAGAAATAGGAATAGAATATGAAGAATATCTTTTAAAAGATGATGTTTCAATGGAAGAATTATTAAGCTTAATAGATAAATTAAATGAAGATAAAACAATAAATGGTATATTATTACAAAGTCCATTACCAAAGCATTTAGATATAAACAAAGCTTTTAAAAGGATTAATTATAAAAAAGATGTTGATGGATTTAATCCAATAAATGTAGGAAAATTAGCATTAGGACAAGATTGCTTTGTTTCTTGTACACCATATGGTGTAATAAAAATGCTTGATGCATATAATATTCCAATAGAAGGTAAAAAAGCTGTAATTATAGGAAGAAGCAATATTGTGGGTAAACCTTTAATTCAATGTTTGTTATCTAAAAATGCAACTGTAACAGTATGCCATTCAAAAACAAAAGATATAGAAAATATTACGAAAGATGCAGATATCGTAGTAACTGCAATGGGTAAGCCAAAATTTCTAAAAGCTAATATGGTAAAAGAGGGAGCTACCATAATAGATGTTGGAATAAATAGAATGGACAATGGCAAACTTTGTGGAGACGTCGATTTTGAAAATGTTTCTGAAAAAGCAGGCTATATAACTCCAGTACCAGGAGGAGTTGGACCAATGACAATAGCAATGCTTATGGAAAACATTGTTAAAGCTGCAAAAATGCAAAATAAATAATAAAATTATAAGTTAGATAAAAGGGGGGGAATTAGATTCTCTCTTTTTTGCTTTTTAGGAGGAATATGAACGAAGATTTAAAATATTGGATTTGTTTAGATTTAGATAAAAGGTATACTTTAAAAACTAAATTAGAACATTTAGAGAAAGAGAAAAATATAATAAAAGTATGCGAAAAATTACATATTAATTTAAATGTCAATTTCAATAAATATATAGAATATATGCAGAAAAATAACATATATTGTATACCAATAAGTTATAAGGAATATCCTAAAAATCTAAGAAGATTAAGATATCCGCCAATTATAATTTATGCAAAAGGAAACTATAGTTTATTAAATGAGAAAAAAATGATTGCTGTGATAGGAGCACGAAATTGTAGTAACTATGGAAAAGAAATAGCAAAAAAAATTGGAAAATATTTAGCTGAAAATAATATAAATGTAGTTAGTGGATTAGCTATGGGGATAGATGTATTTTCACATATAGGCTGTATCAATGAAAATATAACTAATAAAAATTCAGGAAAAGCAATAGCAATTATAGGAAATGGTTTAGATAACATATATCCTTATGAAAATAAAAGAGTTGGAGAAAAGATTTTAGAAAATGGAGGTTGCATTCTTTCGGAATATATTATTGGTACAAAACCATATAAAGAAAATTTTCCGGCAAGAAATAGAATAATAAGTGCAATTTCTAATAAATTAGTAGTAGTAGAAGCAAAAAGCCAGAAAAGTGGAACTATGATAACAGTAAATTATTCTTTGGAATTAGGAAAAGATGTGTTAGTTGTTCCTGGAAATATAAATAGTATATATTCTATTGGAACAAATGAACTAATAAAGGAAGGTGCAAAGATTATAACTAGATTAGATGACATATTAGAAGATGATTATTAAAAATTCCTTAAAAAACTTTATCTTTTTATAATTTTATAATATAATAGAACTGGTTTAAGTTTATGCTTAAGGAGGTAGCAAATGGGGAACAAATATGTAAAAGAAAAAAGTAGTAAAAAAGGAATTAAAGAAGAGGACACCCATTCAAATAAAAAAGGAAAAAAGAAAAATCCAAGAAATAGAAAAATATTAAAAATAATATTTGTTACAATAATAATCTTAATAATAATTGCAGCAGGTATATTTGCAGGAATATTTTTTGGATTATTTGGTGATGACTTTAAAATAACAAAAGAAGATTTAATAATAGATAATATGAATACAGTTGTCTTAGATAAAAATGGAGTTCAAATTGCTAATTTAGCAGGAGATGAAAATAGAAAAATTATTTCTCTTAATGAAATGCCAAATTACTTACCAAAAGCTTTTGTCTCAATAGAAGATGAAAGATTTTATAGTCACCATGGTGTAGATATTAAAAGAACATTAGGAGCTACATTTCAATACATAATACATGGTGGTTCATCATCTTATGGAGGAAGTACAATAACTCAGCAATTAGTAAAGAACCTAACACAAGATAAAGAAGACAGCGGTGTGGCTGGTATGGTTAGAAAAATTAAGGAAATGTCAAAAGCATACCAAGTAGAAAAATTAATATCTAAAGATCAAATATTAGAATTATATTTAAATATAATTTTCTTAGGAGATCAAGCATATGGTGTTGAAGTAGCATCACAATATTATTTTAATAAATCTGCAAAAGATTTAGATTTAGCAGAATGTGCATTCTTAGCAGGAATTAATCATTCACCAAATGCATATAAACCATTTGATGAAGATAATGAAGAAATGCAAGAAAAAATTAAAAATAGAACTAATACAGTTTTAGCAAAAATGCAAGAGCTAGGACAAATCAATAGTCAAGAAGAGTATGATGAAGCAGTAAAAGAAGTTGATAATGGATTGAAATTTGAAAAAGGAGAAATAATAACAAATGCAACAAATTATTCTTATCATACAGCTGCCACATTAAATCAAGTAAAAAAAGAGCTAATGGAAAAGAATAATTGGAGTGAAGAATATGCTGATTTACAAATAAGAAGTAAAGGATATGTAATTTACTCTACAGAAGATCCTGACATTCAATCTGAAATGGAAAAAGAATATAAAAAAGATAGTTATCAAAGAACTGCTACTTACGATGGAGAAAAAGTAAAATCACAATCTGCAATGGTTATAATAGACCATAAAACAGGTCAAGTAGTAGGAACAGTAGGAGGACTTGGTTCAGAAGTTAATGCTACAGGATTTAATAGAGCAACACAAGCATATAGACAGCCAGGTTCAACAATAAAACCAATAGCAATAATTGCGCCAGGTTTAGAAGAAGGTACTCTAACAGCTGGAACAGTTTATGCGGATGTAAAAACTACATTTCCAGGAGGATATACTCCTAAAAATGAAGGAAGATATCGTAATGTAAATATGACTATGAGAAAAGCTATAGAATTATCACAAAATATACCACATGTTAAAGCTATGTCAGATTTAGGACCTTCTAAATCAATAGAATATTTAAGAGAAATGGGAGTAAGTAGATTAGTTACTTCTAGTGAAAATAAAAAGCAAAATGATGAAAATTTAAGTTTAGCATTAGGTGGTGTAACTAATGGTATCTCGCCATTAGAAATGGCAGCAGCATATGCAACAATTGCAAATGATGGTGAATATATAGAACCAACATTCTATACTAAAGTAGAAGATAGACATGGAAATGTTATCTTAGAGGCAGATCAAGAAAAACGACAAGTTATATCAGAACAAAATGCTTATGTTACAAAATCAATATTAACACAACCAGTTGTTGGATCAGAGGGAACAGCAACATACTGCAAAATACCAGGAATGGATGTAGCAGCTAAAACAGGAACTACAAATGATTCTACTGATAGATGGTTATGTGGATTTACACCATATTATACTGCAGCTACATGGTATGGATATGATCAAAATGATATTACAGTTACAGGTTTTAGCAGAAATCCAGCTGGAACATTGTGGTCAACTATAATGGAAGAAATACATACTGATTTAGATAATGCAAAATTTGAAGAGCCAAGTGGTATAGTAGAAGCTAGAATATGTAGAGATACAGGTTTACTTGCTGGAAGCGGATGTTCAGATACTTACACAGAAATATTTACTGAAGGAACAGCGCCAACTAAAAAATGTAGTGGAGGAAAGAGAGTAAAAATATGTGTGGAATCAGGTAAATTAGCAACAGAATACTGTCCAGAAACAAAATATAGATCATATTCTGTAATGCCAGAAACAGAAGAAAATGGAAATTGGGATTCACAATATGGAAGCTTATATAGCAATGCTCCAACTAAAAAATGTGATATTCACACAGAAGAAACTGTACAAAATAATACGACATCTAATGAAGTTAGTAACAATACATCAAATTCATCAGGAAATACAAATACTTCAGGAAATACAAATACTTCTGGAAATACAACAACAGAGCCACCAAAAGATGAAGAGCCAGATGATGGAGATGCAACCGAAGATGGAAGAACTAGGAGAGTAATTAAAAACAATACTTAAACAAAAGAAAACATCCTAAAAGTATTACCTTTTAAGATGTTTTCTTAAAATAAAGAGGAGGCTAATATGAAAATATATTTTTACAATACAATGACACATAAAAAAGAAGAATTTATTCCTATAGATGATAAAGAGGTAAGGATTTATTCATGTGGGCCAACAGTATATAAAGATGCAACAATAGGAAATATGAGAACAAATATATTTCAAGATAACTTAAGAAGAACTTTAGAATACAATGGGTATAAAGTAAAACAAGCAATGAATATAACAGATGTAGGTCATTTAGTTTCAGATGGTGATGAGGGAGAAGACAAAATGATTAAATCAGCAAAACAAGAAGGAAAAACACCATTAGAAATTGCAAATCATTATACTAAATTGTTTTTCAAAGATTTAGAAAGATTGAATATAGAATTACCTGAAATTATTTGTAAAGCGACAGATAATATTCAAGATATGATAAAAGCAGTAGAGAAGTTAGTAGAAAAAGGATATGCTTATGAAACATCAACAGCTATTTATTTTGATGTTTCTAAATTAGATAAATATCCTGTACTTTCTAATCTTGATGTAGAAAATCAAAAAGCAGGAGCAAGAGTGGAAGTAGATACTGAAAAAAGAAATCCTCACGATTTTGCAGTATGGATAAAGGCTCCAGAAAACCACTTGATGAAATGGGATAGTCCTTGGGGACCAAGTTATCCAGGATGGCATATAGAATGTTCTGTAATGAGCCAAAAATTTTTAGGAGAAGTATTTGATATTCATACAGGTGGAATTGATTTAATTCCAACACACCATGAAAATGAAATTGCGCAAAGTAAAGGAATGTGTGGAAAAGTTCCAGCACATTATTGGATGCATGGAGAATTTTTACTAATAAATGGTGGAAAAATGTCAAAAAGTCTAGGAAATGTATATTTATTGCAAGATATTGTGGATAGAGGATATGATCCGTTAGTATATAAACTATTCTGCTATTCAATTCAATATAGAAAGAAACTTAACTTTACATGGGAAGGAATGGATTCTTCAAAAATATCTTTAGACAGGTTAAGAGATGCATACCAAAAGCAATTAATTGGAAATGATGAAATAGATGATTCAGAAATCGAAAAATACAGAAATAATTTTAAAGAGGCTATTAATGATGATTTAAATATGCCTGTTGCTATGAGTGTTGTCTGGGAAGTAGCAAAATCATCTAAGAAATCAAAAAAATTGGCTGATTTACTTAAAGAGTTTGACAAAGTATTAGGAATTAATATTGATTATGTACAAAATGAAGAGGTTCCTGAAGATATTAAAGAACTATTATCAAAAAGACAAGAAGCAAGAGAAAACAAGAATTGGGAAGAATCTGATAAACTAAGAGATTTAATAAAAGAAAAAGGCTATATAGTAAAAGATTCAAAAGATGGTCAAACAATAGAAAAAATCTAGAAAAAAGCTTGCAAACGGGTATAATACTGTGTTATAATAATACTCGTCGAAAAAACACATAAAGCTAATTTTTGGAAAGTGCTTTATTTTAAAGTCTCCAAAGATGATGATACTTTATGGAAGAATAAAAACTAAAGGAGGAATAAAAAATGGCAGTAGTTGCAATGAAACAATTACTAGAAGCAGGTGTTCATTTTGGACATCAAACAAGAAGATGGGATCCAAGAATGGCAGAATATATATTCCAAGCTAGAAATGGTATTCACATCATCGATTTACAAAAAACATCAAAAAAATTAGACGAAGCATATAGCTTTGTAAAAGAACAAGCAGAAGAAGGAAAAACAGTTCTTTTTGTAGGAACTAAAAAACAAGCACAAGAATGTGTTAAAGAAGCAGCTGAAAAAAGCGGAATGTACTATGTAGATCAAAGATGGTTAGGAGGAATGTTAACAAACTTCAAAACTATCAGAACTAGAGTAGAAAGATTAAAAGAATTAGAAAGAATGGAAGAAGACGGAACATTTGATGTTTTACCTAAAAAAGAAGTAATTGGACTTAAAAAAGAAATGGAAAAATTAGAGAAAAATTTAGGTGGAATAAAAGAAATGGAAGAACTTCCAGGAGTTTTATTTGTAGTAGATCCTAAAAAAGAAAGAACAGCTATATTAGAAGCTAAAAAATTAAACATACCAGTTGTAGGATTAGTAGATACAAACTGTAATCCAGAAGATGTAGACTATGCTATTCCTGGTAATGATGATGCTATAAGAGCTGTTAAATTAATAGCAGATGTAATGGCAAATGCTATCATAGAAGGAAGACAAGGAGAAACATTCGAAACATCAGAAGAACAAGTAGAAAATTCAGAAAACGAAGAAAAAAGCATTGAAGAAATCGTTGCTGAAGAAACTGAAAAAGTAGAAGAATAAATTTAGGAAGGTGAGAAAATATAAAATGTTAATTTAAACAAAAAGATTGATATTTTAATTCTCGCCTTTTTGTTTAAATAAAAAATAGAAGGAGGAATAATAATGATAACAGCGGCTCAAGTTAAAGACTTAAGAGAAAAAACAGGTGCAGGAATGATGGACTGCAAAAAAGCATTAACAGAAACAAATGGAGATATGGAAAAAGCTATAGAATATTTACGTGAAAAAGGAATTGCAAAAGCAGGTAAAAAATCTGGAAGAATTGCAGCAGAAGGATTAGTAGAATGCTATATTTCAGACGATGGAAAAACAGGAGCAATTGTAGAAGTAAATGCTGAAACAGACTTCGTAGCAAAAAATCAAGAATTTAAAGATTTTGTTATGGATGTAGCAAAACAAATCGTAGAAAAAAATCCAGCTGATATTGAAGCTTTATTAGCACAAGAATCAATTTCAGAGGCAGGAAAAACAGTACAAGAAGTTTTAACAAATAAAATAGCAACAATCGGAGAAAATATGAATATTCGTAGATTTGCAAGATTTGAATCAGAAGGATTAGTTGCAAAATATATTCATGGTGATGGAAAAATTGCAGTATTAATCGAAGTAACAAAAAATAATCCAGATTTAGCAAAAGATATATGTATGCAAATAGCAGCAGCTAGACCTGAATTTGTTAGAGATTCAGAAGTACCAGAAGAAAGAGTTGCTAAAGAAATGGAAATATTAAAAGTTCAAGCTATGAACGAAGGAAAACCAGAAGCTATAGCAGAGAAAATGGTTCAAGGAAGATTAAAGAAATTCTATGCAGAAATTTGTTTAGTAGATCAAGAATTTGTTAAAGATCCAAGCAAAAAGATTTCTGACATATTAAAAGAAAATGATATGGATGTAGTAAGATTTGTTAGATTCGAAAAAGGTGAAGGAATCGAAAAGAAAGAAGAAAACTTTGCTGAAGAAGTTGCAAAACAATTAAAATAATATAAAACAAATATGGAGTAGTTATGAAAAATCATATACTACTCTTTTTTTTTGTAAAAAACTGTATACTATCTAATAATTTTTGTAGTATAATAATAAGGAATTTTTTAGGAGGGCAGTATGGAAGAAAATGATTTTTCAAAAAGTTTTTATGTAAAAAGTATTATATTAACAATAATTATTACAGCATTAGTAGCTTCGATGATTACAATAATTGTAATAAATAATACAGAAAGTAGTGATCTAATTGAAAATATAGAAACAAAATTAAAAAATATTCAAGGAATTATAGATAGTGATTATTTAGGTGAAATTGATGAAAACACAGTACTTGATTCCACAATAAAAGGTTATGTTTCAGGTCTTGGAGATGAATATTCAGAATATTTTACGAAAGAAGAACTAGAAGAATATAAAAGTGATAATATTGAGGGAGCATATGTAGGAATAGGAGTATATATTATTCAAGATACAGAAAAGAATGCTATAAAAGTTATTGCTCCAATAGAAGGTTCACCGGCAGAAGAAGCAGGTATTAAACCAGGTGATTATATTGTTAAAGTTGATGGTGAAGAAGTTACTGGTGAAAATATTACAGAAGCTACAAACAAAATGAAAGGTGAAGAAGGAACAAAAGTAAAAATTCAAATATTAAGAGATGATAAAACAATAGACATGGAAGTAGAAAGAAAAAATGTAAAAATAAATCATGTAGAATCTGAAGTTCTAGAAGATAATATAGGTTATTTAAAAATTTCAACATTTGACGAAGGATGTAGCGAAGAATTTGAGCAGAAATTGCAAGACTTGCAAAATAAAAATATAAAATCATTAATTATAGATTTAAGAAATAATGGTGGAGGTATAGTTGACGAAGCATTAGCAATAGCAGATTTATTTACTGATAAAGATGTTACTCTATTAATTACAAAAGATAAAAATGGAAATGAAGAAATAAGAAAAGCACAATCAGATAAGAAAGTAGATTTACCAGTAATTGTACTTACTAATGAAAATACAGCAAGTGCTTCAGAATTATTAGTTGGAGTATTAAAAGACTATAATATAGCAAAATCGGTTGGAACTGTAACTTTTGGTAAAGGTGTTATCCAAGAATTGTTAACATTGCCAGATGAAAGCGGATTAAAGATTACTACAAATGAATATTATACTCCAAAAGGAAACAAAATAAATAAAATAGGTATAGAACCGGATGAAAAAGTGGAATTACCAGATGAATATAAAAATGTTCTTGATGTCCCAAAAGATAAAGATACACAATTAAATAAAGCAATAGAATTACTAAAATAAAGGAGAGTATAATGAAATTTCCAGAACATACTAAAGCAAAAAGTAAACAAAGAAAACAAATATATTTAATTATTGCAACAATAACTTTATTAATGGTTATAATAATAGGCTCATTTACTACTAAATTAGTAAAGAATGGTTTAAATTTAAGAGGTATGCTTATGACAAGTATAGGTCAGGAAGAACAAGATATCGAAAACTTAGAACCATTATATTGTTTAGTAATGGGAATAAGTGAAGATATTTCTACTGAACTAACTGATACAATTATGTTATGTGCATATTTTCCACAAGAACAAAAAGTTTCTATTTTATCCATTCCAAGAGACACATTTGTAGGAGATGATCCTAATAATACAACATCTTATGATAAGATAAATGCATTATATCAGACTTCACCAGAAAGAACTTTACAAGCAGTTAGAGAATTAACAGGAGTAGATGTAAGAAATTATGTTGTTATAAATAATAATGCACTAATAAAACTTATTGATGCAGTTGGAGGAATATATTTTGATGTTCCAATAGATATGTGGTATGATGACGAAACACAAAATTTGCATATTTACTTAAATAAAGGATATCAATTATTGAATGGCGAAAATTCAGTAAAAGTATTAAGATTTAGACATAATAACGATATGTCAACATATCCACCAGAATATGGAGAGCAAGATATAGGAAGAATGAGAACACAAAGAGAGTTTATAAAAGCAGCAGCTAAACAAATTCTTTCAACTAGTAATATATTAAAATTAAACGAATTGTTGGAAATAGTTTTTGATAATGTACAAACAAATTTATCAATATCTGATTTAATAAAATATGTGCCATCAGCTACAGAATTTAATACAGATAATATGCAAACAGATGCACTTTCTGGAGTTGCTGACTATCTTGGAGCATTATCTTTCTTTATTGTAGATGAAGATACTTCAGAACAAAAAGTAAGTTCACTATTTAATCTTTCTATAAATGAAATACATGAAAATAAAGAAAAGTTTGAGAAAGAAAGAAAAACTAAAAAGAATACTAAAACAGAAAATACAACAAATACGAATGATAACAATAATACAGCAACTGATAATACTACTGATACAGAGGAGATAACAGAAATAGCACCACCAACTATTAAAGAGACAAATAGTTTAGTAGTAAATTCAGGTACAAGAAAGAACAAATAAAGTCCTGCTAAATGCAGGACTTTTTATGTAAGATGAAAAAAATCTTATAAATAGCGATAGAATTATTAATGTTTATTTTTATCAGTTAAATCTATAATTTTATTTAGTACATCACTATATTTTTGGAAAGCTGTTTCATTAGGCATTACTAAAAAGTCGTTAATATTAAAGTCTTTTTGTGATATTTTATTTGTAATTAATTCTCCAGAAATATTACCTGATTCAGTTTTTAGTAAATTCAAAGTATCTTTAGCATTAACTTTGGCAAGACCTAAAACTTCATTTTTATCAAACATAAAATCTTTTTCATTTCCATCATATTCACAAACATAAACATTTGAAAATGCTCTATCGTGAAATTCAGTACCATCTTTTTTTATTTTATCTGCTTGATATTTGTAAACATTTACTAATTGGGCATTTTCATAATTTATATCAATTCCAATTTCTTCTTTTATTTCTCTTGCAAATCCTTGTTTTACTGTTTCTTCTGATTTGATATGCCCAGATGCTGTGGTATATAATTGATTTTCGTCTTTTCTTATTTGAAAATATACATTTCCCTTTTTATCATATAACCAACAATGTACAGTTTTATGCCATAATGCATTGCTATGAACTTTTTCTCTTGTTTCTTTTCCTATATAATTACCACTTTCATCATAAATATCTAAATATTCCATATAAATTCTCCTTTTAAATTTTTTTATATTCTAACACAAAGTTTAATAATATTAAAGAATTAAATAGAAGTAAAAAGTTGAAAAATGATTAACAATAAACATTATTTTGACTAATTATGTAAAATGTGGTATAATAATAATTGGAACTTATAGTTGAAAAAATTTTAAATCAGTTTTTGTATGAAGATGCTTGAAACGATATATAGCAGATGAGTACAATTGTAACTGATTTAAAGAAAACAGGAGGAAAAAAATTATGTTAAAAACAACAAAAAGAATGGAACAGGCAAATGTAGTGACTCATGCAGGAGTTTTCCATGCTGACGAGGTTATGGCAACAGTCATCCTTGATCGGGCATTGGAAGGAGTAGAAGTGCTCCGTACTTTCAGAGTACCGGAAAATTTACCGGAAGATGTCATTGTATATGACATCGGAGGCGGTAAATATGACCACCACCAGAAAGGTGGAAACGGTGTTCGTGAGAATGGCGTTCCGTACTCATCTTGTGGCCTTATTTGGAAAGAATTTGGTCATAAGGTGGTAGAGGAGGCAGAAACTCCGAATCCAGAGCTTGTCTGGAGCCTGATTGACAGGGATCTGATTCAGGGCATTGATGCACTTGATAATGGTGCAATGCCAAAAGCAGAATATCCTGCTCAGGCGCTGACAATCACAGGAATAATATCCCAGTGTAATCCTAACTGGGATGAGGACTTGGATGCCGATGAGGCATTCGAAAAGGCCTGTGAATTGGCCGATACTGTGTTTGAAAATATTCTTACAAACGCAGTATCTAAAGCCAATGCTCAGCAGCTGGTGGACGAGGCAATCGAAAAATCTGAAAATGGGATAATGAATCTGGAAAGATTCGTTCCGTGGCAGGAGTTTTTGTTTGCTTCAGAACTTCCAAAGTCTGAAGAAATACTTTTTGTGGTATTTCCTTCGAACAGAGGAGGTTTCAACTGCCAGTGTGTACCGGACAGTCTTGGAGGCTTCGGCCAGCGTAAGCCACTCCCTCAAGAATGGAGAGGCTTACCTGCTGCAGAGCTTCAGCAGGTGACCGGAGTTGAGACTGCAATCTTCTGCCATCCGGCGGGCTTCATGTGTTCAGCAGAAACACGTGAGGACGCCATAAGAATGGCGGAGCTTGCAATGCGAAGCTAATGTGAAGAGAGAAGGCAATGTTCTACAACTGTAGAACTTGCCTTCTCTCTTTGTTGCATTTGAATAGGTTATTTATAATAAATTATCTATTTATATTATAGCAAAAGTTTTCTTGGTGCCATAGTGGTACACGTTTGGAAATTTTTATTAAGGTTAATTTCTAATACAAGTATATCACATAACATTGAACTGGAGATATTAAATTTTTAATTCCTTGTAATTTTTTAATTAAAATCTATCTCTTCATCATCTACAACACCTTGTTCAATAAATCTTATAATTTTTTTTCACTTCATTAGTTACTAAATTTCTCAAGTCGTTATCATTTTTTACATTATTAAATGAAATAATTGAATTTTCAGGTTATTCATAAATGAGGTCAAACTTATCTCCAGCTAATTGCTTTTTTAATTCCATACCAATTCTTCTTAAATGAGCTTGATTGGACACTAAAACTATTTTCTTATTATTTATTAAATTGGTATCTCTTAATATTTGTATAGAATTAACAATATTTTCTTCGGTAGTAGTTGATCTATCATCAACTAAAATTTTATTTTCTGCTATTCCAAAATTTAATAGAGTTTTTTTCATATATTCAGATTCATTAAAATTACCATTTACACCAATTCCACCAGTTAATAGAATGGTATCAATTTTCTTGCTTTTTAAAATTTTAATTGCACACTCTAACCTTTCGTCCAATAATGGTTTTAAATGGCATCCAAATATTATAAGACAATCAGCCTCTAAAAATTCGCTCTTTATTGTGCTAAA
>CALYAJ010000014.1 GCA_944393485.1 uncultured Clostridia bacterium
TCTAAACTTATTGTAACAGAAAAAGAGTTGCGTTAGCAACTCTTAAAGGAAAAATTTATTTTTCCTGTTTTTTATATTATTGATTTCTAGCTAATACATAAATATAATTACTTGCTGGATATTGAATTGTATTATCAGCAGAATTATATGTTAGAGTTTGTGTTTCATTGTTTGCATATACTAAATTTATTGTATTTCCATCAAAAGTATATGTACCACTTGTTTGAGTAGTATCAGTAATGCTTGTTTTTCCAATTAAATCTGAAAATGTTCCATCATTATTAAATGTTAAATTTCCTATTATAGTTTCATCAGTACTTCCAAAAATATCACTAGCTGATACTTCTTGATCATTTAATAGACCTGATTGAAAAGTCCAGACACCAGAAATATCTACAGAATTTGTTTCTTGGTTTTCTTCTGCACTAGTTGATTGTTCTGAACCTTCTAAAGTATAAAGCATTCCGACTGTTAAATTTAAAGATTCATTTGATGCACTTAAAAGTCTTAAGTTTGAAGAATCAACTATTTCAAATTGAAAAGCTTCACTTAGCTCTGTATTTGCTGTGCCTCCACCTTCTAGATTAGTTTCTTGATTTGCATTACATGTTATAGTATTATTATCTATAGTATAAGTACCTATATATGAAGTGCCTAATGGTAGATTTATAGAGAAAGTATTATTTTCAGATATAGTTATACTTTCAATTCCATAACTTCCTTCATCAGGTGTTACAGTCATTCCATTTATAACATAATTTCCATTTTGTAATGTGGTTTCTGTTGTGGGATTAATTTGTTCTTGTAAAGTATTTACCTCATTTTGTAAATCCGAAATTTGTTGATTTGCAGTATCTAGTTGCTCTTCTATATTTGACTTTTCACTAGATACACTGTAAATAAAAAAGCCCATAACACATATTGCAATAATAGCAATAATTAGTAAAATTAATAATACTATTGATTTTTTAGATTTCTTTTCTTCCATAATTCGACCTCCTTATATCTTATCCTACTATAGCATTAAAAAAAATACAAGAAAGTAATTATTAAATTTATATGTCATTTGCGTAAATATGGATATAAAAGAAAGGTTTAAATTTTATATGGTAGACATAAAATTTGAACTTTAAGGACCGTCCCTAAAGTTCAAAAAGGCGGAAAAGACTTGTGGTTGTAAAGCAAATTGCTATTCCACATAGTGTTGGAAGTATGAAGGAAACTAATGTCCATTTTAAACTTTTGGTTTCTTTTTTTATTGTAAGTAGTGTAGTACCACATGGAAAATGTAGTAATGTGAATATCATTACATTAATTGCAGTTAGTAAATTCCAACCATTGGCTACTAAAATATTTCCAATTTCATTTACATTTTCTATATCAATTAAAGTTTTATTTTTTAAATATCCCATTAAAATTATTGGAAGCACGATTTCATTTGCAGGAATTCCTAAAATAAATCCAGTTAAAATATATCCGTCTAATCCAATTACTTTGGCAAATGGATCTAATGCATTTGCTATAAAATCTAATATAGAGATACCACCTATATTAATGTTTGAAAATAACCATATAACTAATCCTGCAGGTGCAGCTATTGATATTGCTTTACCTAGTACAAATAAAGTTCTATCTAATAATGAACGAATTAATATCTTTCCAATTTGAGGTGTTCTATATGGCGGAAGTTCTAATGTAAAAGAAGATGGCAGTCCTTTTAATATTGTTTTAGATAATATTTTTGATACTAATAAAGTTAATAAAATACCTAATAAAACTACAAGCATAACGACTATTGCAGCTACAAGACCAGAAAATATTCCTGAAATTGTTCCAGATATAAATATTGTAGCAACAGTTATTAAAAATGGAAATCTTCCATTACAAGGAACAAAACAATTTGTAAGTATTGCAATTAGTTTTTCTCTTGGTGAATTTATAATTCTTGTGCCAACAACTGCTGCAGCATTACAACCAAATCCCATGCACATGGGAGTGACAATATTGTATCAAATTCAACCGACAAAACTAATGATAAATTATGAGTCACAATTTTGACTTATGTAAACATAAATGATATAATTATATCGACACTATAAACAATTTGCAGAAATTCTTTTAAAAATGGAAAAGAATTATGCGCATTAAAACAGGAGGGCACATTATGGAATGCATAGGAAGAGATATCTATGGAGGACGGTATTACGAAAGAAAGATAGAGGATTCGTCAGCCATATATATGGAGACAATGAAAACGCCGATAGAAAAAATCGCTGATTTCTTTGTCGGAAAGCACGGCTGGAAACATACAATGGATAAGGAGGAGAGTAAAGAATATTATGCTGGCGTACTAGGACATATAGGTGCTTTTATAGATAAGGAGCCAGACGAGTATAGGCTTATACTCGATAATGGTACACAAAAATATTCTTTTGCCAGCTTCTATACTGAAAACGGGCAACTAATAAAGAAACTCCTTATAATTTTTCCTGAGGGAAAATTATATATGTGTGATGGTAACGATTATTATGAAGCTACCACAGATGCAAAAAAGCCGGGGCGCAAAACCAACGAAAAGTTTATCGCAAAAGATGATGAACATAGATTAAAGCTTCCCGAAGACATTTCAAGAAAAAAAGAATATTATTCAAAAATATTCTTGGAAATGTACAACAATTTTTGACCATAATGCAAGTAGTGGACCAGCGATGCAGTCCACTACTTTTTCTATGCCTATTTACCAAGATATAACTACATATAAATAAAATATTGTAATAGTACAAGATACTTTAAAATAAAAATATACTGGTGATAAATTTATGAATGATAGATATATAATTCTTAAAATAGAAATAGTTATTAACAAAATACTATATGCAAAAAATGTAATTAATAAAGAAAAATATAACCAAGTAGCAAAAAAACTAGATAAATTATTATTTGATGAATGTAAGGCTAAACATTAATGTATAAATTAATTTGTGAGGGGGAAGGAGATTATTTTGACAGTATATGAAATGAAACAAGCTTTTTCAAAAGGTAAAACAATATTTGACTTACCACTTAATGTTTCATTTTATGCAAGAGTATCTACAGAAAAAGAAGAACAAATTAATTCATTAGATAATCAAATAAACTTTTTTGAAAAATATATAAGGCAAAATAAAAATTGGAATTTTATACAAGGATATATAGATGAAGGAATTAGTGGAACTACTTCTCAAAAAAGAGAAAGTTTTATGAAAATGATTGAAGATGGAAAACATAAAAAATTTGACTTGCTTATAACAAAAGAAGTTTCAAGATTTTCGCGTGATACAATAGATAGTTTAATTTACACTAGAAAATTATTAGAATATGATGTATGTGTTTATTTTTTATCAGATAATATTATAACTGCCTCAACTGATGGAGAATTAAGACTAACGATTATGTCTAGTATGGCTCAAGACGAAGTTAGAAAAATATCTGAAAGGACAAAATTTGGATTTAAAAGAGCGATAGAAAAAGGAACTGTTTTAGGAACAAATAATATATGGGGCTATACAAAGAAAAATGGAAAACTAATTATAGATGAAGAAGAAGCCAAAATTGTTAAAAAGATTTTTGAAATATATGCAAACAATAAAATTGGATTGAATAAATTATCTAAAGAACTAGAGAAACAAGGTTATTACAATCACAATGGAAAAACTTTTCATCAAAATACATTAAAAAATATAATTCAAAATCCTAAATACAAGGGATATTATACTGGAAGATTATCAACAGTAATAAATTATAGAACCAAAAAAAGAAATTATTATGAGAAAAAAGAGTGGATAACATATAAAGATTTTTCAAAAGTTCCACCAATAGTATCAGAAGAATTGTGGGAAAAGGCTAATCAAAAACTTTTAAATAGAAGTAAACAGCTAAATAAGAAGACTTCAAATATTTATCCTCTTTCAGGAAAAATATATTGTAAAACACATAAATGTAGTTTCGTTAGAAAAATAAGACATTATAAAAATAAAGAAGATGTGATTTTTTGGTATTGTGGTGATTATCACAAAACAGGAAAGAAAACCTGTAATCCAGCATATATAAAGCAAGAAGAGATATATAATACATTAATAAATAAATTAAAAAAATTTGAAACATATAAAGAAAAAATTTGTAATGAGCTTCTAACATTATATTCAGAATCTATTAATTCAAAACAGAGTAGTCAAAATGAAGAAAAAATAAAAAAAGAAATTATAATATTAGAAAACAAAAAGAAAAAATTATTAGATTTATTATTAGATGGATTTTTAGATAAAGACGAATATTTAAATAAAAAGAAGTATTATGAAACAAATCTATTAAAAATGCAGAATGACTTAAAAATACTTCATCAAGAGAAAAATAAAACTAAGAATAATAAAACATTAAAACAAAGCATATTAAAAGAATTGGAAATTTCACAAGATAATATAGAAGATTATGTTGAAGAATTAGTAGATAAGATTATTATAGAAGAGGGAAGATGTTTAATTCGTTTTAAATAGAAATAATCATAAGCACCCGTGAATGAAGTGATAAAATAAAAGTAGACACAAAAGTCAACTTTTTATTGAGTAGTTCATAAACGGGTGCTTATATTTAGTTATTAAGATTAATCTCTTCTAAAATCTCATTTCCGGTCATTTCACAAGGAATATTAATTCTCTTAATAAAATTTTTATCTAAATTTTTAAAATTATTAATTCCTAAGTCATATACTTGAAAATCTATTCCAATATTTTTTAGAACTTTTACTGTTTCTTTAGTATAAGCACCATATGGATATGCAAATACTTTTAATTTTTGCTTTCCTAAATATTTTTCAATCTCTCTATATGAATCTTTTACATCATCACGCAATTTTCTAACTGGAACTTTGTCATAGAATATATGATTTTTGCTATGACTAAATATTTCTACAAGGCCACTTTCTTGCATTTCTAAACAATTATCCCAATTTAAATATTTTATCCCATCCAGTTCTTTTCCTATATTATCTGTTACAACAAAAATGGAAGCTTTTACATTATATTTTTTCAAAATTGGATAGATATATTCGTAATTACTGTAATATCCATCATCAAATGTTATAATAATTGGCTTATCCGGAAGAGTGGTTTTACCAGAATATGCATTATTTAGATCATTAAAAGAAATTATTGTATATCCATTAGCTAAAAATGTTTTTATATTTTCCTCAAAACTTTGAGGAGTATTTATATAGTTAAAATTATCTGGATCACTTTCTGGAACAACAGTTACAAAATTATGATAGAGCAATACAGGAACTTTTATATCTGGTCTTTTACTAGTCTTACATTGATTAATAAAACATGCCAAAACGATGACAACAATTACTATACATATCAAAACAATTCCTCTTTTTTTGTTCAATTTAATTCACCTCTATTTATCTTATTATTTATTGATATTTTTTGACACAAATCACCAATTTTGGACAATTTTCATAAGATATTATGAGGTGAGGAGGATGTTTTGTATATCTTTAATATGTGCAGTACTGTGTAGCATATGCTCAATATTTATAGATATTAACTGGATTAATGATATAGCTTGTTATTTGGGATATTTTTTAGCAATTTATCTTGTAATATTTGTAGCTATAATTCCAGGATTTAATTATATATTTAATTTAGTGAGTCTGTTATTTACTAAAAAAGAAAAGAAGTTATGTGCAAAAGAAGAGGATGTTACTGTTTTAATCCCAGCATATAATGCTAAAAGAACAATAAAAGAAACTATTAAATCTATTCAAAATCAAGAATATTGTGGAAATATTTATATAAATATTATTGATGATGGGTCAACAGACGGAACATTGGAACTTTTAGAAGAGATGAACTTAAATGAAAATGTAAATATTATAAAAGCTAAGCATAAGGGAAAAGCAGAAGCACTTAATAAAGGATTAGAAAAAGTAAAAACTAAGTACACTATAACAGTGGATGCAGATACTAATCTTCATTCATTAGCAATAAGAAAAATTATGAATAAATTAACGAATTCTAATAAAAAGACTGTTGCAACAGCAGGTTGTTTATTTGTTAAGAACACTAAAAAAAGTTTTATCACAAAATTACAGGAATGGGATTATACTTTAGGAATATTTGGAGTAAAACTTGTTCAAGGCAATTATAATTCAACTTTAGTTGCACAAGGTGCATTTAGTGCATATAAAACAAAAGCATTAAAAGAAATAGGTGGATGGAAAAATAGTGTTGGAGAAGATATAGTTTTAACTTGGGAACTTTTAAGTGAAGGATATGAAACAAATTTTGTTAAAAATGCAATTGCTTTTACAGAGGTTCCAGAAAAATATAAAGATTTTGGTAGACAGAGAAAAAGATGGGCAAGAGGAATGATTGAAGCATTCAAAAAAGTAAAAATATTTAAATCCAAAAGACTAAATTTAAAATCTAAATTTTTGATGTGTTTAAACGTGTTTTTCCCATTTATAGATCTAGCAATTTTAATTTTTATACCTCTTGGATTAATTTTCTTAGCACTTGGAAATCCATTATTAATTAGTTGGATATCTTTATTTGTGATAATATTTGGGCTATTACTTTGTCTGGTAATAGAAATTAAGAGAAATAATATGTTAAAAGAAATTAATTGTAAATTAGAAAAAAGAAGTAAATTAGCTTTTATAGTTTATGCTATATTATATGCATTTATATTAGCTCCATATTGTTTGGCAGGATATATTTCAGAATTATTTAATCGCAAAAAGAAATGGTAAAATACCACTTTGTCACTCCCATGCACATGGTAAGTGCCTGTTTACCAGAAGTACATGCACATTTAAAACATCTATCTAAATTAAAAGCAATACGTGGCAAAAATCCTAAATCTTCTAAAATAGTAAATAGAGGGAAGAATATTGCCATAGGTGGAAGCATTACAGAAATTATCCAAGTAACAGTTTGATAAACACCATCAACTAAAATACTTGTAAGCCATTCAGGAGAATGAATAGTGCTAAAGAGATTTAAGATATGATATTTCAAATTTCCAAAAAGATCGGATAATAATTGTGAAGGATAATTTGCTCCAACTATTGTAATCCAAAATAAAATACACAAAAATAAAAGCATTATTGGAATACCAAATTTTTTGGAAGTTAAGATTTTATCAATCTTTATCGTTTTACTTAAATAATCTTTCTTTGTATATGTACAAACTTCTTGGCAAATATATTCAGCTTTTTTCATAATAAACGAAATTATTGTTTCTTCTAAATTGGAAGAATTAATATCATTTCGTTTTAAAAGACAGTTACATTCATCAATTTTAGAATTTATAGAAGAGGTACTTAAATCAATATTTAATTTATTTGAAATAGTTTTAATTATTTTTTTATCATTTGATAAAAGTTTAAGAGATACCCACCTGTTTAAAGGATACGGAATAGTTGGGTATTCACAGCTTAGCAAAGAAATAGAATCTTCTATAATAGGTAAATATTTTACAATATGAGGAGTAGGAACAATTTTTTTTAAGCAAACATCATAGATAATATATTTTAGATTTATTAAAGTTTTTTTCTTTTTGGCTATTGTACCAACTACAGGAATACCTAATATAGAAGAAAGTTTTTTAAAATCAATTTTTATTCCTTTCTTTTTAGCTTCATCCAACAAATTTACACACAAAATAATGTTAGGATTAATTTCCATAATCTGAAAAACAAGATTTAAATTACGTTCTATAGAGGTCCCATCAACAACAATTACAATAGCATCAGGATTTTCAAAACAAATATAGTTTCTCGCAATTTCTTCTTCTTCAGAATTAGACATTAATGAATATGTACCTGGAATATCAATAGCTGTGAAATCAGCACTTTTATAAGTAAATTTACCATAGCAATTACCAACTGTTTTACCTGTCCAATTTCCAGTATGTTGATTCATTCCAGTTAAACTATTAAAAATAGTAGATTTTCCAACATTAGGATTTCCGGCAAAGGCTATTTTATAATTTTTCATGATATAACCTCCAATCCAATAATATATTTAATAATATGATTATTTTTATTCATAAGTTACTATGATTTTTTCTGCATCATCTTTTCTTAAAGCAATAACAGTTCCGATAACAAGATATGCTGTTGGATCATTAAATGGACTCCTAAATATTGGTGTTATATTAGAACCTTTTAGAATGCCTAAATCAAATAATCTTCTTTTTATATTGGAGTTACAATTAAAATCTATTATTTCTCCAGTTTTATTTATTTTTAGATTTGACAAATTGCATATATTCATATAATCACCACCATAGTCTACATAATACATAATATGCTAAAAAAATAATATTGACAAAACAAAATAATACGATAAAATAACAGAAGAAAAACAAAAAGGAGAGATAACAATGGGAGAAAGAAAAAGAGGATTTGAAATAGCAAAAGGTTGGGAAGACAAAGATATACACTTACCAGTAAGAAAAACAAAACATGCAGCAGCATATGATATAGAGGCAGCAGAAGATGTGGTTATACCTGCATATAAACCAGGAATGAAACCAACATTAATTCCAACAGGATTAAAAGCATATTGCCAAGAAGATGAATGGTATATGCTTGCAAATAGAAGTAGCGGACCTAAAAAAGGATTTGTTATGGCAAATAGTATTGGAATAATAGATGCTGATTATTATGAAAATGAATCAAATGATGGACATTTTTATTTTCAATATTTTAATTTTAAAGATGAAGATATACAAGTAAAAAAAGGAGATGTAATAGGACAAGTTATATTCCAAAAATTCTTAACAGTAGATAATGATGTAGCAGAAGGTGTTAGAACAGGAGGATTTGGTTCTACAGACAAAAAATAAAATACGAAAAAAAGTTTGAAAACGCCGAAAACCTATTAAAATGCGTAGTTCCGTAGTTTTTTAAGCTACAATTAGATTACCAAAAGTTTTGACTTTTGGTAATTTTTGTAGTATAATGAATGTGTTGATGATTGGAAATAGACATTGAAAGGAGTGACTTGCATGTTTAATGTAGGCGATAAAATAGTTTACCCTATGCACCGGGGCAGGAGTTATAGATGCAATAGAAGAAAAGGATATATTAGGTCAAAAGCAGGCATACTATATACTAAAAATGCCAGGTGAAGTTAAGGTAATGGTTCCAACAGCTAAAGCAGAAGAAATAGGGGTAAGAAACATTATAGACAAAAGTAGTGCAGAAAAAGTATTCCGAGTTTTAGAGTCAGACGAAACAGAAATGTCTATGAATTGGAATAAACGTTATAGAGACAATATGGACAAAATGAAAAGTGGTGACATTTATAAAGTTGCAGACGTTGTAAGAAACTTAAGTTTTAAACAAAAAGAAAAAGGTTTATCAACAGGAGAGAAAAAAATGTTAAACAATGCTAAACAAATTTTGGTTAGTGAACTTGTTTTAACAGAACATGCTACACAAGATGAAATAGAACAAATGGTAGATAACACAATTGCTACTTCATATGAAGAATACAGAGTAGATAATAATGTTACAGCTTCAGATATTAGTAGTGATATTGTAAGCAAATTTATACCATTTAATTCAGATACAATGAATAAAAAAGCATCTAATGATTAAACATAGAAAGAAAGAAATTATATTTCTTTCTTTTTCTGCGTATACAAATAAATAACAAAAGAAAAATGTAATTGTTGTATTTAAATATTAATATATGTAAACACAACAATTATATTTTTTTTTAACTTTATGAGATTCTTATAAACCGTCGGCAATAAAACCATTTTATCGACGGTTAAATTTATCTAGCATGATAAATTATTTAAATCATCGACTTTTTAAAGAAAAAAATAAAACGAAAGAAAGTTTTGTATACATAAAAGAAGGATTTATTGTTAAGTTGTCGAATATTAATATATAGAAAAAATTACTCTAATTTTAGAGCAATTTTTCTATGCAATAAAGAAAGGTAGGATAATGATACGTTATAGTGATGAATTAATTGATGAAGTAAAAAACAATAATGATATTGTAGATATCGTGTCACAATATGTAGCATTAAAAAGAAGTGGAAGAAACTATTTTGGTTTATGTCCATTTCATAACGAAAAATCACCTTCTTTTGCAGTATCTCCAGATAAGCAAATTTTTCACTGCTTTGGTTGTGGCGTTGGAGGAAATGTAATTCATTTTATATCTAAAATAGAAGGATTAAATTTTAGAGAAAGTATAGAATTATTAGCTGAAAAAGCCAATATAACATTACCAAAGTTAGAAAGCATAGGAGACAATAAAACACAAGAATTAAAAGATAAAATATACCAAATAAATAAAGAAGCCGCATATTTTTATCATGAAAATTTATATAAACCATCAGCAAAACCAGCACAAGAATATGTAAAAAAGAGAAAACTTAATAATGCAACATTAAAAAGTTTTATAATTGGTTATTCTGGAAATTTTGATGAGTTATATAAATTTTTAAAGAGTAAAGGATTTTCTGATGAAGCAATATTAGCATCTGATTTAGTAAACAGAAATGATAGAGGACAATATATAGATAGGTTTAGACATAGATTAATGTTTCCAATTCAAGATGTTAGAGGAAGAATTATAGCATTCGGAGGAAGAGTTTTAGATGATTCAAAACCAAAATATATAAATTCACCAGAAAATTTAGTATATAGCAAAGGTAGAAATTTATTTGGTTTATTTAACGCTAAAAAAGGCGATACCAAAAAGATTTTGATTGTAGAAGGATATATGGATGTAATATCACTTCATCAAAGAGGGATAACAAATGTAGTTGCGTCTTTAGGAACAGCACTTACAGAGGCACAAGGGAGGCTCTTAAGAAGAAGTTCAGAGCAAGTAATATTAGGATATGATGCTGACGGTGCTGGACAAGAAGCAATTATGAGAGGTTTAGATATTTTAAAAAATCTTGGTTGTGATGTAAGAGTATTACAAATATCCGGAGCAAAAGATCCAGATGAATATGTTACAAAATTTGGACCGGACAGGCTAAAAAAATGCATAGATAATGCAATATCATTAGTAGAATTTAAGGTAAAAGCCTTAAAGAAAAATTTAAATTTAGATAATACAGGAGACAAAATAAAGTTTTTAAATGAAGTTGCAAAAATTTTATCAAAAGTTGAAAACAGCATGGAACAAGAGATATATATAGAAAAAATTTCAAAAGATTATAATATTTCAAAAGAATCCATATATTCAGAGATTAAGAAAATATTATATCCAAGAAAAACATCTTCTAAAATTCTAGAAAAAAGAAATATACAGTATAACGCACCAAAAAAAGAAGATAATAATGTTAGTAAGGAAAGATTAAATAGAGAAAATACAATTATAGCAATGCTTATTATGTTTAATTCCAAAGTGTATTCAAAGATAAAAAACAAAATAAAGGTAGAAGACTTTAAATCAGAAACAAATAGAACTATATTAAGTCGTTTATATGAAGAATATGAAAAAGGTGCTACAGAGATTTATGATGTATTATCTTTGTTTGAGAATGAGGAACAGATAAATCACATAACAGAAATTATGGCAAAAGATTATGGAATTACTGATATTGAAAAAGGTGTAGATGATATTTTAAATACATATGAAAGAGAAAATTTAAAAGAGCAAAGAGATGAAGTATTAAAAAAACTAGAAGATGAAAATTTAGATAATGAAACTAAATTAATGTATGAAAAAGAGTTGAATAATATAATTATTAAACTTGCAAAATAGCTAGGAGGTTGTAATGAAAAAAATAGAAGGACAACAAGAAATTGTAGATAAAAAAGAAGAAAATATAGAACAAAATGTTAATGATACAGAAAAGAAAGTTAACAAAATTTTAGAAATGGCAAAAAAGAATAAAAGAGTAACATATGGAGAGCTTGCAGGAGAATTAGAAGATTTATCAACAGAACAAATGGATAAAGTTTTTGACGCATTAGAGAAAATGGGTGTTGATATTGGAAAAGATGACGACTTAGATGAAGAAGGTCCTGATGAAGAAGATTTACAAGAAGTAGAAGATTTAAAATTAGATGAAATAGATTTAAACGGATATGATAGTGGAAATATAGATGATCCTGTTAGAATGTATTTAAGAGAAATTGGAAAAATTCCACTTTTAACATATGAAGAAGAATTAGATTTGGCTAAAAAAGTTCTTGAAGGTGATGAAGAAGCTAAACAAAAATTAGCAGAATCAAACTTAAGATTAGTTGTAAGTATTGCTAAAAAATATGTTGGTAGAGGTATGTTATTCTTAGATTTAATACAAGAAGGTAATATGGGTCTTATAAAAGCAGTAGAAAAATTTGATTATACTAAAGGATTTAAGTTTAGTACTTATGCAACATGGTGGATAAGACAAGCTATTACAAGAGCGATTGCAGATCAAGCAAGAACTATAAGAATTCCTGTTCATATGGTTGAAACAATTAATAAATTAATACGTACATCAAGACATCTATTACAACAATTAGGAAGAGAGCCAACGCAAGAAGAAATTGCAAAAGAAATGGAAATGCCTGTTGAAAAGGTTATGGAAATACAAAAAATTGCGCAAGATCCAGTTTCACTTGAAACACCAATTGGAGAAGAAGATGATAGCCATTTAGGTGATTTTATAAAAGACGAAGATTCGCCAGCACCACAAGATTCTGCAGCATATACTTTATTAAAAGAACAATTAGAAGAGGTAATGAGTACATTAACACCTAGAGAGGCAAAAGTTTTAAAATTAAGATTTGGTCTTGAAGATGGAAAAGCTAGAACTCTTGAAGAAGTAGGAAAAGAATTTAAAGTAACTCGTGAAAGAATTAGACAAATAGAAGCAAAAGCTTTAAGAAAATTAAGACATCCAAGTAGAAGTAAAAAGTTAAAAGATTATATGAGTTAATAAAATATAATATTTATAGATAAAAAATGTAAGAAAAGTTAAAAAATTATGTAAACGTCTTAAAATCTTGACTTTAAGGCGTTTTTTTGTTATAATATATATATCTATGAGAAATAGAGAATAAAGAGAGGTGAAATTCTTAGCTAAGCTAAGAGAAAAAATGAAAAGTAGAGCAATAGAATCAGAAAAAAGAAATATGTTTGGTATTATTAAAGATATATTCGGAAATTTTGGAAGTGCTATAAAATCATTAGTAAGTACAGAAATAGATGAACCAGGTGAAACGAAGGATCCTGTATTGGAAAGCAATGTGCAAAATATCCAAAATACAAGATTTAGCGATGATGATGTTGTAGAAGTTACAGCCGGAGGAAAAGCTAAATTTGGTGGAATATCTGGATATAGAGCTAATGTAAATGTAGCAAAAGCAGTAGAAGAACATAATGCAAGAGTAAATGCTGCAAAGGCTGAAAAAGTTAATGAACCAAAAGAAAAGGGCGGAGAAGCTCGTTTCAGAGGGGAAAGAGGTTAAAATATCAAATATAAAAGGACTAATTAAATAGTCCTTTCTTTTTGCTTAAATGATCAAATTGAACAAAAGTGTCACTTTTTATAGAGAAAATTTACAAGTATAGAAGAGATGTACGAGAAATATTTTTTGAATTTATGTATTGACAAAAATTAAAATGGATATTATAATATTAGCTGTTACAGCAAATGGCGAAGTAGCTCAGTTGGCTAGAGCATTCGGTTCATACCCGAAGGGTCATGTGTTCGAATCACATCTTCGCTACCAATTTTTAAAACTCACAATCTTCGTAAGTCAAGATACACAACGACTTCGGAGGTCGTGAGTTTTTTTGTATAAAATTTTAATTATGCCCTTTTGTTCTTTTTAAAAATAAATATCGCACAAATTTCGGAAAAAGAAATTTGTACGATATTTATATAAGAATTTACTTCTGGTTAATATCTTCATCTTCTATAATCCATTTTCTGGCAAACTTGCAAATTAGATTTGTTAAAAACAAATCTAAAATAAATGCAAGTATAATTAGGCCAATCATCATGATTATTTGTAAGAATATGGATTCGGGCAAATAGTGAGCAATAATTAATAAAAGTGGTAGAATAATAAAAAAAATGCAAAAATCACTCACAAATGAATCATCGCTAAAAATTAATACTCTCCATTTGTTTTTCCGCAACATATTTTGAGAACTTTTTGCAATTACATCAAGAGCTCTTGAAAAAACAAGATATACAAGTACTAAAAGTGCAGCAATGCATACCCACGTGTAGGAAAAAAGATTACTAACTTTTTGGACTACTAATATAATAAATAATATTAGCAAAAAAAGCCATGGTACTAATTTCCGTACCTTCTTATTTTTGGCATAGTCCAGTAACCGTCTTTTAAATTCTTCTTTCATAAATAAATCCTCCTAATAAATTATTATTTTGTTGTTGTACAAAGAATGAATACATTTTACCATATTTTAGAGGATTTATCAAATTTATAACACACTCTAAATTAAGATATCTTAGTTTTGAGAATCATCAAGTAATGAAATACTTGCTAAAGTATCGCCTAATTGGACAAAAAACACTGCAAGTAAATTAAGTTCTTCTTTAGTTTTACCTTTTGCAATACTACATGCCAACATAGAAATAAATACAACAAATTCACAAGAAGAATCCATAATAAACCTCCTTATATATAATATTCATAAATATAAGGAGGTTCATGAATTATAATAATTTTTTAATAATTTCTTTTCTAAGCCATACATCAGACAGAACTGCAATATCATTGATAAACTTGCAATTAAAAGTTGTTTCTAAATTAAATTTAATATTTTTGTCATTAGAAATAAGATAGCTTTTACCATCTTTTAAAGATATTAAATTCATAAGCCAAGGCTTTTTAAAAGTGCCTAATGCTTCATATATTAAATTAATATTATTTAATATATTTGAAGAATCCCAAACTGTTAATTGAGCAAAAACAGTAGGAACTTTTCCACCAGTATTGTCCAATTTTGTATCATTTAAGATAGCATACTTTAAATTCTTATTTATTTCTTGTTCACACTCATTAAAATAAAATTTAGCATAATTAAAATTAAGATTTGCTAGTTTTTCTAATTTCTTATATGCTTCAATATCTCTAGAAGTTGTAACTTTTGCTTTAAAATTTAAAGTATTATCTAAAATTGCAGACATTAATAATAAACACAAATCTTTGTCTAAATTTTCTAGCAAATTTTCTTTTTCGAATAATTCAAAAATAATTGTAGCAACAGAACCAATTTTTTCAATTATTGTATTAACATTAGATTTTGAATTCCAGTAATTTTCAAAACCATAATGATGATCTATTACCTGAATAATTCTAGGCATATCAACTGATTTATCAAAAAAATCTGGATCTGATACATCTAAAATTATAAATTTATCATCTTTAGTGAAATCTAGTTGTCTAGAAATTGTATATTTATTATTTTTTAGGCTTGTTGTTACACTTTCATTAAGAGGCGAAGAGCTATATGCTATTGCATTTTTACCTTTTAAATTTAAAAATTTTGCGTATGCTATTATACTTGCATATGCGTCTATATCAATATATCTAGAACCAGAAGTCACTATTATCATAAAATTACCTCCTAATAACTCCAAATAATATAGTTAGTAAAAGAAGTATATCACAAGAAAAAGATTTGTAGAATAAAGAATTGTTAAATTTAAAAAAATGTGATAACATTACATAAAAAATGAACTTTAGGGACGGTCCTAAAAGTTCAAAACGTTTACATAAAAACACGAAAAACATATATTATAGATTTAAAAAAAATTCGAAAAATATATATAATCCTTAATTTTAAGGGCTTTTGTAGATTTTCTATCTGGAACAATTTACATAAAAAATGAACTCCAAGGACCGTCCCTAAAGTTCAAAAGGAGAGGAAAATGCCTGATTTTGTACACTTACACATACATAGTGAGTTTAGTTTATTAGATGGAGCAAATAGAATAAAAGATTTGCCTGTAAGGGCGAAAGAACTCGGAATGAAAGCAATGGCAATAACAGACCATGGTGTTATGTATGGTGTTATTGACTTTTATAAAGCTTGCAAAAAAGAAGGTATCAAACCAATAATTGGTTGTGAAGTATATGTAGCTTCACGAACGAGATTTGATAAAGAACCTCAAGATAAAAAATATTATCATTTGATATTGCTTGCAAAAGATAATAAAGGATATCAAAATTTAAGTAAATTAGTTTCTTTAGGATTTACAGAAGGTTATTATTATAAACCTCGTATAGATTTAGAAATACTAGAAAAATATCACGAAGGAATAATTTGTTTAAGTGGATGTTTAGCGGGAAGCGTAAGTCAAGCAATATTAAATGGAAACATAGAAGAGGCTGAAAATGTTGCAAAATGGCATAAGAATGTATTTGGAGAAGATTATTACTTGGAAATACAAAATAATGGTGTAAAAGAACAAGTAATGGTTAATCAAAAGATAATTCAAATAGCAAGAAGATTGGATATTCCAATTGTTGCAACAAATGATGCACATTATCTAAAAAAAGAAGATGCATATAATCATGAAGTTTTGCTTTGCATACAAACTGGAAAACGTATGACTGATGAAGATAGAATGAGATTTGAAACAGATGAACTATATGTAAAATCACCAGAGGAAATGTCTGAATATTTTAAAAATTTTCCAGATGCTATAGAAAACACAGTTAAAATAGCAGAAAAATGTAATGTTGAGTTTGAATTTGGTCATACAATTCTGCCTAATTATGATGTGCCACCAGAATATGCTACACATTATGATTATTTTAAAAAATTATGTGATGATGGTATAAAGAAAAGATATGGTGAAAATCCATCACAAGAAATATTAGATAGAGCAGAATATGAGTTAAAAATTATCTCACAAATGGGATATGTAGATTATTATTTAATAGTTTGGGATTATATAAATTATGCTAAATCTGTAGGTATACCAGTTGGCCCAGGACGTGGATCAGGAGCTGGTTCAATTTTAGCATATGCAATAGGGATCACAGATATTGATCCAATGAAATATAATCTACTATTCGAAAGATTTTTAAATCCAGAAAGAATAAGTATGCCTGATTTTGACGTAGACTTTTGTTATGAAAGAAGAGGAGAAGTAATTGATTATGTAGAAAGAAAATATGGTAAAGACCATGTTTCTCAGATTATTACTTTTGGAACTATGTCTGCTAGAATGGTAATTCGTGATGTTGGAAGGGCCCTAGATATGCCATATGCTGAATGTGATAAATTAGCAAAAATGATACCAAATGAGCTTCATATTACAATAAAAAAGGCAATGGAGCAAAATAAAGAACTAAGAGATTTATATGAAAATGATGATGAAATTCATAAAATGCTAGACATTGCAATGGCTTTAGAAGGAATGCCAAGACAGGCTTCAACACATGCTTGTGGTATAGTTATAACAAAAGAACCTGTAGATACATATGTGCCTTTATATGTAAGAGATGGACAAATATCAACACAATTTATAATGACAACATTAGAAGAACTAGGACTTCTAAAAATGGACTTCTTAGGACTTAGAACACTTACAGTTATACAAGATGCAATAAATTTAGTAAAAGAAAATAGGGGAATTGATGTTGAATTTGATAAAGACATGAATGATCCAAAAGTATATAAATTATGGCAAAATGGTGAGTCTGTTGGGATATTCCAATTTGAAAGCCAAGGTATGACAAACTTTATGAAGGAATTAAAACCAGACTGTTTAGAAGATATTATAGCTGGAGTTTCTTTATACAGACCTGGACCAATGGATCAAATACCTAGATATATAAAAAATAAAAAAGATCCAGAACATGCAGAATATACACATCCATCATTAATACCAATTTTAAAAGTTACATATGGATGTATGGTATACCAAGAGCAAGTTATGCAAATAGTTCGTGACTTGGCAGGATATTCTTTAGGAAGAGCTGACCTAGTAAGACGTGCAATGGGTAAGAAAAAGCTTGATGTAATGGCAAAAGAAAGAGAATATTTTATTCATGGACAAACAGATGAAAATGGAAATGTAGTTATTCCAGGTTGTGTAAGAAATGGAATAGATGAAGCATCTGCAAATAAAATATTTGATGAAATGGCAGAGTTTGCCAAATATGCATTTAATAAAAGCCATGCAGCAGCTTATGCGGTTGTATCATATAGAACAGCATATCTAAAAGCATATTATCCAGAAGAATTTATGGCAGCAACATTAAATAGCTATTTAGGAAACTTAGATAAAATCCCAATGTATATTGATGAATGTAAAAGACTAAAAATAGATATATTAAAACCAGACATTAATAAAAGCTTTACAAAATTTACAGTTGATAATGGAAAAATAAGATTTGGTTTAGGAAGTGTAAAAAATGTTGGAATTGGAGCTGTAAATTCTATTGTAAAAGAAAGAGAAGAAAATGGGCCATATGAAAGCTTTACAGATTTCTGCGAAAGAATGAAAAATGAAACTGTAAATAAAAAATGTATAGAAAGTTTAATAAGAGCTGGAGCATTTGACGAATTTGAACAAACAAGAGCAACATTACTTGCTTCTTTTGAGGGAATATTGGATACAATTCAAGATACAAATAGAAAAAGTTTTGCAGGACAAGTAACAATGTTTGATTTAGCAGCTCCTGAAGACAATGTGAATGAACTTAAATATACATTTAATGAACAAAAAGAGTTTTCAGAAAAAGATTTACTTTCAATGGAAAAAGAAATGCTTGGAATATATATTTCAGGTCATCCGCTTGAAAAGTTAAGAACTCAAATTGAAAGTGAAACAAATATTAATTCTATGAAGCTTAAAGAATTTGCAAACCTACAATCAACAGTATTGGATGAGGGAGAATTTATTGCAAGAAAAAATGAATATAAAGATGGACAATTTGTAAAATATGCAGGAATTATTACTAGTGTAAAGAAAAAATACACAAAAAATAATACAATAATGGCATTTGTAACAGTTGAAGACTTATATGGCACAATAGAAATAATAGTATTTGAAAATTGTTATAATGAATCATCAAAATACTTGGTAGAAGAGAGCATTGTAATGGTAGAGGGAAGGCTAAGTATAAGAGAAGATGATGAACCTAAAATTGTTGCAAGGACAATAAAACCATTCGGAGAAAATTCTAGAAAAGTATTAACAATAGACATAAATGGAATGGAAGAACCAGAAAAAGATAAGCTAAGAGGAATAATAAGATTCTTTCATGGCGACAGAAATAATATGCCAGTACAAATTATGGAAGATGGAGAACTAAAACCATGTGGAGCTATTTTCTTTACAGATGAAATTTTAAAAGAATTTGAAGAAATAGTAGGAAAAGAAAGAATAGAGATATAGTGATGAGGAATCGTCATTCTTTTACATAGCTATTTTCAAATAAATAGAAAAAAACATAAGAAGGTGTTCTAAAATAGGAGACTAAGAAACAAAAAATCCAACTCTTATCGAGCTGGATTTTGCCTTTCGGAGTCCTATTTTAGGACACTTTTTTTAAAATATTATTATAACCATTCACCATATTTTTTAATATATCTATGTTTAGCAAATTGAGCAATTATACAGTATACAATTGGTGTTATAAATATTAATGCCATAAATCTTAATGGGATTTCTACTAATCCAATTGCAGCTCCTAATGGTGTAAAAGGAACTAATATTGCAAGTAATGATACTATGATTGATGACATATACACTGGTTTTGCTGCATTACTTTGTAAAAATGGAACTTTTGATGTTCTAATAACATGCATTCCAAATAAATTAGATATAATTCCATATGAGAACCATATTGTTTGGAATAAAGCTGCATCATTTGGTCCAAGACCAAATACAAACCAAAGCATTGCAAATACGATTAAATCAAAACATGAGCTTAAAGGTCCCATTGCAATCATGAATTTTTGAATAGCTTTAATACTCCATTTTCTAGGTTTCTTTAAAGCTTCACTGTCTACATTGTCAAAAGGTAATGTTAATTGTCCAATATCATATAATAAACTTTGTACAAGTAATTGTATTGGTGTAATAGGGAAGAATGGAAGTAAAATACTTGCTATTAATACAGATGTAACTTCACCAAAATTAAAACTTACAGCAAGTTTAATATATTTTAGTAAATTAGAAAATGTTTTTCTACCTTCTGTAACACCATCTAATAATACATTAAGATCTTTTTCTAGCAATATAATATCTGCAGTTTCTTTAGCTATATCAACAGCTGTATCTACTGAAACACCTACATCAGCATTTGTAAGAGAAGGTGTATCATTAATTCCATCCCCCATATATCCAACAACATTTCCGCTTTGTTTTAATAAACGAATTATTCTTGCTTTTTGAATTGGTGATAATTTAGCAAATACATTGTGTTTTCTTTTTAAAAGTCTAATTACACCACTATCAGGTAATTTATCGATTTCACTTCCAAGTATTATTTTACTTGTTTTAATTCCAACTTTTTTACAAATACAGCCAGTAACTTCTGCATTATCTCCAGTAAGAACGATAACTCGGATACCAGCTTCATTCATACGCTTAATTGCGGTAGTAGCAGATTCTTTTGGAGGATCTAAAAATCCTATAAATCCTGTAAGAATCATATTTGATTCATCAGATAAATCAAAATTTGCTTTACCAGTAACATCTTTTTCACATACTGCAATAACTCTTAAACCATCTTTATTTAGATTTGTAGAAATTTTTAAAATATTTTTCTTTATAGCAGGAGTAATATTAGAAATTTCATCTTTGTATGAAACTTTTGTACAAATATTTAGAATTTCTTCTACAGCTCCCTTTGTAATCATTTTTAGATGACTAGATTTATCTGTAACTATAACTGATAACATTCTTCTAGTAAAATCAAATGGAATTTCATCAACAACTGCATAATCATTTTTTAAATGCTCTAATCCATTTTCTAAAGCACGAGCAATAACTGCTTTATCTATATTTCCATCTAATCCTGTTTGATGATAAGAATTTAGAAATGCATCTTCTAAAACACCAATATCTTCATCACCATTAATATCTAAATATTTTTCTAGTACGATTTTATCTTCTGTTAAAGTTCCAGTTTTATCTGTGCAAAAAACATTCATTGAACCAAAACTTTCAACAGAATCTAATTTTTTTACAATAGTTTTCTTTTTTGACATTCTTACAGCACCTTTAGATAAACAAGATGAAAGAATTACTGGTAGTAATAGAGGTGTAATTCCTATTGCTATAGCAACAGAGAATGTAAATGCTGTTAATAAATCATGTTTCCAAACATTTACTATAAATGTTAGAGGAATCATAAAAATCATAAATTTAGTTAATAATTTACTAATATTTTCTATTCCTTTTTGGAATTCAGTTTTTGGTTTTCCTGTTGTAATTGAATGAGCGACTTGTCCAAAATAAGTATCATCAGCTACTTTTACTACAACACATTTTGCAGAACCACTAACTACATTTGTTCCCATAAAACATATATCGTCTAAGTCTGTAATACTTTCTAAATCATCTATAGATTCCATTTCTGTATCTGGTAATTTTTTTATAGAATCAGATTCACCTGTAATAGAAGATTGCCCAACAAATAAATCTTTTGCTTCTAAAACTCTTAAATCAGCTGGAACCATATCACCTGCAGATAAAGATACTATATCTCCAACAGTAAATTCTTTAAATGGAATTTTTATTTTCTCACCATTTCTTATAACAGTACCTTTTGTTTGAACTAATTCTTTTAGTTTCTCTGCAGCTTTATTAGAACGAAATTCCTCAAAAAATTCCAAAAAAGTACTAATTAAAACTAAGCAAATAATTACAATTATATTTGCTGGATTAGGATTTGCTGGCAAAACTATATCTGTATAAATTAAAACAAGCGAAATTCCTAACAAAATAGCATTAAACGGACTAAATAAACTTTCGAAAAAGTAGTGATACCAGCGCTTAGGCTTAGCACCACTTATTTGATTTTCACCATATCTTTTTTGATTCTCTTCTACTTGAGAAGTAGTTAAACCAGTCATATTTATTTTATGTTTAGAGATAAAGTCAGTTTTTTTAGTAAGAGCTAAATCTCCATATTCTTTTTTTACATCATATTCTTCAATCTTTTGTGCCATCATTAACCTCCAAAATTTAACCTAATAATATTTTACAAATATCTTGAGTTGAATACTTTTTTGCTAAAAGTCTAGAATTTATTTTCATTTGTTTAAATTTTTCTGGATTATTAAGGAGTGAATGTAAAATTTCACTTACATTACTACTAGATTTAATCCATATTCCAGCACCTTTAGATTCAAGAAATTCAGCATTTTGAGTTTCTTGTCCAGGTATTGGATTTATAACTATTATCGGAAGCCCAGAAGCCAAACTTTCTGACGAAGTAAGTCCACCAGGTTTTGTGACAACTAAATCTGCAACACTCATAAGTTCAGGAACATGATTTGTATATTCTATAATTTTAACATCTTCAGGCATATTAGAATTATTTACAAGTTCCTCAAATTTATTTTTCATTTTTTGATTTTTACCTGAAATTGCAACTATTTGTAAGTTTTCAAAATCATTTAAAAGTGAACTTAATACTTTTAAAGTTTTACTTTTTCCTAAACCAAATTCTCCTCCACCAAAAAACAAAATTGTTCTTTTATCCTTTTTTAAACCAAATTGTTCTAAAATTTCATCTTTATTATAGTGCATTAGAAATCTTTTCGATAAAGGGATTCCAGTTACATATATTTTTTCAGCTGGTACTTTTTTCTTAATTAAGTCTTCTTTCATTTTATTATGTGCAACAAAAAAATAATCAATACACTTTTTACCAACTAACCATTGTTCATGTGGTGCAAAGTCTGTAAGTATAGATGCAATCTTTGCTTCAATTTTATGATGCTTTTTTAAATAACTACACATTTGGCTAGCAAAAGGATGTGTAGAAATTATTAAATCAGGTTCAAATTCTTGTAATAAATTATTTAATTTGTGTGCAAGTATTTTGTTAGAAGTGCTGCTTATTTCAGCAATAGGGCCTTTTTGAGAGGTATAATAAATTGTTCCCCATGCCCATGGTGCTTTTTTTGCCATTTCTTTATAAGCAGCAGTAGTTAATTTCTCAAAATGCTTATTTACATATTTCATACAATCTATCATTTCTACATTAATATCAGGATAATTACTAATTATGCATTCTCTTATAGAATTTGCTGCAGACAAATGTCCACCTCCATAAGATGCGTAAAAAATTAAAACTTTTTTCATTTTAATCTCCATTTCTTATTTCGTTTTGACCATTTTATCACAAGAAAAATTTTTTTCATAGGAATAATTGAATAAATATGGAATTTTTACACAAAATATTTAAAAAGAATTAAGTTAGGAGGAAATATTTTGAAAAATTATTATAAAATATTAGCTCTTATGTTTATTACTTTACTTATTATTTGTGGAATTTATTTGATTAATTCGGAAGAAGATGGCAATAAATCTTATGCTGCGAGTGCAAGTTCAACATCTGATTTACAGCTAATGGCAAGAGCAATTAATGGTGAAGCAAGAGGTGAGCCTTATGAAGGACAAGTTGCAGTTGGAGCAGTTATTTTAAATAGAGTAAAAAGTTCTAGTTTCCCGAATACAATAGCTGGAGTAATTTATGAGCCAGGAGCTTTTACAGCTGTATCAGATGGACAGATAAATGTTCCTATAGCAGAAGATTCTACAGTTTATAAAGCTGCCCAAGATGCTTTAAATGGGTGGGACCCAACTGGTGGAGCGATATATTATTTTAATCCAGATACAGCTACAAATAAATGGATTTGGTCAAGACCTTTAATTAAGCAAATAGGGAAACATAGATTTTGTAAATAAATATATTTAGTAGATTTACTAAAAAAGGTGTAGTGTATAGTTATCTATAAAAAATAAATATATTATCCAAAAAAGAAAGAGAGGAATGAAAATATGAATATAAAAGAAAAAGTTATTGACTGGAAAGATAGATTAAAAGATAGACATATGCTAACAATAATAGTTGTTTTAATATCAATAATTGCAATTTTAGCATTAGTGATTTACAAAAAACAAACTGAATATAGACAAGCATCAGAAAATTCATATAATCAAGCATTTTATGAATTAGTAGACTATGTTCAAAATGTAGAAAATTATTTAGGAAAATCTCTTATATCTACAACTCCAGAACATGGAGCAGAAACATTAACAAATGTATGGAAAGAAGCAAATTTAGCACAGACTTATTTGTCACAACTACCAATAAGCAGTAATGAATTAGAAAACACATCAAAATTTTTAAATCAAGTAAGTGATTATAGTTATTCATTATCAAGAAAAAATATTAATAATGAATCATTAACACAAGAAGATTTAGATAACTTAAAAGAATTACATGAATATAGTGTTAATTTGGAAAATGTGTTAAATCAATTATCAAATGATATAAATGATGGAAGAGTAAAATGGGGAGAGCTTGAAAGTAAAGGAAGTAGCGTTTTTGCAAGAGAAGTTAGCAATATTTCAAAAGATAGCTTTAAAAATATAGAACAAGAATTTCATGAATATGCAGGATTAATTTATGATGGAGCATTTTCAGAACATATAACAAGAGCTAATAAGGTTGGATTAACAGGAGATGACATAGACGAAGAAAAAGCAAAAAGTATTGCTAGTGAATTTGTAGGAAATGATAGAATAGAAGAAATAAATTTTAATTCATTTTCAGAAAATGCCGATATACCAACATTTGATTTTACAATAAAATTAAAAGATGAAGAAAATGCAAGTGATGTAAGTATATCTATAACTAAAAAAGGTGGACATATATTGTATAGCAATTTTGATAGAAATGTTGAATCAGAAAATATAGATGAAGAAACAGCTAAAGAATTAGGAATAAAATATTTAGAAGAAAAAGGATATAAAAATATGAAAGCAACTTATTATATAAAAGAAGAAGGAATAATGACAGTTAATTATGCATATGTTCAAAATGATGTAACAATGTATCCGGATTTAATAAAATTAAAAATAGCATTAGATAATGGAGAAATATTAGGAATAGAAACACAAGGATATTTAAATTCACATACAGAAAGAAGCTTAGAAAGTCCAAAAATAAGTAAAGAAGAAGCAAAAGAAAAATTAAATAAAAATTTAGACATAAAATCAGAGGGATTAGCTGTAATTCCAACAGAATACAAGACAGAAATTCTATGTTGGGAATTTAAAGGAACAGTTGATGGAACAGACTTTTTAGTATATATAAATGCAGCAAATGGAAAAGAAGAAGATATATTAACAATAGTAAACACACCAAACGGAACTCTAACTATGTAAACTAAATGAACTTTAGGGACGGTCCTTAAAGTTCATTTGCTTTACGTAAATACTGCAAAATCTAATTTATGTATATACAAATCAACTACAAGTTAGTAAAATTATGTAAATGTAGCAAAATTTACTTGATAACGAAATGTTAATTCAGTCAAGATGATAGAAAGGGAAAAATGGTAGATACAGGTAAAATTCCATCAGAGGACGAGAATGCGGAAAGATACAAAAAAGAGGATGACGAATCTTGGGTATATAAAGATTTTGGAATAAGAATTAAAAATAGTTTAAAGAATTACTTTATTCAAATTCAGGAATGTAGTTCATCTTAATTAATATTAAAAAGGAGTGGAAGAGCGATAGGTTATTGCCTTGCTATGTAGGTGTAGATAGTTATCATTCTTATACTGAAATGTCTAAAGTCAAAAATAAATGAAAAAGAAGTAACAGAAATGACCTTGTGCAAGATTTGCATAGAGGTCTCTTATATTTTTTGAAAAGAAACAAATATAATTTACATAAAAAATGAACTTTAAGGACCGTCCCTAAAGTTCAAAATGCCAAAAAAAGTTGACAATACCGCTAATTTAGCGTACAATTAAATAGGAAAATTATAAGAAAATAAAGGAGATATTGTATGCTGAATAATAATAGATTTCTTGAAAAAATAACTTCAAGAACAAAAATATATTTGGCCATTATAGCACTTCTAATAATTTTTATATGTATAAATAAACCAATGTTTATAGTTCCAGGAATAATTTTTTATATTTTAATAGTAATTTATTCATACTGGACTAACAATAAGAGAAATGCAGAAATGTCTAGACAAATCCAGAACTTAACTATGACTATGGATGGTACTGCTAAAAAATCACTTATTAACTCACCATTCCCATTAATAATAATAGAAACAAATGGTAATGTTGTTTGGAAAAGTTCAAAATTTGTTTATGAATTTGCAAATGTAGATATAAACAATTATTTAATTGATATATTAGAAGAAATAAAACAAGATATAGAAAATGAGCATGATAAAAAGCAAAAAACAATTACAAAAATAGTTCATGTTGGAAATAAAATTTACAAAATGTTAGGTGAATATATTAGATCAAAGCATAGCGAAAAATCTGATTATATTACTATATTGTATTTCATAGATATTACTCAATCAGTAAAAGACAAGAAGAAATACGAAGATGCCAAAACATGTGTTGGTATTTTGATGATAGACAATTATGAAGAAATAATGCAAAGAATTGATGTGGAAAATAGACCACAAGTTATAGCAGAGGTAGAAAAAGCTATCTATGATTGGGCAGCTTCAACAGGTGGTATAGTAGTAAAGACTGAAAGAAATACTTTTGTATATGTATTCGAACATAAATATATGGAAGAACTTAAAGAAAATAAATTCGAAATCCTTGATAAAGTTAAAGAAATAAATATTGAGGCAGGACTGCAATTAACATTAAGTATAGCGATTTCAACAGATGGAGATTCAAACTACGAAAAATATAAATCTGCTTTGGCAAGTATGGATATAGTTCTTGGAAGAGGTGGAGACCAAGCTGTTGTTAGAGAAAATGAAAAATATGTTTTCTTTGGAGGAAGAACACAAGAAGTTGAAAAAAGAACTAAAGTTAAAGCTAGAATTGTTGCACATGCTTTAGAAAATTTAATAGAAGAATCAGATAACGTTCTTATTATGGGACATTCTAATGGTGATATAGATTCTATGGGATCAAGCTTAGGTATATATAGATTAGTTAAAACTTTAAACAAAGATGCATATATTGTAAATAACACAGAGGGAATGACATTAAAGAAATTTATAGAAGAACTAGAAAAAGATGAAGAATATAAAGAAATAATAATTAATAAAAATGAAGCATTAGATTTAATTACAAATAAAACTTTACTAGTAATTGTTGATACTCATAAAAAGAATTATGTAGAAGTACCAGAATTATTAGAAAAAATTAGTCAAGTTGTAATTATAGATCATCACAGAAGAAGTACAGATTATATAGAAAATGCTACTCTTACATTCCAAGAGGTATATGCTTCTTCAGCAGCAGAACTTGTAACAGAGATTTTGCAATATACTGATGTTAAAATTAAATTAAAACCTATAGAAGTTGAAGGCTTATATGGTGGAATCATGGTTGATACTAAAAACTTTACTTTTAAAACTGGTGTAAGAACTTTTGAAGCTGCAGCATATTTACGTAGATGTGGTGTTGATATTATAAAAGTAAAGAAATGGTTCCAAAGTGATTTAAATAGTTATAACGAAATTGCAGATATAGTAAAGCATGCAGAAATGTTAGACAATTCTATAGCTATTGCAATATACGAAAAAGAAGATAAAGATGCAAACTTAATTTGTGCAAAAGCAGCAGATGAATTATTAACTATATCAGATATTACAGCATCATTTGTTTTAGGTAATGTTGGAGATAAAATATGCATAAGTGGTAGATCTATAGGAGATATAAATGTTCAATTAATACTTGAAAAACTCGGTGGTGGTGGTCATATAACACTAGCCGGAGCACAAGTTGAAGGAATGACATTAGAAGAAGTAAAACAAGAACTAATAATTAGGATAAATGAATATTTTGCAGAAATAACAAGTTAGAGAAAAGGAACAAACCTTTTCTCTTTTTTTCTTATAAAATGAAACCTATCATTAAATAAAAATACTCTTTTAAGTAGATATCTAATATGTACATATTGATAGGAGGTAAATATATTGGAAGAACTAATAAAAAGAGCACAAAAAGGTGATAAAGAAGCTTTTACAGAAATAATTTTAACCATACGAAATGAATTATATAAAATTGCAAAAACAAGAATAATAAACGAAAACGATATAGATGACATAATTCAAGAAACAATGATAGAAGCATATAAATCAATTAAAAAACTACGAGATTTAAAGAAATTAAAAATGTGGGTAATAAAAATATTAATTAACAAATGTAATAAATTTTATAAAAGAAAATCCAAAAAAGATATTTCTTTAGAAGAAACAAATATCAACAATATTATTGCAAGAAATAATAATGAGGATATAGAGAATGATATGAATTTTTATTCTTTAATTAGAAATCTAAAATATGATGAAAGAATTGTGATACTTCTTTATTATATGGAAGGATATTCTGTAGAAGAAATTTCAGAAATGATTAAAATGAATAAAAATACTGTAAAAACTAATTTGTATAGAGCAAGGCAAAAAATAAAGAATGAAATAGAAGAAAAGGAGGCTTTAAGATGAAAAATATTGACGAATATATTACTAATCTTCTTAAGCAAGATATTAGTGAGCCAACGGGATATGAAAATGCAATAAGAACTGCTTTAAAAAGTAAAAAATATCATAAATATAAATATTCTAAGATAATTTCTATTGCAGCTTCTATAATAATAGTTACAACAGGAATTGTATATGGCAAAGATATAATAAATGGAATGAAAAATTTATTTAATGATAGCAATGGATTAACAAAAGCTATAGATAACAATTATATAGCAGAACCAAATATTGATTATATAGATTCAAATAATACCAAAGTAAAAGTAGAGAACTTTTTAATGGATGACTTTAATTTGAACTTTGTTTTTGATATTAATTTAGATAATACTATTGATACAAATTCTGTTGAAAGAGTAAATTTACCTGATTTACTTATAACAGATGAAGATAATAATATTTTATATTGTGAAAATGAAACAACTTTAGAGGAATATTGCAAAAATAATAATATAAGTGATTATTTAAATAGTGAAAAATATATAAATAGTGGTTCAAATTGGTATGTAAAATCAAAAGATGAAGAAACAAATACAATAAAACTTGTATATAATTTTTATTCAAGTTCATATCCAAAGAGTAAGAAAATTTACGTTAGTTTTAATCAGATTAAATTTACTAAAAAGGATAATTCAGAGGCTAAAGAATTTGCATTAAAAGGAACTTGGAACATAAATTTAGATGTACCAGAAAAGTTTTACAATAGAGAAGCAGAGGTTTATTCAGTGAAAAGTTGTAGTAATCCAAATATAAATATTACTGAAGCGTTGCTATATGATACTGGTTTTAGAATAAAATTTAATACAACTGTAGATCCGATTTATGAAGAAACTGATTCAGAAGAAATAAAAAATGAGAAATATGATAAATTTTCAGAATGGTATATGAAGGAACTTAATGAATGGAGAGATTTAACATATGATGATTATGTTATGAATGAAAAAGGAGAAAAATTCTATCCACTAAATAGCAGTATTGAAGATTCTGAAACAGAATATCTTCCTAATGGAGAATTTACATATATGCAAACTTTTGATTTAACTAAATATGATAATAATTCAAATAATATTACAGTTTATGTAAAAATCAATTTACCAGATTATAAGGAAGAAGTAAAAATTGAACTTGAAAGGAAAGAAAGCTAATTGCCCAAAGAAACTATAAGTGTACATAAATGATAAAAAAAGATATTCACATTAGTTTTTTTATAAAAACGCAGAACCTTTATAAATTAATACTTTTAGCTGTTGAAAATAAAATGTGGAAATTGTGGAATGTGAAAAAACTATGTGGATAAATAATAAGCACAATACACGGATTACTTAAAAATAAAGGGTGGATAATGTGGATAACTATGTGGATAATCACAAAATAGACATAAAAACAACAAAAAAATACAACAAATACTAAAAAACGATAAATTATTAAAAATATTTGAAAAATAAAATATCATATGTTAAGATATACTTGGGATGAGGTGATAGTATGTCTGATGATAAAGAAGATAAAGAAATAAAAGTTGTAAATGGTAATGGTGGTGAACTAGAAATATCACCAGTGTATGATCATTTAGATATTGAAAAACCAGACACAAAGAAAAAGAAAGAAATAGTAATTCCTAAAACAAAGAAAAAAGAAGAGGAAGATAAAGACGACGAAAATGAAGGTGAATAGTTTTAATACGACGGAGAAATAAAATAGCACCACAGACTATAAATGGTTGTTATTAAATTCTTCGTCTTTTTAAATATATTAAAGGAGCAAACTATGAAATTAGAACTTAAGATTATGATATGTGTAATAGTAATAATATTAGTTACTTGTATATTATTTATATTTGGAAGTAATATTAGTACAAACACCAATACTTTAAATTTGAATGAATTACAAGCACAAGCAGATGAAATAGAAGCTAGAAATAATTTAAGAAATATAAATGGTTGCTATTATAAAAAATTTAATCCAGGAAGTGATTCTGCCAATAATTTCTTATGGAAGTTAGAGGAAGAAAAGATGCAATATTCTAATAAAATTTATTACATAAAAATTAATACTTATGATGAATATTTAGAATACCAAAATAATTTACCAGAAATAATTTATATGACCGAAAGTGATTTTGAAAATTATTATATTTTATTTACTGCAATTGAAAATACAAGTATGGTTAAAATAATTCCTACAGAAATTGAGTATCAAGATAATAAATTAAGAATAAATTTTGACGATAGTGAAAATGAAGATGATTTTGAAAAAGTTTGCACTGTTTTTATGATTCCAAGAGAATATGATACAAATACTTTTGAATTACAAAAAATAGAAAAAGATCCTTTGTTAGAAGAATTTGAAGGAGGAGATACTTCAACAGAAGGTTTAGAGCCTATAACAGAAGATGAGGCTTTAAAATCATGGCAGGAATATAGAGAAAATACTTTAAAATGGGGAGAGAATGATTATCCAGTTGTAGTAAAAATTGAAGAGGATAGAGTAAGACCTAATAATCATTTTAAATATTTACCAGCAAGTGATTATAGACAGGCAGAATATTATAGAGATGCATATATTATTTATTTAACTACTACTGATGGATTTTCTAATTGCGAGGTATATGTTGATAAATATACTGGAAAAGTTATTGGTGGATATGAACATGGAGTTTAAACTAAAGCAAAATGTGTTCAATCTCTGCAAAAAGCGGTTTGGACTAATTTATTAAAGTCCAACCGCTTATTTTTATAATAGGGAAGTTCTCCGAACTTCCCTATTATAAAAATAAATTTTACACAAAATGCACAGCAATTTTGGCAAGCGAACAAAGACGGGGCATGTGAATTGTTTAAAAGAGCATAAAACTTTAATCATGCCTATTTTGTTCTTTAATTTATGGAGTGTCAATCAAATATATAATTATAAACAAAAAAACAGAAAAACATTAAAATAACGTTTTCCTGCTTTTATAATGGTGAGCCAAGAGGGATTCGAACCCCCGACCCTTTGCTTAGAAGGCAAATGCTCTATCCAACTGAGCTATTGACCCATTTATTCGACGAAATATATAATAACATTTTTTTTCGAATGTGTCAATAGAAAAAAAGAAAAAACTAAATTTATTTGCGCAGGCCTGTAATTTGTGATATAATTGGCGAAAATCGACTAAAATACAAAAGAAGAAGAATAAATTAAATGGAGGCTAATATGGATATAGAAACTATAAAAGCTGCAATGGAAGCAATTCTTTTTGCTGCAGGAAGAGAAGTTAAAATAACAGAATTTATGTCTAGCCTAGAGCTAAGTGAAGAAGAAGCCATATCTATTTTAAATAGTTTAGCTTCTGATTATAATGCAGCAAATAGAGGAATAAAAATAATAAGAATGGAAGATTCTTATCAAATGGCAAGCAAAAAAGAATTTTATAATTATATATATCCAATTTTAGATAAAAGAAATAAACCAAATTTATCAAATGCAGCACTAGAAACATTAGCAATAATTGCATATAATCCCAAAATAACAAGATCACAAATAGAAGAAATAAGAGGAGTAAATTCTGATGGAGCAGTGTACAAACTATTAGAATATGGATTAATTGAAGATGCAGGAAGAATGAATGCTCCGGGAAAACCTGTTATGTATAAAACAAATAATGAATTTTTAAAGAAATTTGGTTATAGTAGTTTAGCAGAATTGCCAGAACTTCCAAAATATAAATTGGATGAAAATGAGCAAATAGTCCTAGACGAATTTGAAGAACCAGAAGAGGCTCCAATGCCCGGTATGGGTACAGAAGAAAATTTAAATCAGGAACAAAAATAAATATTGGAGGTTAATTATGGGAGATAATAAAAATTTTGTAAAAGATATAACAAATATAGAAGAAGATTTTGCCAAGTGGTATACAGATATTGTATTAAAAGCAGAACTTGCAGATTATACAGATGTAAAAGGATTTATTTCAATTCGTCCATATGGATATGCTATATGGGAAAATATTCAAAAATATGCAGATGAAAAATTTAAAGAATGTGGAGTTAAAAATGTTTCAATGCCAGTTTTAATTCCAGAAAGTTTATTAAATAAAGAAAAAGATCATGTTGAAGGATTTGCTCCAGAAGTAGCATGGGTAACAGAAGGTGGAGAAAGCAAATTAGAAGAAAGACTATGTGTAAGACCTACTTCAGAAACTATTTTCTGTAATATGTATTCTAAATGGTTAAATTCTTGGAGAGATTTACCATTTTTATATAACCAATGGTGTAATGTTTTAAGATGGGAAAAAGAAACAAGACCATTTTTACGTTCAAGAGAATTCTTATGGCAAGAAGGACATACAATTCATGAAACAGCAGAAGAAGCTAAAGAATTTACTTTTAAAATGTTAGATATATATACAAATATTTTAGAAGAACTACTAGCATTACCTGTTCTAAGAGGACAAAAAACAGAGTCAGAAAAATTCGCAGGAGCAGAAGCAACATATACAGTAGAAACTTTAATGCATGATGGTAGAGCTTTACAAGGAGGAACATCACATTATTTCGGACAAAACTTCTCTAAACCATTTGATGTAAAATTCCAAAATAGAGAAGGAAAAGAAGAATATGCATATCAAACATCTTGGGGAATAAGTACAAGATTAATAGGTGGAATAATAATGACACATGGTGATAATAGAGGTTTAAAATTACCACCAAAAGTTGCTCCAATTCAAGTCGTTGTAGTACCTGTAGCACAACAAAAAGAAGGCGTTGTAGAAAAAGCAACAGAAATCGCAAATAATTTAAAGAAAGAATTTAGGACAGAAATAGATGTAAGAGATAATTACACACCAGGATATAAATTTAATTATTGGGAAATGAAAGGTGTGCCAGTAAGATTAGAAATTGGACCACGTGATATAGAAAATAACCAATGCGTATTAGTAAGACGTGATACATTAGAAAAAGAAACTGTAAGTTTAGATAATGTAAATAAAAGAATTTCAGAATTATTAGAAGAAATCCAAAAAAATATGTATAAAATGGCTCAAGAAAATGTTGTAAATAAAACAACAGTAGCTAAAACATTAGATGAATTTGAAAAGAATATTAATGAAAACCAAGGATATATTAAAGCAATGTGGTGTGGTAGTGAAGAATGTGAAGAAAAAATTCATGATTTAACAGGTGCAAAATCAAGATGTATTCCATTTGAGCAAGAACATATTTCTGATACTTGTGTATGTTGTGGTAAACCAGCCAGCAAAATGGTAGTATGGGGAAGACAATATTAATATAAACTTAAGAAAAAGCTGTATCTTACTTAAGAGTAAGGATACAGCTTTTAAAATTAATTAAAAATTCGCTCTTTTTTGATTTTATTGCTTTAAAAAATTTTATCTTTCTTGTTCATCTACAGTTGTACGAGATTCTTCTAAAACATCTTTTGCAGATTTTTCTAAATTCTTATTTTCTTCATTTTGATAACCTTTTAATGCATCTTGTAAATCTAAAACATATTCATTAACTTTTAAGTAATAATCAACAGAGTTTTTATTAGTACTGTTAGAAGAACTAATATCCCTTAAATTACTAAAACTTTCATAAACATCCATAAATTTATCGTCCATTTCAACAGAATATTTTTTACTTTGCATGCTAGTAGAATAGGAATTTTCAACAAAATATACATCAAAAGAATTTCCTGAACTTTCTCTAAAACAATCAAATCTAGAAGAATGGATATCATCTGCTTTATCAGGATATTTCTCTGAAAGTTCTGATATCAAAGCCGATTCCATAAAAGAATTTGTTCTATTAAATAGTTTTGAAAAATCATAAGCATTTTCATTAGCATTTTCAATAATAAAGTCTTGACTTCTATTATTAGCTGTATTAGCCATTGAAGATATATTGTAAGCTGCAAATCCAGAAATAGCTGAAGAAATAGCAACTGCTAATAATAGATTTTTTTTGGAAGACTTCAAAGCTTTTTTTAAATTTTTATTAGATCTTTTTAATTCGATATTTTCTTTATGGTAAGAATCTAATGTAGCATTAATTAAAGCTTCTTGTTTACTTACTTCTGTATGTTCAATCATTGATGTAAAAGATTCTTTAGAAATGCTTCTTTTCGCTCTTTTGGCAAGAGTAGCAACTGCTTCTTTTGCTTCTGATATTCTGGAAAGTGAAGTAGCTCTTTTGGCTTCCTTGCTAGCATTTCGAGAAATTTCATTAAAAGTAATATTATGCTTATTTGCCATAAAATTCATCCTCTCTTTTGTATTATAATTTGTCATCATTTTACTACTACAATATTAATAAGTCAAATTTATTAATAGAATAAATTTAAAAATAATGTTTACAATAAAAATAGCGTATGTTATAATTTTTGTGATAAAGAGGTGAAATAATTGAACCAAATATTAGCGGTAGACGATAGACCAAAAGGCCAAAAACAACCTAAAATGCCTAATAGAACACCGGCAGATATAAAAAAAGTTATAAGAGTTTTTTGTATTTTAACTATACTGTTTGGAATTGTAATAACTGGACAAGGAGTATATGCATTAGTAAATGGGTTTAATGATAATAGTAATGCTAATACAGTACAAAATACTCAAAATAATATTATAATAGAAGCAGACAATTCAACAGGTAAAGTCATAATATCAGGGACTGTGGCAAATGGTGTATCACAAATAAGATATAAATGGAATGAAGATGAAGAAGAAATAATCACTAAAAATGGTGAAACACAAATAAATGAAGAAATAAATTTACTTGAAGGTAATAATATATTAACTGTTACAATTGTTGATATGAGAGCTAGAGAAGAAGAATATACAAAAGAATTTAAAGAAGATACAACTATTCCACAAATTGCTTTGGGAACAAGTGATGATGGAACAAAGATAAAAATAACAGCAAAAGATACTGTAGCACTATCTTATATAACCTATCAATGGGATGATGGGGAAGTTCAAACGATTACACCACAGCCAGGTTCAGAAGCTCAAATAGAACAGGAGATAGAAGCTTTAAGTGGAAATCATAAACTAACAGTTACAGCAGTAAATACAAGTAATAAAACTGCAACAAAAACACAGGAAGTTCAAGGATCTACAAAACCTCTGGCAGGAGCAAGAGTAGAAGATAAGGCTCATATAGTATTTTATGCAACAGATAATGATGGGTTAGCAAACTTGAAATTTACTATAAATGGACAAGAATATATATTACCAGGTGAAGGATCTCCAAAAGAACTAGAATATGTATTTGAAGTGATACCAGGACATTATTCAATGACAGTTACAGCCGAAAATATATATGGATTAGAAGCAGATACACAAGAGTTTGTATATGATTATTAATAATAAAAGACAGGAGCAATCCTGTCTTTTAAGATAATGGGAGGATTAATGGAAAACGAGATAATAAAAGTAATAACATATTTCTTTTTGTATTCTTTTCTTGGTTGGGCGATGGAATCATTATATATATCTGTTTTACAAAGAAAAGTTATAAATACAGGATTTTTACATGGACCATTTTGTCCAATATATGGATTTGGAGCGGTTGTATTATATGTATTGCTTAGTCCTTTAAAAGGCAATGTACTAGCTATATTTTGCACAGGTTTTTTTGTATTAAGCTTATGGGAATATTTTGTAGGATTTTTGTTAGAAAAATTATTTAGAACTAAATATTGGGATTATTCCCAAAATAGATTCAATATAAATGGAAGAGTATGCTTATTAAACTCAATCTATTGGGGCCTATTAAGTATATTTTTTATAGAAATTTGGAATCCAATAGTTGAAATACAAATTCAAAAAATTCCACAATATTTATTATTATATATTGATACAGTATTAATTATATATATAATTGCAGATATGGTTTCATCTTCTGTTAAGATAATTAATTTGCCAAAACGTGTTGATAGAATAAAAAGTTTACATGCTAATGTAAAGGAAAAATTAGAAGAATTAAAGAAAGCTACAACAGAAAAACAAAAAGTTGCTTTACAAAATGTAATAGATGAATTAAAATTAAAACAAAAGATTAATAAAATGAAGGTTGAAAGGCAGGTTTCAAAATTAAAGAAAGCTTTCCCTACAATTCAATCTGAATTTATTAAAGATTATTTAAAGATGAGAGTAAAAGAAATAAAGGAAAAAACGAAGGAGTAAAAAATGTTACAAGAAATATATATAATAGATGACGATAAATATTCTTTACAAGATTTAAAAGCTTTATTTAAAGATAATAAAGAATATAGATTTGTAAATGTATCTACTGAAGAAATAGATAAAGCTTTAAGAAATATACCATCATTAATTATAATAAATGAAGATAATATAGATAGAGATGTAGAAGAATTATGTTCAGCAATCAGAAAGAATGAAGATAATAGTATTACTCCTATTATAGTAATTTCTTCTAATGGGGATAAAGAACATAGAATAAAAGTTTTAAAAAATGCAGTAGAATATTATATAAAAAAACCTGTAGATCAAGATTATTTATATTATACAATTAAAAATTTAATGAGATTGATGTATACAAATAGACGTGTAAGTCCACTTACAGGGCTTCCTGGAAATGTTCAAATACATGCAGAATTAAAGAAAAGATTATTTAATAACGAGACTTTTGGAGTACTTTATTTGGATTTAGACAATTTTAAAGCATATAATGATGTATATGGTTTTATAAAAGGTGATGAAATAATAAAATTTACAGCAAGAACAATTGTAAGAAATGTACATGCAATCGAAAACAATAATTGTTTTGTAGGGCATATTGGAGGAGATGACTTTGTTGCAATAGTGTCAAAGACTGATTACGATAAAATATGCCAAGATATTATTTCAGAATTTGATGCAAATATTTTACAATACTTTACAGAAGAAGATAGAAAAAGAGGATATATAGAAGTTGCAAATAGAAGAGGAATTTTAGAAGATTTTCCATTAACAGCAATATCTATCGGTGTTGTAATTGTTGAGCCAAATAAATTTTCTAATATATTAGAGATAGGTGAAGTAGGTGCACAAGTAAAGCATTTATCAAAAACAATTATGGGTAGTAGCTATGTTATAGATAGAAGAGAAGAATAAAAAGTACTAATTAAACTTTAAGTTCTAATACAACCTTCGTATGAATACATTTAAACAAAAGTATTCATATGGGGGTTTTCTTTATGAAAAATGTATCAATAGAAGAACGTGCAGTTGAACTTGCACATTATATTATAAATTCAAAAGACACAGTAAGAGGTGCAGCATCTAAATTTGGAATAAGTAAGAGTACAGTACATAAAGATTTAAGTGAAAGATTACTAAAGATAAACCCGATATTAGCTAAAGAAGTTAGAAAAATTTTAGATAAAAATAAAGCAGAAAGGCACATAAGAGGAGGTATGGCGACAAAACTAAAATATAGTCATTTGAGAAATGGAAAGGTAGGATGATAGATATCTTGAAAATAAAAAAATTAAAATAGTAATATTTTTATAAAAATGTAAGTAAAAATATGTAACAAAAAAATTCCCAAGTTTAAAACTTGGGAATTTTTCCTATTTTAACATATTTTTAAATAATGTTAATAATCTAAATATTGAATTAAAAATTGAGTTTCCTTGTTCTTCTTCTTGTTCATAGTTTGAATCTTTATCAATTGTGTTACCAGCTTTAATTTCTTCAGCTTTTGCAATAAAGTTTTGAACATGTCCTTCATATACATTATATTTATTTCCCATAATTATAAATGCATGATTTTCATCTTCAGCTATAAATCTTTGTACATAAGGTATTTTAGTATTATTCATTGCTGTTTCATAAACTCTATCACTGTTTTCAAAAGGAACTGTTGAATCTGCAGTACCATGAATTATTAATACTGGAACTTCAGCATTTGCCAAACTATTTAAAGCATTTTGTTTTTCATCAAAGTTTTCAGCAGTCAAACCTACATCTATTGTATTTATTAAAAGATTTTCTACTAAGTTATCAGAAGCAAGTGTGTTGCCTAAGTTACCTAAATCTACTTTGTCTAATAAACCTAATACTGTAGATACTAATTCTGAATCTCCTAATGATCCAAATAAATCATTTATGATACCTGTCATAGATGTATAACCACAGTCTTCTATTACACCAATGACTTTTTTGTCTTTAATAGATACACCATCTACTTCTAATCCAGATAAGAATAAAGTTGTTGCACCACCAAGTGAAACACCATGAACTACGATTTCGTTACAATTATTAGGATATGCATTATTTAAGTAAGTTAACCAATCATAAATATCGAGACTTTCTAAGTATCCCATTGTACTTTTTCCTTCACTACTTCCACAGCCTCTTAAATCTGGAGCAATAACGTTAAATCCTTGGTCTAAATACATTTGTCCAAGTGTATCGGCTATTGCTTGACCATTCATCATAAATGCATGTACTAAAACTACCCATTTATTTGATGTAGGATTTCCATTAGCATCTTTGTTTGCATAATAAATGTTGGCACTAAGTTTAACATTATAATCATTGCCTACAAGTTTTCCAGCTGTTGTTGCTTGAGTATTAACAACTGCATCAGGTGTTAAAGTTTTTAAATTTGTACCAATATTAGAAAATAGTGATTTAATTAAATTTAGTATTTTTTGTAATAAAGTTGAAGTATTGCCAGAATCTTCAGTTAAAACTGTTGTTAAAAGTTTATTAGTAATATTATTAATTCCTGGTTTATTGTTATATTTATCCCTAAGTTCTAATATTTTATTTATCATTTGTTTTCTAGCAGTGTTGTAATCTGTTCTAGAATTAATTCCGTTTGTAAAACTATTCATATCATTTAAATATAATCTATATGCAGTATCGTTATTAAAAGTTATACTTGAAAATGAAAATGCTGCATAAGTTGATGATGTAGTAAATGATATTAATAGAATTACAATAGCAAAAATTGCTAAAACCTTGCTGAATAAATAGTTTTTATTCATTTTTAAATTCCCCCTTCCAATTATGGAAAAGATTCCATAACTATATTAATTATAGCATTTTTATATAAAACAGTCAACGAAAAGAGTAAACATAAATAAAAAAGTATCTTCAATCTGACAATTAACATAAAATATAATAGGTGATATAAATGAATAGAATAAAAAGAGGTGCAATTGTTACTAAAATATCTGATAATAAAAATGTTTTATTTAAAGTAGAGAGAATAATAAAAAGTTCTAAAAATGAAGAAGCATTATTAAAAGGATTATTTGTTAGAATAATAGAGAAAATTGCACTGAAAGATTTAAGAGTTGTTGATAGAAAAGAAGTTAATAAATATATAGAAGATACAAATAAGTTATTAGAAAAAAGAATATATAAAAGGAAAAATAGGCAGGATTTAAAACAAATAAAAACAGGAAGCATTCTGCATATTGATGGAGACAGTTGTTTAGACAACAAAACACTCCCTACTTGCTTAAAGCATTTAATTTAAAGAAAAAATACCTAACTACAAATTAAATTGTTTTTATATGGTTTGTGGGAGGAATATTTATGCTAATAGATTTATTATCAA
>CALYAJ010000015.1 GCA_944393485.1 uncultured Clostridia bacterium
TATATACAAAAAAGAAACATTTTAAAAAAAGCATTGAAAGATTTATATGTAGATAAAACCAATAATATTATTTCTGAAGTAGAGTTTATAGAATTAAAACAAGATTTAGAAAAAGATAAAGATATTCTCGAAAATAAAATAAATGAGATTGAAGAACTAATAGAAAAAAATGAGCAAGAAGTGGAGAACCACCAAGTGATGCTTGATAAAATAAATGAATTTTTGTTATTGGAAAATCACAATAAGCAAATATTATTAGATCTGATTAAAAAGATTGAAATTATGGAAAATAAGCAGGTTAAAGTATATTTGAATTTTAATATAGGGAAGGCAAACGAAAATGAGTAAAATTAATTGTGCATATATAAGATTGTCAGAAGAAGATGATAAGAATACATATTCAGAAAGTATATTAAATCAAATTGCACTAATAGAAGAATATGCACAAAAGAATAAAATTGAAATACATAAAAAATATATAGATGATGGTTTTTCAGGAATAAATTTTTCAAGACCTGCTTTTGAAGAAATGTTAAAAGAAATGGAAAAAGGAAATATTGGAACTATAGTAACTAAAGATTTCTCAAGATTAGGTAGAGAATATATAGAAACAACCTATTATATTACAAGATATTTTCCAGAGCATAATATACGATATATTGCTATTAATGAAATTTATGATAGTAACAGAAATAAAAATGATGCAGAAGAAGTCATGATTGGAATTAAAGGAATTATGAATGACAGATATATAAAAGAAACATCTAAAAAAATACAAGAAGTAAAAAAACAAAAAACTGAGCAAGGTTACTATATGGGATTTATAGCACCATACGGATACCAAAAGATAAAAGAAGACAATGGAAAAATAACATTAATTCCTGATGAAAAAGTTAAAAATGTAATACAAAGAATATTTGAAGAGATTGCAAATGGAAAGACGAGAGAACAAGTTGCTCAAAACTTAAATAAAGAAAAAATACTTTCACCTATGCAGTATTTGAAAATGACAAAATCAAAGAATAAAATATATTATGATAAATGGTCTCCAGGTATTATTTATAGAATTATCAGAAATCAAATTTATATTGGTAATACATATAAAAGAAAATCAAGCAAAAAAAATTACAGACAAAAGAAAAGAGATTATATAATTCAAGCTAAAAGAGAGATTATAATAAATACACATCCAGCAATCATTAGTAAAGAATTATATAAAAAGGCAAATGAAAAAACAAAAAGAAATAATGAAAAAAATAATAGAAAGAAAGAATATCATGGCAAACTTGAAGGTATAGTGAAATGTGGAGAATGTGGTAAGGTTATGAAAGTGAGTGGTAAACAAAGAGAGAACGGTAAAATTACATTTAGTTTATATTGCCCAAATGGAAAAAATAAAAACAAGGATTGTCACAATACACACACTATATCAACTCAAAAAATAGAAGATCTAATTTATTTTAAATTAGATGATGTACTACATAACAAAATAACTCAAGATTATATTATTCAAAATGCTAGCCAGTATAGTTCAAAACAGAAGAAATATAAAAGACAAAAGGAATATCTGAATAAAGAAATTGAAAAAAATAAGATACAAATTAAAAAATTATATTTAGATAAAACAAATATGATTATAACGGTAGATGAATTTATAAAACAGCGAAAGCAGTTAAACAAAGAGATACAAACTTATGAAAAACAAAAAGAAGAATTAACTAGAGAAATAACATATGAAAAAAGTAAAAATGAATTAATACAAAAATTTAAAGAATTTAAAAATAAAGACAATTTAATGACTTATTTAAATGAATTAGTAAGTGAAGTAATTTTTAATAAAGATAAAACATTAGAAATTAGATTTAATTTCAAGTTAAATTAAAAAATTAGTTTACTAAACTACAGTCAGCAGATGGAGATAGAAGATATACAGAAAAATCATATAAATATTATAGAAAATTAGGTTTAAATTCTATTGTGAAATATGTACCAGAAGAGAAACAAGAATTATATATAAGTCATCTACTTTCTAAATATAAACCAGATATATTAGTTATAACTGGACATGATGGAATGATAAGAAAAGGAAAATGTTTTAATGATTTATATAATTATATAAATTCGAAGTATTTTATAAATACAGTAAGAAGAGCGAGAGAGTGGGATACTAGAAAAGAGTTAGTAATTTTTGCAGGAGCCTGTCAAAGTTATTATGAAGCTCTAATGTCTGCAGGAGCAAACTTTGCTTCATCTCCTGCCAGAGTATTAATAGATTTTGCAGATCCATTAATTGTTGCTGAAAAAATTGCAACAACAGATAGTAATTATTATGTTAGCATTAATGATATAGCAAATGATTTAAGAGATGGAAAAGATGGTATTGGAGGAGTTGGTGCTAAAGGAAAAAGTATAAAATTACAATAGTGTAATCAAAATGTAAAGAAAATGTAACAAAATACGAAACATTACCTACAAACATTGAAAAATAAGCAAAAACGAACAATAGACATAAACATTGTCTTTTTGACACTATTCGACCTGAATGATATAATAAAATCAGTTTTATAAAGTAGGTGATGAAATGATTTGTAAAGAAGATATAACAAATCTTAAAACAGATATTGATGGAAAAATTGGTCAAAAGATCATAGTAAAAGGTTCATTAGGTAGAAGCAGGACTTTTGAAAAAGAAGCCACAATTGAAAAAGCCTATCCAAATATTTTTATAGTAAAATATGATGAAAATGATAGAAATGTAACATATAGTTATACAGATATACTAACTAGAACTGTAGAAGTTCAGGTGTTTGATGGCCAAGAATATAGTCCATTAATACCACCAGCAGAAGAAAAAAAGTCTCATAGAAGAGTTGATTAGTAAAAATTCCTAGAAATAGGAATTTTTTTTTGCGCCTTTTCATAAAAATATAAAAAGAAAAGGAGGTACAAAATGGGAATTGAAGTTATTAACGACAATTTATGTGTTAATAGATTAGTAGAAAAACAAAAAAAAGAAGTTACATTAGAAAGCTCTATAATAGTTCCAGATATAAAGCCAGATATAGTAAAACCTGTTGATTGTAGTGGAAATATATGCATATATAAAAAGGAGTTGGTTAATGGAAAAATAAAAGTTGATGGTAGCATTGACTGTAATATTATGTACATCGTAGATAGTGAAACAGAGTTTGTAAGAAGCTTAAATAGTAATATAGATTTTTCGGAATATATAGACATAAAAAATAATATTGTAGAAGCAGATATTGATGTAACTATAAAATTAAAACAAATGGAATGTGATGTTTTAAATGGTAGAAAAGTAAATTTAAAGGCTGTTATAGAAATAACAGCAACTATTTATTCTAATGAAAATATAAAAATAGCTAAAGATATTACAGGGGATTGTGATATACAAAGATTAGATAAAATTATTCAGTTAAATTCTATGATAGGCAAAAATTCATGTAAAGCATATGCAAAAGAAAACATCACTTTAGAGAATAATGAAAAGTTAGTAGAAATATTAAAAAAAGAAATAGATATAAAAAATAAAGATTTTAAAATAAGTTATAATAAAATCTTAGCGAAAGCAGATATATGTGTAAAAATTTTATATCTAACAGAGGAAAATGAAATAAAATATATAGAAAAGCAGATACCAGTAATGGGATTTATAGATATGCAAGATATTAACGAAAATAATATCTGTGACGTAAAATATATGATTAAAAACATTATAGTAAAACCAAATAGTTCAGAAGACAATTCTATTTATATAGAAATAGAAGTAGAAATGAATTGCTTTTCATATGAAACAAAAGATGTAGAATTATTGCAAGATTTATATAGTCCAGTAAAAAATATTTCATATAAAGAGAAAAACATTAATGCTATGATGGGATTACAAAATATTAATGATGTATTTAATGTAAATGAAAAAATAAATAATTTGGATATTGGAGTAAACAGAATATATACTTCGAGTGTAAAAACTTTAATAACAAATATTGAGGTGCTAGAAGGAAGAGCTGTTTATGAAGGTGAGACAATTGAAACTATACTATTTGAGGCTAGCTCAGCAGAAAGAATAGAAAGAAGAGAAATAAAATTTCCTTTAAATTATGAGGTACCATTAGTAAATCAGATAAATAAAGAAAATATCGATGTAGAAATAGAAACTATTACAAACAATGTAACAATAGAACAAGATAATAGTTTGTCTGTAAAAATAGAGTTAAACATTCAAACGAAAATGTTTAAAAGTATAAATATAAATATATTGGAGGATTTAGAAGAAAAAGAAATAGAAGATCAAAACAGTTTTAGTATAATTATATATTTTGTAAAAAAAGGAGATAGTTTGTGGAAAATAGCTAAAAAGTTCAAAAGTACAGTAGATGCAATCAAAAAAATTAATAAAGTAGAAGACGAAAACAATTTAACAATAGGAATGCCACTGTTTATTCCAAGATATGTTTCAAAAATAAGGGCTGGATAATATGGATATAATCTATTCTAGAAAAAGTATAAAATTGCCTAAGAAATGTATTAATATAGTTATAATAATAATTATAGCAATATGTACAGTAATGTATTTAATAAATGCTATTACTCCAACATTTAATAGGTTGTGTGAAAGTGAAGCAAAAGCAACTGCAACAAAAATTGTTAATAATACCATAGATAATATTATGGATAATTACACATATAATGATTTAGTTACTATAAGTAAAGATAATAATGGAAAGATAAATTCTATACAGGCAAATATAACAACATTAAATAAATTGGTTTCTGAAATATCAAGCAATATTCAGCAAAGCATAGATTCACAAGAAAATAGAGATATATACATAAGATTAGGTTCTTTTACAGGAATAACTTTACTATCTGGAAGAGGCCCAAAAGTTCCGATTAGAATTTCAAGCATAGGAAATATTGACACAGAGTTAAATAGTCAATTTGAAAGTGCTGGGATAAATCAAACAATCCATAAAATAAATTTAAAAATAAAGTGTGAAATACAGATTTTAACACCATTTAATACAATTACTAGTTCTATTGATGAAAATGTAATTTTAGCAGAAAATATAGTGATTGGAGAAATTCCAGAAAGTTATCTAGATATAGGAAATTTTTTACAAAATGAAAAAAATTAAAGAAAATTAAAAAAAATCCCCCAAAATCCCGAAAAACGTGTTATAATGTGGGCGAAGTGTTATTATGATAAAATGCCTAGTAATATATTATTGAAATATAGTAAAAAGAAGGAGATAATATATGGATAATATACTAAACGTAAAAAACATGATTAATATCAAAGTTATCGGTATAGGTGGAGCTGGTAACAATGCAGTAAACAGAATGATAGAAGACGGAATAGATGGGGTAGAATTTTATGAACTTAACACAGAAGTAAAAGTTTTCGATGATGCAAAAACAAAAAATGTAATGCAAATCGGAAAAGAAATCACAAAAGGATTAGGTGCTGGTGGAGATGTTTCTATAGGTGAAAAAGCAGCTCTAGAAAATAAAGAAGAAATCAAGAATATATTACAAGGTACAGATTTATTATTTTTAACAGCAGGAATGGGCGGTGGAACTGGAACAGGAGCGATTCCAGCAGTAGCACAAATGGCAAAAGAAATGGGAATACTAACAGTAGGAATTGTATCAAAACCATTTTCTTTTGAAGGTAGAATACGTATGGCAAAAGCAGAGCGTGGAATTAGTGAACTAAGAGAAAATGTTAATTCTTTAATTGTTGTATTAAATGATAATTTATTAAAAACAAATAATAGAATAACATTAGAAAATGCATTTAAAGAAGCAGACTTAGTTTTGGAAAAAGGTATAAAAGGTATTACAGACCAAATAGCAACACCAGGTTTAGTAAATATAGACTTTGCAGATATAAGAACAATTATTGGATACAAAGGAAATGCTTACATGGGTATAGGTAGAGGAAAAGGAGATACAAGAAATGATCAAGCGGTAAAAGAAGCAATTGGAAATCCTCTAACAGAAACAAGTATTCAAGGAGCAAAAGGTGTTATCGTTAATATAGCAGGTAGTGCTGAAATGCCATTAGATGAAATTAATGCAATAATGACAGTAATTGGTGATAGAGTTGATAATCCAGAAGCTAATATAATTTTTGGAACAATTATAGATGACTCATTACAAGATGAAATTGTAATTACTGTTATTGCAACAGGAATAGAAAAATAAAAAAACAAGGAACGTCCGGAAATCAGGAACGTTCCTTGTTTTTCACGATTTTTGAACTTTAGGGACGGTCCTTAAAGTTCAAAAATTATGTTTACTACTTGAATGGTAATCAAATATATAAGATTATGGCCGCTATACTTTGAAATAGCGCTTTTCAGAGAATTTAAAATAGTTTGAATATAATGATTAATTTTTAAAAGAGGTTTTAATGGAAAATACAATAATATATTTAATAAGACACTCTGAGCAATTAAGAGAATATAGTAATATTGTGGTGTCTCAGGAAGAAAATGAAAAAATTATACTTTCTATTGAAGGAGAGAAAAAGGCAGAAAAATTAAGTTTAAATAATGAGTTGCTAGATATTTATGGAATATGGAGCAGTAGTTATTCAAGAGCTGTAGGAACTGCTAAATATATAGCATATAGAAATAATTTAAAAATAAATATTGATAATAGATTAAATGAAAGAAAACTTCGGATATTTAGAAGAATTAAAGAGGTTAGGAGAAACAAAAGAACATTCATATACAATAGAACAAATAATTAATCCTAGTCTAAAATGTACTGGCGGAGAGAACATGCTAGAAGTTAAGGAAAGAATGGAAAATGCAATTAATGAGATATTACTAAACAATTTAGGACAGAAAGTTGTTGTAGTTAGTCATGGTGCGGCCATTAAGTTCTATTTAAGTAAATGGTGTGAGTTTAGAGGAAATAAATTATTTTATAATAATACAGAAATAACAACAGAATCACCAAGCATATTAAAATTAACTTTTTATAGTGAGAATCTAGCTAATATTGAGAAAATAAATTTAAATGAAGACTAAAAATACATATGTGCTTTTAGTCTTTTTGATTGCTAAAAGCATTGAGTATCAATACTTTTAAAGAATAATGAACTTTAAGGACCGTCCCTAAAGTTCAAAAAGTCAGGAAAGCCTTATTGTTCCTGAATTTCACCAAAATAGCTTTAAAAATTTATAAGTTTATGATAATATAAATCCATAAAATTGAGGTGAACAAATGAGTTTAAGATTAATATATGGAAAATCAGGAAGCGGAAAAAGTGATTTTATATATAATGAAATAAAAGATTTAGTAAATAAAGAAAAAATATATATAATAACTCCAAACCAAATTGCATTAATGGCTGAAAAGAAATTAATGGAAATAACAAATAAAACAGGTGCTATAAACACAGAAGTAATAACTTTTAATAGAATGGCATTTAGAGTAAGAAATGAAATTGGTGGAGCTAAAAAAACAAGTCTTACAAAATGTGGAAAAGCTATGCTTATTTATGATTTATTAAACAAACAGCAATCAAATCTAACATTTTTAGGAAAAAATTCGGAAAATGTTGATATCATAGGAAATTCTATTACAGAATTCAAAAAGCATAGAATAGATATAGAGTTGTTAAAAGAAGAATACGAAAAAACAGAAGATATGTATCTTAAATTAAAACTAAAAGATATGATAACTATGTACGAAAAATTTGAAGAAAATATCCAAAATAAGTTCTTGGATGAAAATGATGTACTAGATATTTTATCAAAACAAATAATGGAATCTTCTCAATTTAAAAATGCAGTTATCTATATAGACGAATTTGTTGGATTTACAAAACAAGAATATGAAATTATTTCAAAATTAATGCAAATTGCAAAAAGAGTAAGTGTAACAATTTGTACGGATAATTTAGTAGAAGAAGATCCAGATAAAGATATTTTCTTTTCTAATAAAAATACAGGAATAAGACTTCTAGACCTTTCAAAAGAAAGTGGAATAAAAATAGAAGATGATGTGGTTTTAAACAATTTATACAGATTTAAAAATGAAGAACTTAAGCATCTAGAAAATAATATTTTTAGTGTTCCATATAAAAAATATGATAAACAAGTAGAAAATATAAAATTATTTTTAGCAAATAATCAATATAGTGAAATAGAAAACATTGCAAGTCAAATTATAAAACTTGTAAAAACGGAAGGATATAGATTTAATGATATATCAGTAATTACTAAAAATTTGACTACATATGCAAGTTTAATAAAAGTAATTTTTAATGGATATGGAATTCCAGTATTTATAGACGAGAAAAAAGATTTAAGTGACAATATTTTAGTAAAATACATATTGGCAATACTAGATATATTTAATAAAAATTGGTCTTATGAATCTGTATTTAATTATTTAAAATCCGGATTTGTGAATATAGATAGAGAAGAAATATATAAATTAGAAAATTATTGCCTAGAATGGGGAATAAAAGGTAGCAGATGGTATAAAGATGATTGGACATATAATAAAAATAATGAATATGAAGATTCACAAATTACAAGATTTAATGAAATAAGAAAAGAAATAGTTTCACATTTAAGAACATTGCAAGACAAAATGAAAAAGAACAATACTTTTATAGAAATCACAAAAACTTTATATAATTTCTTGCAAGAAATGAATATAGAAGAACTTCTAAAATCTAAAATAAATAAGTTAGAAGAAAAAGGATTTTTTGAAATAGCCAATGAATATGAAACAAGCTATAAAGTATTAATGGATTTGTTTGATGAAATTGTTTTAGTTTTTGGAGATGAAAAAACTACTTTTGATAAATATATAAATATATTAAAAATAGGATTAAAAAATACGGGACTTGGAAAAATACCTGCAACACAAGATCAAGTAATTGTTGGAGATGTAAATAGATCAAGAAGCCATAAAGTAAAGGCAATATTTATTATTGGTGTAAATGATGGAGAATTTCCAAGTATATATAAAGAAGAGGGATTTTTTAATGATACAGACAGAGAATACTTAAGAGAAAATGGACTAGAACTTGCAAAAGGAAGTTTGGAAAACTTATACGAAGATAATTTTAATATATATAAAGCATTTACAACAGCAGAAGAAAAACTATATGTATCATATGCTTCATCAGATAATGAAGGAAAATCATTAAGACCTTCAATAATGATTTCTAAACTGAAAAAGATATTCCCTAAAATACAGGAAGACAGCGACATAATAAATCAAAACAAAGAAGTTATAACTGTAAATAATACATTTAATAATTTAATAGAAAAATTAAATGATTTTGAAGAAGGAAAAGAAATGGAAGAAATATGGTTTGATGTATTCAAATATTTTGAGGCAGAGCCTGCATGGAAAACAAGACTATATCAAAGCTTAAAAGGAGTGGAATACACAAATATTCCAGAAACAATAAAACCAAAATTTATTACAAAACTATATGGAAATACATTACATACAACAATTTCTAGATTAGAAAAATATAGAAGTTGCCCATTTTCATTTTATCTACAATATGGTTTAAAATTAAAAGACAAGCCAGAATATAAATTACAAGCAATAGATACAGGTTCATTTATGCATGATGTAATAGATTCATTCTTTACATTACTTGCAGAAAGAAATTTAAAAGTAAAAGAACTTGAAGATGAAAATATAATAAAACTTGTAAAAGAAATAATAGAAGATAAACTAAATTTAAAATCTAATTATATATTTAAAAGTGCACCAAAATTTATAGTGCTTACAAATAGATTAGTAAAAGTAGTTTCACAATCTATAGAATATATAGTAGATGGACTAAAGAATACAGATTTTGAAGTTGTAGGAAATGAGATAGAATTTAAAAATGGTTCAGAATATAAGCCTATAGAAATTGAAACAGAAGATGGAAAGAAAATAGAAATAACAGGAAAAATAGACAGAATAGATTTAGCAAAAGATGCAACTGGAAAATATATAAGAATAATAGATTATAAATCTTCTGTAAAAGACATAAACTTAAACGAAGTCTTTGCAGGATTACAGCTACAGCTTATTACATATTTAGATGCAGTTTGCCAAGTTCAAGATGTAATACCAGCAGGAGTGTTATATTTTAGCTTAATAGATCCAATTATAAAATCTAATAAATCAATGACTCAAGAAGAGATTTCTGATAAAATAAAAAAAGAATTTAAAATGCATGGTTTAATTTTAGCAGAAGTAAATGTAATTAATATGATGGATAATAAGTTAGAAGAGGGAAAAGCCTCAAACGTAATACCTGTAAGAATTAGCAAAGATGGAAGCATAAGCAAAAATTCTAGTACTGTTACAAGATCACAATTTGAAATATTACAGAAATATGTAAAAAAGACATTAGAAGATATTTCAAACGAAATATTAAATGGAAATATAGATATAAAGCCATATTACAATTTAAAAACTAAAAAAAGTCCATGCGAATATTGTACATATAAGTCTATATGCAATTTCAAAAAAGGCTTTTATGGAAATGATTATAACTATATAGAAGACTACAATAAAGACTACGTCTTGGATTGCATCAAAAATGAACTTTAGGGACGGTCCTTAGCTTTGCATATAGCCCACTCTAACGAAATTAAAAATTTCTAGAGTGGCTTAAAGTTCAAAAGATCAACATAAAATGTACAATCAAAATGATTTATATAATAAATTTGTATAATAAATTAGAAAGGTGAAGATTAATGGATTTAAGTAATAAAAATATTATTCATGTAAAAAAAGGAGATATAGAATATTTACAATTTAAAGAATTACTTAGATATTCAGATAAAATTAAACATGCATATTCTTTAAAACCACTAAAATTTAAAGATGAAGCTCAAGAAGCACCAGAAAATTATAAAAAAATTTGTAGGGAGCTAGGAACAAATAGTACTAAAATAATAAAATCTAAGCAAAAACATACAGACATTATAAAAAACATACAAGAATATACGGATGAAGAATTTGATTATGTAGATGGATTTATAACAGATAAACCAGGAATTCCCTTAGTTACCAAATATGCAGACTGTACACCAATCATTTTATATGATAAAGTAAAAAATATAATAGGAAATGTACATTCAGGTTGGAGAGGTACATCGCAAAGAATAAGTCAAAAGGCAGTAAAACTAATGGAAGAAAAATACAATTCAAATCCAGAAGATATAATAGTTTGTATTGGACCTTGCATAAAGCAATGCCATTTCGAGGTAGAAGAAGATTTTATAAATCAATTTAAAGACGAATTTGGTAGTAAAGTTATAGAAAAATATTATAAACTAGGAGAGATCAAAGAAGGAAAACAAAAGTATTTTTTTGATACAACAAGTCTAATAATAGAGTATCTACAAGAAATTGGAATAAAAAAAGAAAACATATTTGATAGTGGAATATGTAGTGTATGCAATAAAGATTCAATGCACTCATATAGAGCCGAAAGACAAGACGCCAGTAGGAATATAGCCATTATTGAACTTTAGGGACGGTCCTAAAAGTTCAAAAGGTCGACATAAAAAACAAATTTTTTATATGTGTAGAGTGCTTCGAAAACCTACAACCATAAGAAACTTAGCCTTTTATATATGAAAAAATCTGTTAATTTTGCTAGTGAAAATAAAATGTATTTTATATTTACTTTATACTACGAAACTAAGGAGTTTCATAGTGTTTAGGATATAATAAGAAATGAACTTTAAGGACCGTCCCTAAAGTTCAAAAAAGGAGGAAAACATGATACCTGTAAGATTACACAAAGGTGATACCTTAGGAATTATTGCACCTTCTAATCCTGTTACACCAGAAAATTTAGAAGAGTTTAATGCTTCAATTTTGCTTATGGAGAAAGCCGGATATAAACTTAAAATAGGTAAAAATATTTTTGTAAATCCAACAGGATATGGTGCAACAGCAGAGCAGAAAGCAGAAGATTTAAACAATATGTTTAAAGATAAAGAAGTAAAAATGGTATGGTGTGCAAAAGGTGGAAATAATTCAAATTCTATATTTGATTTAATTGATTATGAGTTAATTAAAGAAAATCCTAAAATATTATGTGGTTATAGTGATACAACAGCTATAGCCAATATGATTTATGAAAAGACAGGTTTGGTAACATTTTCATGTCAAACTTTTAAAGGTCTTTCTGCTTGTGAAACAGATTATTGCTATAATGAAATAATTAAAAGATTTCAAGATGCAAGCTTAGAGCTAGGAACAAAAGAGGATGAGTTTAGAATAGTTAAACCAGGAAAAGCAGAAGGGATAATGATTGGTGGAAATTTAAGTATAATGTCTAATTTAATTACAGGAAAATATAGTGTGGATGTTACAGATAAAATATTATTTTTAGAGGAATTTCCTTTGGAATCACCACCAGAAGCAGTTAGCTCATATTTTTATAGAATGAAACAAAATGATGTGTTTAGCAAGATTAAAGGTATATGGTTTGGCGGATATGAGCACGAATCAAGAATTACACTAGCACAAATTCTAGAAGATACAATAGGAAATGAATATGATTTTCCTATAATACAATCAGATAATTTTGGACATATTGATCCAAAAACTGTTATACCAGTTGGTACTAAAGTAAGGATTGACACAGAAGATGAAGAAAATATAAAATTGTTAGAAGAATGTGTAAAATAGCATGAAGAGGTGTAAAAATTGTACGACAATTGGGATGATTTAGAAAAGTCTATAATAGGATGCAAAAAATGTAAATTATGTAATAATAGAACTAATATAGTATTTGCAGATGGTAACAAAAATGCGAATGTGATGCTTATAGGTGAAGGACCGGGAGCAGATGAAGATAGGCAAGGTGTACCTTTTGTGGGAAAAGCAGGACAACTTATGAACAAAGCTTTTGAAGGACTTGGAATACATAGAGAAAAATTATATATTGCAAATATTGTTAAATGTAGACCACCAAATAATAGAGTGCCAGAAGCAGATGAAGCAACAGCATGTTTAGATTATTTAAGAAATCAAGTTATTTTAGTAAGACCACAAATTATAGTTTTAATGGGAAGTACAGCATTACAAAATATACTAGGAAAAGAATATAAAATAACAGCATCAAGAGGTCATTGGATAGAGAAGAAAGGAATAATGTACATGCCAACTTGGCATCCTGCAGCGTTACTTCGTGATGAAAATAAAAAAATAGAATTTTGGAGAGATTTTAAGAAAGTAATTGAAATGTGCAAAGAATTAGATATAGAGATATAAGAATCAATGTATAGTCTAAAATTCTTATTTTAAAATTTAAATATTATGGAGGACTAAATGGGAAAGTACTTTAAAGATATGGATTACGAAAAAACTAGTGAAGAAATAGTTTTTAATGGAAAAAGGTTAAATGTAAAAGTAGAAAAGTATTATAATAAAAGAGATAATAAAGAAGTTTATCGTGAGCATATTTATCCAGGCAATGGAGCTGTAATTATGCCATTTCTAGATGAGAATACATTAATTATGATAGAAGAAGTAAGAACTCCTATTGGAAAAAGTGTTTTAGCATTTCCAGCAGGCTTGTTAGAAAAAGGTGAAAAGCCTGAAGAGGCGGCAACAAGAGAATTAGAAGAAGAAACTGGATATAGAGCTAAAAATATGGAACTTATAATGGAAGAATATCCAGCAATGGGATATTCAAACGAAAAAGTATATATTTGTAAAGCTACTAATTTAGTGAAAACAGAAAGACATTTGGATAAAACAGAAGACATAAAAGTTAGAAAAATAACTATTGATGAATTAAAAGAATTATACAAAGCTGGAGAAATAAGAACATCATCAGAATTAATTGCAATATTAAGTTATTTTGCTAAAATGTAATTGAAAAAGTAAAATAATCAACAAATTAGTTGGGAGACTAGGAAAAAATAATAATTTGAACTTTAGGGACGGTCCTAAAAGTTCAAAAGGTTGACATAAATATCAGATTTTTTATATAAGTAGCGTGCTTCGAAATCCAACAGCCATAAGAGATTTAGCTTTTTTATATACGAAAAATCTGTTAATTTTGCTAGTGAAAATAAAATGTATTTTATTTTTACTTTATACTACGAAACTAAAGAGTTTCATAGTGTTTCCTATATAATAAAAAATGAACTTTAAGGACCGTCCCTAAAGTTCAAAAAAGGAGGAAAAATGGAAAATATACTAGATGAAGCAAATAGATGTTTAAATTGTAAAGTGAAGCCATGCTCTAAAGCATGTCCGTTAGGAAACGATATTCCAACATTTATTAAGGCTGTTAAAGAAAATAATTTAGAAGAAGCGTTTAATATTTTAACTGAAACTACAGTTTTAGGAGCAATATGTGGAAGAGTTTGCCCTCATTCTAAGCAATGTATGGGAAGCTGTGTTAGAGGGATTAAATCAGAACCAATAAAGATAGGCGAATTAGAATCTTATGTTTTTGATAATGCTTTAGAAAAAAACTTAAAGATAAGAACATCTGAAGAATTAAATGGTAAAAAAGTTGCAGTAATAGGTGGAGGGCCATCAGGACTTACATGTTCAGCATTTTTAAGTATGAAAGGTGCTGAAGTTACAATTTATGAAAAACAGCCTAAACTTGGTGGAATTACTAGATATGGAATACCAGATTTTAGATTACCAAGAGAAGTTATAGATAAAACTGTAGAAAAAATATTAAACTTAGGTATAGAAGCAAAGTGCAATCAAGAATTAGGTAAAGATTATGAATTAGATGGTATTGCAGATAAATATGATGCTGTATATTTAAGCTTTGGAGCTAATGTTTCTTCAAAAATGAATATACCAGGAGAAGATTTAGATGGTGTATATGGTGGAAATGAATTATTAGAAACAGGAAAACATCCAGATTATACTGGTAAGTCTGTTGCTGTAAGTGGTGGCGGAAATGTGGCAATGGATTCTGCAAGAACTATAAAGAGATTAGGTGCAAAAAATGTTTATGTAATTTATAGAAGAGCCAGAGAACAAATGCCAGCTGAAGATTATGAAGTTGAAGAAGCAATGCAAGAGGGCGTAGAATTTTTATTCCAAAATAATATTGTTAAAATATTAGGAAATGAAAAAGTAGAAAAACTAGAATGCATAAAAACAGAACTTGTACAAAAAGAAGGAGAAAAAAGATTGGCTCCAGTAAATGTAGAAGGTTCAAATTATACAATAGATGTAGATTATGTTGTAATGGCAGTAGGATCTAAAGCTAATAAAGAAGTAGTAAGTAAAACTGGATTAGAGACAACAGAATATGGAAACATAAAAGTTGATGAAAAATATATGACATCTAAAAAAGGTGTTTTTGCAGGAGGAGATTTAATAGGAACAAAAGCAACTGTTGCTTGGGCTGCACGTTCTGGAAGAAATGCCTCAGAAGAAATTAAAAAATATTTGTTAGGAGAAGAATAATGGAAATAAAACAATTAATAAAAGAGGATATTCCAGAGTTACTAAATTTACGAATAGAGCAACAAAAAGAATATCATGAATGTTTAAATGATGAAGAAAAGCATATAATAGAATATACTAAGGACTACATAAATGAAAATTTAGATAAAGATTTGTTTATGTTTGGAGTTTTTGAAAATAATGAAATGGTTGCAATATGTGGATATAATGTATGGAATGGTTTCCCATCACTTACAAATCATTCTGGAAAAATTGCGTATCTATGTAGTGCCTATACAAAGCAAGAGTATAGAGGACAGGGTATTATGAAAGAACTATTAGATAAAAGTATTAATGCAATAAAAGAAGAAGGAATAACTAGAATAAAACTTAATTCAAGTAAAGAAAATGCTGTTAGAATTTATTCAAGACTTGGATTTATAAAAGATGAAACAGCAATGATTTTAGATTTATAAATTAATAAGCAATTAAGAATTTAGAGAATTGAAAGAATTGTAAAATTGTGTTATAGTAGTACCAATATTTGTGGATACAGCAAATTTAAATAAATGTATCAGGTAACAAACTAATAGTTAATTAACTATAGGAGGAAGAAAACATGGGAAACAATGAAGTAACATGTAGTAGGTGTTTTAATGAATGTAATCAAGAACTTATTTGTTACAAAATGCAAAAAGCAGGTTTGCGGCATGCTGCTACAAAATTAAAAAGAGCCGGTAGTGATGAGGCAAAGATATTGTTAGTAGCAGTATCCAACTCTTTACAAGAGTATCCGTGTACTCCTTGTAAAGTATTAAGAGCAAGAGTAGATTGGGCATATGATAAAGTAGTGGAAGCAGGCGGATGCTTTTATTCTAGAGGAGCAAATGAACTAGTTAACATGATTGCAGAAGAAATAGAAGCACTTATAAATTAATTTATATTTAATAAAGCAAAGTAGATACACTTTCTATGTAAAGGAAGGTGTATCTATTTTGATTATTGCATAGTAAGAATCGTTAGATTTTCCATAGCAACAAGGTTAAGTTACATATGACCATGCTGCATATGTAGCAAAGCCACTTTTTATATACATGTACTTAAATATGTTTACTTTTTCCATTTTTTGATATATAATGCTTGCAAATGCAAAGAATGAAGGGATGAAGCTTATGTATAATTTTAAAGAGGTAGAGAAAAAATGGCAAGATAGATGGTATGCAGAAGGTACCTTTAATGCAAAAAATGATTATTCAAAGGAAAAATGGTATGGATTAATAGAATTTCCTTATCCATCAGGACAAGGACTGCATGTTGGACATCCAAGAAGTTATACAGCACTAGATATTATTGCGAGAAAAAGAAGGATGCAAGGATATAATGTATTATTTCCAATTGGTTTTGATGCATTTGGTCTTCCAGCAGAAAACTATGCAATAAAAAATCATGTTCATCCTAAAATAACTACAGAAAAAAATATAAATCATTTTAGAGAGCAATTAAAATCAATAGGATTTTCTTTTGATTGGTCAAGAGAGGTAAATACAACAGATCCTAATTATTATAAATGGACACAATGGATATTTATCCAATTATATAAACATGGATTAGCATATAAAGCAACAATGCCAATTAACTTTTGTACAGGATGTAAAGTAGGACTAGCTAATGAAGAAGTTGTTAATGGTGTTTGTGAAAGATGCGGCAGTCCAGTTGTTCAAAAAGAAAAAAGCCAATGGATGCTAAGAATTACAAAATATGCACAAAGATTAATTGATGATTTAGATGATGTAGATTTCTTAGATAAAATTAAAGCACAACAAATAAATTGGATTGGAAGAAGTGAAGGAGCAGAAGTTAATTTCAAAATAAGTGGAACAGACGATAATTTACTTATTTATACAACGAGACCAGATACAATATTTGGTGCAACATATATGGTTGTGGCGCCAGAACATAAATTAATAGAAAAATATAAAGATAGAATAACAAATCTTGATGAAGTAGAAGAATACAAGAAAAAAGCAGCTTTAAAATCTGATTTTGAAAGATCTGAACTAAATAAAGAAAAAACGGGTGTAGAAATAAAAGGAATAAAAGCTGTAAATCCACTAACAAATGAAGAAATACCAATTTGGATTTCTGATTATGTATTAATAACATATGGTACAGGTGCAATTATGGCTGTTCCAGCACATGATACAAGAGATTTTGAATTTGCTAAAAAGTTTAATTTACCAATTAAACCAGTAATAATAGAAAAACCAAAAGATTATGATAATAACAAAGGAAGTTTAGAATCATTAGAAAAGCAATTAGATGCAAAATTTATGTACCACTTTGGCGAAGACGAAAAACTAAATATGTCTGAAGCATTTACAGATGTAAATAATGGAATAGCAATAAATTCTGGATTCTTAAACGGACTAGAATCTAAAGATGCAATAAATAAAGCGATAGAATATATAGAAGAACACAAATTAGGAAAAAGAACAGTAAATTACAAACTTCGTGATTGGGTATTTTCTAGACAACGTTATTGGGGAGAACCAATACCAATGGTATATTGTGAAAAATGTGGATGGGTTCCAATTCCAGAAGAAGAATTACCACTAAAATTACCAGATGTAGATGATTATGAACCAGGTGAAAATGGAGAATCTCCACTTGCTAAACATGAAGAATGGATAAATACAACATGTCCACATTGTGGTGGAAAAGCAAGAAGAGAAACAGATACAATGCCACAATGGGCTGGATCATCTTGGTATTATTTAAGATATATGGATCCACATAATGATAAGGCCTTAGCTTCAAAAGAAGCATTAGAATATTGGTCACCAGTAGATTGGTATAATGGTGGTATGGAACATACTACACTACATTTACTATATTCTAGATTTTGGCATAAATTTTTATATGACATTGGTGTAGTCCCAACTAAAGAGCCATATGCAAAACGTACATCACATGGAATGATTCTTGGAAGCAATGGTGAAAAAATGTCTAAATCAAAAGGAAATGTAATAAATCCAGATGAAATAGTAGATGAATTTGGTGCTGATAGCTTCAGAGTATACGAAATGTTCATGGGACCTTTTGATCAAACAGCACCATGGTCTATGGAAAGTATTAGAGGTTGTATGAAATTTCTAGATAGAGTATGGAATATGCAAGACTTCCTAGTAGATGGAGATGAATACTCAGAAAAATTTGAAAAGATGATGCATAAAGCAATAAAGAAAGTTTCATCAGATATAGAAGAAATGAAATTTAATACTTCTGTTGCTACATTTATGACAATGGTAAATGAATTTTATAAAGAAAAACAAATTAATAAAGCTGAATTTGCAACATTTTTACAATTATTAAATCCATTTGCACCACATATGACAGAAGAACTATATCAAAGAATAGGTGGAAAGGAAGAATTAGCATATAAAGCTTGGCCAACATATGATGAGGCAAAAACAATTGAAGATGAAATAGAAATTCCAGTTCAAATAAAAGGAAAAGTAAGAGCAACAATTATTATTAAAAAAGACGAAGATGAAGAAGTGGTAAAACAGAAAGCAAAAGAAGCAATAGCAAGTCAAATAGAAGGTAAGAGAATTATTAAAGAAATTTATGTTAAAAATAAAATATATAATATAGTTATTGGTTAAAATAAACATTACAGTTATGGTTTTGTAACATAACTGTAATGCTTTTTTAATGACTTTGAAATGTTTATTTAGAATAAATATAGTATAATAAACATGAATAAGTGTTATTTAAGGAGTAAAGAAAATGGGGATTGAAGCAAATTTAAAAAAAGAAGGAATAAAAGTTATAGAAGAACTAGATAAAATAAAAGTTAATACTATAGCCAAGAACGTTGCTCAGAAAATAGTTGCTGCTTTTCCAAATCTAAACTTTAAACTTGGTGAAATTTTTATAAGATTAGCTCAAATAAAAATGTATTATGCAGAAGTTCCTAAGGGATTTTCTGAGGCTAATTATTTTTATAAAAATTCTTCGATATATATAAATCACGAAGTGGAAGAAGAAGATATAGAAAAATATGTTATGCATGAATGCATTCATTATTTGCAAGAAAGAAAAGACAAATCAGGATTTTTACTAAGATTAGGTCTTTGTGATTTAACACAATATAAAGTACATGGCTTAGCATTAAATGAAGCTGCAGTACAGCTAGCTACAGCTAAAGCTTTTAAAGAAGAAAAAGAAAATGTTAAATATTATGGAATAACATTTGATACTATAAGTCCAATATGTTATCCAATAATATGTAATTTAATTAGCCAAATGGCCTATGTCACAGGGGAAGATGTATTATTTGATAGTACATTTAATTCAAATGATAATTTTAAAAACACTTTTATAGAAAAGACATCAGAAAAGATTTTTTATGAATTAGAAAGTAATTTTGATAAAATATTAAAATATGAAGAGAATTTAGTAAAATTAAGTAATAAAATTGAAATAACGGATAATCTAAATTCTAATGTAAATAAAAAGAAAGCAAAACTAAAAGAAGATATACAAAAAGTATATTTAGACTCACAGAACCTTATAATAGAAGGATATTTTGATAAAGCATTTAAAAACATAATTAATCTAGAACAAGTAGAGAATTTTAGAAGATCTTTATACAATTATAAAGATTTGGTAGGAGTTGTTGATGGTAAAGATGAGTTTAACGAATACTATATAAACACAATGGATAAATTAGAATCAAAATATAATAAACTAGAAGAAGGAAGCAATTTTACAGAAGAGACAGAAGAAGTTGTAAATTTACCAGTAGAAAGAAAAAGTAAAATTGTGTTATTCTTTCAAACCATTAAGAAATTTTTATTTAAAACAGGAGAGGAATATAAAAAAGAAGAAAATTAATTATGAAATAGAGGGGAAAACCCTCTATTTTCTATATATATAGAAAAAAATTATGCTTATAATTTTATTTTTTTCGGCGGTTTCCATTGACAATATCAATAAAAAGTGTTAATATATATAAGCGAATTAAAGAAGAAGTAACCACTTCCACCTTATCTATTTGAATAGAAAGGTAAAAATAATTAAATATTTATATATATAATTATTTGTCGTGGATTAACTTTTGTCTTTAAAGTTAATCTTTTTTTGATGCAAACAAAAAAAGTGAAAAATTATTGCATATAGCAATATGAAAATAAAATATGGAGGTGTTTTAGAATAAAACAAGATTTACTAATTAACGAGAAAATTAGAGCTAGAGAGGTTAATTTGATTGATGAAAATGGTCAAAAACTTGGAGTAATGTCTTTTCGTGAAGCATTCGAAATAGCTCAAGAAAAAGATTTGGATATTGCTTTAGTTTCTCCAAATGCTAATCCACCAGTTTGTAAAATAATGAACTATGGAAAATACAAATTTGAACAAACAAAAAGAGAAAAAGAAGCAAAAAAGAAGCAAAAAACATTCGAGTTAAAAGAAATTAGAGTAACACCAAACATTGAAGAACATGATTTTAGCTTTAAAGCAAAAAATGCTAGGAAATTTCTAGAAGATGGTGCAAAAGTAAAAATCACTGTTAGATTTAGAGGTAGAGAAGTTAATAATGTAAAATTAGGAGAAGCTGTTGTTAACAAATTCATAGAAGAATTAAGTGACATAGCTGCACCTGAGAAAAAACCATTATTAGAAGGTAGAAACATGTTTGTAATTTTATCAAAAAAAGCATAAATAGAAAGGAGCAATTAAAATGCCAAAATTAAAAACAAACAAAGCAGCAAGCAAAAGATATGGATTTACAGCTAAAAGAAAGGTAAAAAGAACAGCTGCAAACTCAAGACACAGATTATCAACAAAAACAAGTAGACAAAAAATGTCTAGAAAACAAAGTTCATATGCAGACAAAACATGCGTAGAAGGAATCAAAAAATTATTACCTTATGCATAATGCAAAAATAGAAAACAAAATAAGGAGGAATAGAAATGGCAAGAGTAAAAACAGCAAGAATTACTCGTAAAAAACATAAAAAAGTATTAAAACAAGCAAAAGGATATTTTGGAGCTAAAGGTTACAGATTTAGAATGGCTAAACAAGCTGTTATGAAATCTGGAATGTATGCTTATGTTGGAAGAAAAGATAAAAAGAGTAATTTTAGAAGATTATGGATTGCAAGAATAAATGCAGCTGCTAGAATGAATGGTTTATCATATAGCAAATTAATAGCAGGACTAAAAAAAGCTAATGTAACAATAAACAGAAAAATGTTAGCAGAAGTAGCTGTAACAGATCCAAAAGCTTTTACAGAAATAGCAGAAATAGCAAAAAAAGCATAGAAAATATTAAACCTAAAATACTAGTTTATTAAAACTAGTATTTTTGTGCAAAAAAATAATATTATATATTAAAGGAAGGAGGGAAATCATGAAAGAGCAGTTAAAAGTAATTAAAACGATAAACTATATAAATAGACATAGTTTATGTGAAAAATATTCTAAGAAATTAAATAGTATATTAATAAAATATAAGGACGTAGAACTTATTTCTAGAGTTAAAAATAAAAAAGCAGCATTAGAGAAAATGAAAATTAGAAAATTTAAGCAAGCAAATGAAATAAGTGATTATATAGGATATATGATAATTACTGATAATATAAATGAAGTATATAAAATAAAAAATGACATAGAAAATGTATTAGGAAAAGGGATAGAAGAAGATTATATTAAAAATCCTAAGTTTGGCTATAAAAGTTTTCATTTAAACTATACTGTAGAAAATGGAATCCCTCTAGAAATACAAATTAAAACCAAAAAAATGAAATTGGCACAAGATATAGTGCATGATAAAATATATAAAAATTTCTATTTGCCAGAAGATGAAAGAAATAGATTAAGTCAATTGGCATATGGAATATTACAGCAATAAGGTTAAACCTTATTGCTTTTTCATTTTTGGTTTAGCAATTAATGATGCTAAATAACCAAAGAATATTGCTGCTGCAATTCCGCCAGCAGCATTTTTTATTCCACCTGTAAATGCACCTAAAAGTCCAGAAGATTTTACTCCTTCAATAGCACCTTTTGCTAAATTATATCCAAAGCCTGTTAATGGAACAGTTGCTCCAGCTCCAGCAAAGTCGGCTACATATTTATAGATTCCAAGACCACCTAGAATTACTCCAAGTGTTACAAATAGTACTAATATTCTAGCTGAAGTAAGTTTGGTTTTATCTATCAAAATTTGACCAATAACACAAATTAGACCTCCAACAACAAATGCTTTTAAAAGTGTAGACCAATTAAAAAGGATACTCCAGTCAATAGTACTCATAAGAAAACCTCCAATTACATAAATTTACTTTATTAATATTTTGTGTAAAAATTTATAAAAATATACAAATTTTAGAATATTGTATAAAATTTTTTGATATGATAAAATATTTTAAATTATATTAGAAGGAAAATGAAAATGATAGAAAGTAAGGTTTTCGAAAGATATAAATTAACAATAGAAGACCTAAAATATTAGACACTATAATAGAAGTATATGGTGAGAAACATGGAAAGCAAATTTCAGAAAATGAAATGTTTTTTTAATTTGGATTTGATGAAGGCATAGATCCAATATGTCATAACAAAGATGAGATAATTGATGATTATAAAAAGGATGATCCAAATGAGCCAAAAAGGCATTACGAATTATTTTCAGAAAATCTACATCAAGAATTAGCTGTTGAAGTTACTAAGAGATTACACGCAAAAGGAATATATCTATATGGTGATCCAAAACTTACAAAAATACGTGGGAATGCATCTTATGAAAGATTTAATAAAGTAACTGCTACTTTTCAAAAAGAATATAGAGAAGAAATAATTAATGGAATGATGGCAGAAACTAAAGATGGTTTTACTGCTATTGTAGGAAAAGATAACTTTGAAAGACTAAATACTGCTGTACGTGAATTTGCAGAACTACCATATAATAGAATGATAATGGATTATGTAGAAAAAAAGGATACAATTTTAACAAGAAAAAGAACGGAATTTATTAGCAGAGGTAAGAAAATTGTGGCAGACATGAAAGAATATGAAAAAAATAGTTCAAAATATGCTGTTTCAGTCAAAAAAATTGGTGAACTATCAGCTGATATTTCAGTAAGGGATACTAAAACAGCAACGCAGTTACAAATGATAAGAATATTTTGAAAGGGGAACAATTAACAAATGGAGAATAACTATCATAAAGCTTATGTAGAAGTATTAGAAGTTTTAAAATATATTCCAAAAGAAGATTTTGAAAAAGTTCCAAAAGATATTATAGAAACATTGAAATCAAAAAAGGATATGGAATATAAATATGAGCTAAATAAGGATGTTGCATTTGAAAATCAAATATTAATGAAAGAAACAAAAGCCATACTTGCAAACTTTTTTAGAGATTATTGGGCAACTCCTGAGCAAAGAAATGCTATTAAAGAAAAAGAAAGAAGAGAAGAGTGGGAAGAAGAGCAAAATAAAATAAAAATAGATTATGAAGCAGTATTTAAAAGAAATACAAAATCAGTACCACCAAAAAAAGAAACACAAATAGTAGTTGTAGAAGAAAAAAAGTGGTATGAAAAATTTGTAGATTGGATTAAAAATATATTTAAAAGGAACGGTTAAAATCCGTTCCTTTTCGAGCTTTTAAAGTTCTATACTAACTGCATGAGCAATACCAGGAATACTTTCACCTTGTTGGGTAGAGGTAGAATTCATTAATGCACCAGTTGCCATTAATAGTATTTTTTTATATTTTTTAGTTTTTAGCATATTAAATAAATATCCAGAGAATACTGTACCACAGCAAGCACATCCACTGCCTCCTGCGTGAGTATCTTGAGTTTCTTTATCAAATATTAAGACACCACAATCATTATAATTAGATTTTATGTTATAACCTTTTGTTTCAGCAAGTTCAACCAAAATTTCTTTCCCAATATGACCTAAATCACCAGTTATAATAGCATCATAATAACTTGGATTTCTACCAGTATCTGAAAAATGAGCAAGTAATGTATCAAGTGCTGCAGGTGCCATTGCAGCTCCCATATTATTTGCATCTTTTATTCCCATATCAATTATTCTGCCAGGAGTAAAATGTGTAACAAATGGACCGAGTTCCACTTGAAGAAAGAATTGCTGCTCCTGCACCAGTAACTGTCCATTGTGAGGATTGAGGTCTTTGATTACCTAATTCTAAAGGAAATCTAAATTGCTTTTCGGCACTACAAAAATGGCTAGAAGCAGCACATATAACATTATTTGCTGCACCACCATCAACAAAAATAGAACCAAGACCAAGTCCTTCAACAAAGGTAGAACAAGCACCAAATATTCCTATAAAAGGAAAATTAGAATCACGAAGGCCAAAGCTTGATGAAATACATTGATTTAATAAATCACCTGCAAAACAATAATCAATTGCAGATATAGCTAGATTAGACTTTTTTATAGCAGAATATACAGTTTCTTTTATTATTTTACTTTCTGCTTTTTCCCAAGATTTTTCTCCCCAGAATTCATCTTCTAAGCATTTATCAAAATATTTAGCAAGAGGACCTTCAGCTTCTTTAGGACCTACAATAGAAGCAGTTTCTAAAATGCAAGGAGGTCTTTCAAATTTTATAGTTTGTCTTCCTAATTTGTTCAAAATATCATCTCCTAAACTAATGTAATTCCAGTTGTATTTAATATTAAATAAATAATGCCCACAATAATTGAAGCTGATATACCAAATACAAGTACTGGTCCAGCAACTGTGAACATTTTTCCTCCAACTCCCATAATATATCCTTCAGATTTATATTCTATTGAAGGAGCAACAATTGAATTCGCAAAACCTGTAATTGGAACTAAAGAACCTGCACCAGCAAATTTCCCTATTTTATTAAAAATATTTAATCCAGTTAAAAATGCACTAAGTGCAATTAAAATAATTGATACAACAGTACCAGCACTTGCATCATCAAGACCGCGCGCTTTACAAATTGATAAGATAATTTGTCCAAGTGTACAAATTAAACCACCAACCCAAAATGCATTAAAACAATTTTTTAATATTGGTGAATTTGGTGATTTTTTATCTACATATTCTTGATATTTTTTCTGAGTCTCTATTGGCTCCATAAAAACCTCCATTCGAGCAATTATAAGCTCTAAAAAATTTTAATTAAAAACCTCTAAATTGCGAGAATGTAAGAGGTTTTTATTAGCCATCTCAAAATTCTTTAGAATTTTGAGGGCGAAAGCGATTGTAGCATTATTGTGAAAAAATTATTTTTTCACAATAACCTCCTGTATTATAAATTTGAATGATCAATATAAAAAGTAAGTTCTATATCTACAAAATATTCTGTTATTTTACCTTCTTGAATTTTTGCAGTTTGATTAAGTACTTTTACATTTGATAAGTAATTAATAGTTTTACTAGCTTCTGCAATAGTTTGTACAATAGCATCTTTCCAAGAAACTGTTGAAGAACCTTTTACATTTATGTGTTTTTCTACAGTCATATGAAAACCTCCTAATAATAATTTAATAATATATTTCCCAATAGTTTTTAATTTATGCAATAAAATGGTATAATGTAACAAAATATAAATTAGGAGGAAAAATGAAAATAGATAGAGCACGAAATTTAGCACTTAAAATTTTATATGAAATAGACGAAAAAAAAGCATATTCTAATATTATATTAGATAAATATATAAATAATAATAGAGATAATTTAACTAATTTAGATATTGGTTTTATATCAGAATTAGTATATGGTGTAATTACTTGGAAGCTTACACTAGAATATATTGTGCAAAAATATTCTAAAATAAAAATTAAAAAGATGTCTGAATGGGTAAAAAATATTTTAATTCTTGGAGCATATCAAATTGTGTTTTTAGATAAAGTTCCAAAATCAGCAGCTGTTAATGAAAGTGTAAATCTTTGCAAAAAATATAATTTTAAATCAGCAAATTTTGTAAATGCAATTTTAAGAAAGATAGAAAAAAATGATTATACAGATATTGATAATATAAAAGAAATAAATAAAAGGATTAGTCTAAAAACATCTATGCCAGAATGGTTTGTTAATAAAATAATTAGTGAATATGGAGCAGAAAAGGCTTTAGAAATTTGTAATAATTTGAATTTAAGACCAAATAATACTGTTAGAATAAATAGATTAAAAGAAAATATTGATATTGGGGAAAAAGCGATATTAGATGATTTTAGAACAATTACAGGAACTAAAAACATTGTCAAAATGCCAGAATATATAAATGGAAATATAACAATTCAAGATCAATCAGCTGGATTAAGCAGTTTTTTATTAAATCCAAAAGAAGGAGAAGTTGTATTAGATGCATGTAGTGCACCTGGTGGAAAAACTACATATTTAGCAGAGATTATGCACAATAATGGAGAAATTATTGCATGGGATATTTATGAAGAAAGATTAAAACAAGTAAATGAAAATGCTAAAAGATTAGGAATTAATATAATTAAAACAGAAGTAAGGGATGCAAGTATTTATGATAAATCTTATGATAATAAATTTGATAAAATCCTATTAGATGTTCCATGTTTAGGCTTAGGTGTAATTAGAAGAAAACCAGATATAAAATGGAATAGAAAAGAAGAAGATATAAATGAGATAACTAAAATTCAATATAATATATTAAAAACATGTTCTAAATATTTAAAAGAAAATGGAGTTTTAATATATTCAACTTGTAGTATTTTAAAAGAAGAAAATATTAATATAATAGAAAAATTTATTAAAGAAGAACCATTTGAAATAATTGATATTTCAGATATGGTAAGTAATAAATTTAAATATATAAATGAGAAGGGAACAATAGAATTACTACCAAGCAAAAATCATGATGGATTTTATATAGCATGTTTAAGAAAAAAAGCTAATATATAAAATATACTAGCTTTTTTTCTTAAATAATTCGTTTTGCATATAGAGTAAGTCATAAAAAATAATATTTGAGCAGTAGATTAATATTTAACATTTTGCTCATCATCAAATAGAATATCTGTATTTTCAACAACTTCGTGTGTTCTATCCAACCTATATAACCATATAGCATCTAAATAAACAATAAATCCAAGAACTATTAGAAAAATAATAGAAAGCATCCAGAAAGGTATAAAATAATTTAAATCACTTGTATTAGGTATTAGTGTAGAAAAAATTGTTTCTCTATACATATCTGGATTACTATTATGTAATAAATCTATATTTGTATGAATAGAACTATTCATTATAAAAAACATAGAAATAGAACATACAAATGCAATTATAGAAATTATTAATAAGAATAACATTTTTTTATTTCTAGTTTCTTTTTGGGCAGTTTTAAAAATAAATTTAAAATTAAGTATTGCTAAAACTATAATAAATACAATATTTAGAATATAATATGCAATTTTAGAGCTTGCAAAAGGATCTACAAAATCATTTTGTATAGTAAATGCAAAAAATATAAAACAAACAACAATTAATGCTAGAGTTAAAAAAGTAATAAGTAATTGTACACCTGTATAGTAAAACCAAATATCCCATTTTAATGAAGCTATTCTTTCTAGATAATCAGCTCTTTCACGAAGAGCTCTATTACTCATCCACCATAATCTAAACATTTATTTTTCCTCCTTGTTCAATATTTCAATTTTATCTAAATTTTCTTTATCATCAAAATGCCTAAAATATAATTGGGCAAAAAACAAAAAGTAAAAAGCAATATATAAAAATCCTAAATAATATCCTTTCTCCTCTGTAAGTTCTGTAGAAAAATATATTAATCCTGAATATAAAGAAAAAGAAGGGAAAGGAGGAAAACTTCCTAAATGTACTAATCTATCAGCTCTTAATTCCTTAGGAGCAGACTCTTCATCATTGATTAATGATAAAAAATCCGTACGAGAATCATTATATATTTCTTTAGCTATGTTAAATTCACTATTATATATTACAAAATAAATAATAACAGATAATATTAACAATATAGTAGTTATTAAAGCAAGTTTTTTAGAAACAAAGTGATATTTGCCTTTTAAAGAAACATATATAGTGATTATAGAAATAAAAATTATAATAAAACTACTTATGCATAAATATATAACAGAAAAACCAGTTAAGTCTATATTTGCGTAGTAAAAGCAATTATATATTTCTATAATACTTGATATTATAAAACAAAAAGATATTATAGCAGTTATTTTATTTAAATTATTTTTTAAACTACTAATAATACCTGAATCTGAGGTATTGTAATCATACATAAAAATCTCCATTCTAGCAATTTATGCTTTAACAAAATTTAATTAAAAACCTCTGTAATTGTATGAATGAAAGAGGCTTTTATTGTTTTTTTCAAATCATAGCCCATCAAAAAAATCTAAGATTTTAATGGTGGCTTAATTAGCCATCTAAAATTCGTAAGAAGCTTTGGGCTAATAGCGATGATAACCTTAGTGCAAAAAAATAATTTTTTTACACTAACATTTCCTTTAAATTATTATAAATATAAAATAACATTTCGGCAATAAAAAAACAAAATATATAATTACACCTTTATTACGGAAATATTACATTATTATTATGTTTGAATTAAATACCTTGACTTTTTATTTTAAAAAGATAAAATATTAATATGAATAAACGTAAAAGCGTTACGCAAATAGCACTTACAAAAGAAGGGAGAATTTTCTATGAACATTAACAAATTAAATGAAGAAAAAGGAATTACATTAGTAGCATTAGTTATAACAATAATTGTTTTATTATGTTTAGCAGGTGTAGTTGTATATTTTGTCTTTGGTCAAGATGGATTAGAAGGTAAAGACAATGCTATTATTGCAGAGATGGATAAAACATATGCTAGAGATGTTGTAGCGATGGCTTTAAAAGTAGTAGAAAAGGATAGAGAAGATACAGTAATGCAACCAAATACAGATGCAAATATAGTTGCAACAACAGATCCAGCTGCAATGCAACCTATAGAACAACCTGTAACAGAAGAAACAGATGTTATAGATGAAGTAGTACAAACAATAGATAAAGCATCTAATTTTACAAGAGGAGCTGACGGACAATCTGTAGAATATATAACAAATAATGGAGACAGATATGTTGTTTCAATAGATACAGAGAACTTAACAGTTACAGATGTTAATTAATTAGATAAGTAAAATAATATATAGTGGGCATATGCAGAAGTGTATATGCCTTTTGCGTGTGTAAATAGTAAAAATATAGAAAGGAAAGATGGAGCATAATAGCACATCAAATTTAATTATGATTAATTTAATGTTTATATATATATTTTTTTTAATAATAATATCAATAGCCATTATAGATAAAAAAGAACATCGTGTATCTAAGATTATTCTATTAGTTGGATTTATATTAGAATCAATTCAAATAATAATAAATTATAATAATAATGAAACACAATTGGTAAGATATATTGCGTATTTACTTCCTTTTATGTTATTAATAATAATAGATACGATAACTTTAAGGAAAAGAGGAGAATCTTTTTATATAATTCAATTACTATTATTAATTATATATATGATTATATTTTTAAAATTAAAATTGTTTGTAATATCATTTTTAGTTATGATTGCGCTAATGATTTTAGTTCAGTTAGTTAAATTTATATCAACTATACGAATAAGAAGAATAGTAAAAAAAGATAGAAAACTGCCTAAAATACCAGTAGGAACATATTTAGGTATTTCTACAGTAATAGTATTGATAATTAGTATATTTGTATAAAATGGAGGAATAAATATGAATATAGGAATTGATATTGGTGGAAGTCACATAGGAGTTGGATTAGTAGGTTCAAGTGGGAAAATTATAAATAAAAAAGAAGTTGATATTTTACCAGAGGATAAAAAGAATATTGATAAAAAAATAATTACAACTGTAGAAAAATTTATTAAGCAAATTTTAAAAGAACAAGATATAACTATAAAAGAGATTGGATATATAGGAATAGCATCTCCGGGAATGATTGAAAATAATTGTATATATAATGTTGTAAATTTAGATTTAGAAAAATTGGATATTGCAAAACCTTTAGAAAAAGAATTTAAATTAGAAGTAAAAATAAAAAATGATGCTAAATGTGCGGGAATAGCCGAAAGTATGTATGGAAGTACGAAAACTGCACAAGACAATATATATTTGTGTTTAGGAACAGGAATTGGTGGGGCAGCATTTTTAAGTAATAAATTAGTGGAACCAAGATATAGATCAGGAATGGAATTTGGACATATGGTAATTCAAAAAGATGGTAGAGAATGTAAATGTGGAAGTAAAGGCTGTTTTGAAACATATTGTTCAATGAAAAGTTTAAAAAGACAGATAGCAGAAACATTGGAGTTACCAAATAGCCTATCTGGAACAGAAATTGTAAATGAAATAAGAAAACATTTTAATGATTTAAGAGTAGAACCTGTAATAAAAGATTATGTTCAATACTTAGCAATAGGAATTGCAAATTTAGTAAATATATTTGAACCAGAAATAGTTTGTATAGGCGGAAGTTTTGTATTTATTAGCGATTTAGTTATTCCAAAAGTAAAAGAAGAAATCAAAAATAAAAAATTATTATTTAATGAAAGAAAAGAATTAAAAATAGTTCCAGCAATGCTTGGAAATGATGCCGGAATTATTGGAGCAGCAAGTATATTGTAATTAAATATACTAAACCACAAACAAGCTAACAAAATTAAAATTTTGATGCTAGCTTAATTTAAAAACTTTCTTAAATAGCTTGTACAAAATTATATATTGTGATATAAATTATATAGATTATATTAGAAAGGTGGATCATTGGTGGATAACATAATGGATACTGATAAAAAAACAATATTAATTGTGGATGACGAACAACCAATTATAGATATGTTGGTTTATAATTTAAAAAAAGAAGGATATAATACTCTAGAAGCTACTGACGGAGAAAAAGCTATTGATTTAGCGTTAAATGAAAATCCAGATTTAATATTATTAGATATAATGATTCCTAAAATTGATGGTTTATCTGTATGCAAAAGAATAAGACATACTTTAAATGTTCCTATAATAATGCTAACAGCAAAAAGTGAAGAAATAGATAAAATTCTTGGACTAGAGCTAGGAGCAGATGATTATATAACTAAGCCATTTAGCATAAGAGAATTAATGGCAAGAATAAAAGCAAACTTAAGAAAAGGAAAAGGAAATTACGAGGACGGAGTACCACAAGAATCAAATACTAATAAAATAATCGTAGGAAATTTACAATTAGATATAGATAAATTTGAAACAAGAGTAAAGAACAAAGTTATAGATTTAACATTAAGAGAATTTGAAGTATTAAAATATTTGGCTAATCAGCCAGGTCAAGTAGTAACTAGAGAAACATTACTTGAAAAAGTATGGGGATATGAATATTATGGAGATATAAGAACTGTAGATGTTACAGTAAGAAGAATAAGAGAGAAAATAGAAGAAGACACATCAAACCCAAAAATACTAATTACAAAAAGGGGCGTTGGTTATTATATAGCTTCAGGAGAAAATTAAACATATTAAGTGTAAATAGGTAGACGATTGGAGTGTCTGCCTATTTTCTTCTACAATAGGAAAGTTGCTTTACCACAACCGTTGTGCACAATTTTATGGAAAGAAAAAGGATAAAGTTAGTAGATTTTAAGGCTTTCCAATTAGTTCAATATATAAAATAAAGAAGAGAAGGGATAAATGTGATAAAAAACATACAATTAAAAATTGTTTTAATATTTTTTATTTTAGGAATTGTAATAATTACAGGATTAGGGCTTTTCTTTTCTGGATGTTTAGAATCTATAAATGGCATAATAAATGAACCTGAACTTACAGATATAATAATGCATGAAATTTCTAATATAAAAACGATTTTATTAATTTCGCTTTTAGCATTTGGAGTAATTAGTATTTTAGTTGGTATATTTTTATCTAGAACAGTAGTAAAACCAATAAATAAACTTATAAAAAATGCTGAAAAACTAACATTAACAGAAGGTAAAAATAAAATAAAAAGCAAAAACGAAATAGATGAACTTGCAGATACTTTCGAAGAAATGACAACAAAGTTAAAAGAAAATTTAACAGAAATGTCTAGACAAAAGAAACAGATAGAAACAATATTATTACATATGACAGACGGTGTAATAGCTTTTAATAAAGAGGGAAAAGTAATTTTAGTAAATCCGGCTGCTACAAGAGCTTTAGCAATAATTGATGAAGATGCAACATTTGAAGAAATATTTAAAAATATTAATATTGATATTAATATGGAAAAAATAATGTATTTAGAGGATTGGACATCAACAGAAGAAAAGGTAAAAGTAAAAGATAGATATTTAAATTTATCTTTTGAAATACTTAAAGATGAAAAAGATTTACCAGCTGGAATTATGGCTGTTATACAAGATATTACAGAACATGTAAAATTGGATAATATGAGAAAAGAATTTGTTGCAGATGTATCACATGAGCTAAAAACACCAATAACATCTATTATGGGATATGCTGATACATTACTAGAAACAGATCATGATAAAGAAATAGAAACTAAATTTTTAGGTGTAATTTCTTCAGAGGCTAAAAGAATGGCAAAATTAGTAACTGATTTATTATCTTTATCTAGATTTGATAGTAATAAAATTACTGTTGAGAAGGAAGAATTTGATTTAGGTGAGCTTGCAAAAAAATGCCAAGAGAAATTACAAATAGAAATAGATAAGAAAAAACTACAAGTACATTGTTTAGTTACAGCAAATGTTCCACCAGTATATGCAGAAAAAGATGGAATAGAAAGAGTAATAATTAATATATTATCAAATAGTATAAAATACACAAATGAAAATGGAAAAATAAATATATATGTTGGTTTTGTATATAATGATGCATATATAAAATTTATAGATACGGGAATTGGTATTCCAGAAGAGGATTTAGAAAGAATATTTGACAGATTTTATAGAGTAGATAAGGCAAGAACAAGAGAATCTGGAGGAACAGGACTTGGTCTTTCTATAGCTAAAGAAATATTAGACAGAAATAATGGAACAATAGACATAAAAAGTAAATTAGGAGAAGGAACAGAAGTAGTAATTAGAATACCAACTAAAACCAATAACAAGTTTATTTTAAGGGAGGAAGAACAAATAAATGCAGATGGAGGAGAAAAAGATACAGATAGATAGAAAGCAAATATTAAAAGAAATATTTAATTGGATTGTATGTATAGTAATTGCAATAATATTAGCACTTTTAATTAAATATTTTCTTTTAACTCCTACGATTGTTAAACAATCATCTATGTTTCCTACTTTAAAAGAAAACCAAAGACTGATATTAAGTAGAGTAGGAAGGACGTTTAAACAAATGCCTGAAAGAGGAGATATAATAACATTTGAAGCTCCATCAGAAACACATAGAACAGAAGCTGATACAGATTTAAGTAATCCAGTTGCAATTTTTACAGATACTAGCAATATGTCAATAATTGAAAAATTTAATTATTATGTATTAGAAACTACAAAAACAAGTTTTATAAAAAGAGTCATAGGTCTTCCAGGAGAGCATGTACAGATAAAAGAAGGTAAAGTATTTATAAATGGCGAAGAATTACAAGAAGATTATTTACAACCAGGAATTGTTACAGATGATTTAGAAGGTATATTTTCTGATATAGTAGTGCCACAAGATACTGTGTTTGCATTGGGAGATAATAGAAATGCAAGTATTGATTGCAGATCATTTGGATGTATTCCTTTAGATAAAATAGAAGGTGAAGTAAAATTAAGATTTTGGCCATTAAATCAATTTGGTTTTGTGGATTAAATAATAGGAGGAATAATATTGTTTGAAAAAGTTATAGGACATAGCAAAATAAAAAAACAACTAGAAAATTCTATAAGAAATAATAGTATTTTACATAGCTATTTATTTATAGGAGAAGAAGGCATAGGAAAAAAGATGCTAGCAAAAGAATTAGCAAAAGCAATTTTATGCACTTCTAAAGATAATAAACCATGTGACATATGCAAATCTTGTGTAGAATTTAATAGTGATAATAATGCAAATTTTCAAATAATAAATACAGAAGGGACAAGTATAAAAATTGACCAAATCAGAGTAATGCAATCAAAAATAGCAGAGAAACCAATTAATTCAGATCACAAAGTATATATAATAAATGATAGTGAACTTATGACTGTAGAAGCACAAAATTGTTTATTAAAAACCTTGGAAGAACCACCTCAATATATAACAATAATATTAGTAACATCAAATGAAAATAAAATTTTAACTACAATAAAATCAAGATGTACAAAAATATATTTTAATTTATTATCAGAAGATGAAATTAAATTAGTATTAAATAAGTTAAATATAGAAAATATTAACGATTCATATTTACAAGCATGTGGTGGAAGTGTAAAAAAAGCAATATTATTAAAAGAAAAATCTGAAGAATACGAGCAAATAGACAAAATTTTTGATATAATATATAAGGATAACCTAGTTACATTTATAAATAATGCAAATGTATTATATGAAAACAAAGAGGATATATATGATATTTTAGATTATCTTAATATTATTTTAGATAATAAAGCAAAAGAAGAATTAAATCCAGTAAAATATGTAAATTGCATTTTTATTGTAGAAGAGGTTAAAAAAAGATTAAGAGCAAATAGTAATTATGATATGTGTATAGATTATCTTTTAATTAATATGTGGAAGGAGTTAAATAGTGAAGGAAATAGTAGGAATTAAATTTAAAAAACCAGGGAAAATATATTTCTTTGATCCAGGACATCTTAAATTAAAGTTAAGAGATAAAGTAATTGTAGATACTGCAAATGGAGAAGAGTTGGCAGAAATATCTATTGCAAACAAATTGGTAGAAGATGATAAAGTAGTCGAACCATTAAGAAAAATAATTAGATATGCAAACAAAAAGGATTTTGCAAGACTTCGTGAAAATAAAGAAAAAGAGAAGGAAGCTTTTAATATATGTTTGGAAAAGATTGCAAAACATAAACTACCAATGAAACTTATAAATGTAGAATATAAATTTGATAGATCTAAACTATTGTTTTATTTTACAGCTGATGGTAGAATTGATTTTAGAGAATTAGTAAAAGATTTAGCTGCAATATTTAAGACAAGAATAGAACTAAGACAAATTGGAGTAAGAGATGAAGTAAAAAGAATTGGTGGAAATGGAGTATGTGGAAGAGAACTTTGTTGTTGCACATTTTTAAGCAATTTTGAAGCAGTTTCTATAAAAATGGCAAAAGAACAAAATATGTCATTAAATCCATCAAAAATTTCTGGAGTATGTGGAAGATTAATGTGTTGTCTTAAATATGAGCAGGATGCATATGAAGAAAAACTAGCAAAGCTTCCAAAAATAGGTTCAATTGTTGAAACTGAAGATGGTGAGGGAGTAGTAGATAGTGTAGAAATTTTAAAAGAAAATATAAGAGTTAAATTTAATGATGAAGATGGAGACGGATATTTTTATAAGAAGTATAAAGCTAATGATATAAAAATAATAAAGAGCAATGAAGAAGAAACAGAAGATCCAGAAGAAAAGGAAAACGCAAAAGAACTAGCTGAATTAGAAAAATTAGGCCAAAATGACATAGTAGACGATGATGATATGTAATATTATACTAAAGAAACAAGTAACATATATTATAGAAAATACAACATGAAAGGTGGTGATATAAATGGCATATAAAATAACAGATAAATGTATTAGTTGTGGAGCATGTGCAGCAGATTGTCCTGTTGGATGTATTTCACAAGGAGAAGACAAATATGTAATTGATCCATCTGCATGCATCTCTTGTGGTACTTGCGCAGGAGTTTGCCCAGTTGAAGCGCCAGAGGAAGAATAATATACATAAAAGGAGTTGCTACAAAAAGTAACTTCTTTTATTGTATATAAGAAAAGCGATTAAAATTAATTAGTGCCAGTGTGAATAAAGATTAATTTTATTCTTGTTGAAATATAAAGTATTTTGATGAATATGGGAAGATGAAAAAAGTTTACAAAATACAAAAAAAGTGTTAAAATACATTAAGAATTAATAAAAAATGCAACAAAATGTAAAAAAATATTGACTTTTTTCTATATTTTGTTGTATAGTATTTTCACAAAGATAATATTTATGTATGTAGCTACATATAATATTATAAGAATTATTTAAGGATAGAAAGGCAGCTATCATGCCAGAGATGGTCTGAGAAAAGATGTGGGGTACGCCGTCCCACTAAATAATTCAGAAAGAAGGAGACAGTTCAAGCTGTCTCCTTATACGTTTTGTAAAAAATTAATTGATTTTTTTGTAAATTCCTATTTTTATATTATGTTCTAATTTACTTTTAGTTATAGGAAAGATTGTTCTAAAAAGTAAACCGTTATTATTACTTGTAATTTTTACACCTATCAAAGAAACATCAGTAAGTTTTTTTATATATTGAATATTTCCATTTTTTTCATTTATTCCTACAAAGTCAGGTTGACTAATAATTAAAGGGATATTTGAAATAGCCTCATTATAAGCATATAAAGAAGAATATTCAGACTTATGTTTTTCACAATGTTCTTCAATTCTAGGTCCCCATAAATATATGTTTTGAGGATTTAACTTTAAATCTAATAAATTAATTATATTAGGAGATAATTCACCAATTTTTATATTGCCACTTTTTGTCTTGCTCAATTTATGTATATCTAAGCTTTTCATTTTGTACCTCACATTTTTAAAAAAGTATACCAGAAAAAAAGTGGTTATGCAATAACCTTTGCTAAAATACAACAAATCTATATGATTTATCTAAATACAAATAAATAGTATTAAATTTTTCAGCATGTTTATTACAATATAATAAAAATATTACAAATATGTTCGTAAAACAATGTTGCCCAGTTGAAGCGCCAGAGGAAGAATAATATAAAATTATATTCAATGAATAGCTTTTTAATAGTTGAGTAAAATAATAGTGTAGTGTTGACATTTATTTTTCAAGATGCTACAATTATTATACCAGAAGGGATTTCCCTTTGTTAGGTCGATAGCTAGATACTGATTTAAAAAGAATTAAGCGTATGTTAAGTACGTCAGTCTAGTTGGGGAGAGGTTACTTAGGTAGCCTCTTTTCTTATTATATAGTAAAAATCGTCAGATTTTTACTATATAACAAGGTTAAGTTACCTATGTCCGTGCGATTGCAAAGCAATCTGTACATGTGGCGAAGCCACTTTTCTTATTATATAGTAAAAATCG
>CALYAJ010000016.1 GCA_944393485.1 uncultured Clostridia bacterium
TAATTATATAAATAAAACAAAAAAATGTCTTAAAATTGATTTTAATGAGTCATAAGAATATTAATATAACAGTAATACAAAAGATTATAAGATAATGGATATAAAACAAAGAACTAAAGATATATAAATGAATATTAGTATGCATAAAACAGCTAAAAGCCTTGAAACAACAGAAGTGTAGTATTATAGCCAATATATATTTACTCCTATCTCTTATTGCACAAAACTTTGATTTTGTGCAATGTTATATATAACTTTTTTACACTTTAATTCTAATTGTTCTTCTCTTCTCCACCACTATTATCATTAATTAAATTAATATTCCGCTCTATAGCTTTATTACAATTTTATTTATTATTTAATATTTTTTTATTCACTCTATTTCTTTATAATATAATTAAAAAAATTTTATATAAATAAATTTATGAATTCATTTATATAATTATAATACAATTATAGAGAAAGCATTTTGTAGAAATTAAATAAAATTTCTCCCCTATTTCGTTATTTAAATTATTATACATTTGCATTTTAGATTTGTCCATTATTTTTATAAATATTAATAATCAAAACTTACTAATCTTATTCTTATCTAATATAAAAAAATTGAGGATTCCAAACTGTATAGTTCAGAATCCTCTTACTAACATTAGTTAGCCATTTTCCATATTTTATTCGGACGTCTCTTCTTCACGACTTTACTCATCAAACGGATCTTCCACTTCTTCCAAAATTGAGTTCCCCACAGAAATGATTTCGTGTGGTTTCACACGATCAAAGACCGTCTTATTTGACCTAATGTGTGTTTCTACTAAATTCAGCTCTCCAACTTTTGTGGCATAAACTGCCGATCCTTCAATCCGAATGTTTTTTACCAAGGAAAGAGTTATAGAGTTACCGCTACATAGTGTAAGAATATAATATTTTTTCATATTGTTACCTCCTAGTAATATGGTTTTACGGTTATATCTTTTATATTATAACATAAACAAGATTATTATGTAAGGTTTGTGAGTTAAACTATATGAAAATTTATCTAAATACATTAAATATATTCTATAAATCCTGAAATTCCTTTATTTTCTAAGCATTCAAGATACGGCGCGTGAGAATCGATTCTAAGCCATTTTATTTAAAAAGCTATATAACTTTATGCCTAAAAATAACCTATTTTTACTAATTTTAATATTTTAATTGAATTAATATATAAAATGTCATATAATATTGAAAGATTTTATATATTTTTAGGAGGACAATATGGAAAAAGTAATTATAAAAGATCTATATAGACAAAAAGAAAAATATGCTGACAAAAATATTTGTATTGAAGGTTGGGTTCGTACTATAAGAGATTCAAAAACATTTGGTTTTATAGAATTAAATGATGGTACTTTTTTTAAGAATGTTCAAATAGTTTTTAATGATACTTTAGCAAACTTTAATGATATTTGTAAATTAACTATTAGTTCTACAATTAAAGTTGAAGGAAAATTTATATTAACAGAAAATGCTAAACAACCATTTGAAATTCAAGCAACTTCAGTAGAAATAGAATGTTTATCAGATAATACATATCCACTTCAAAAGAAAAGACATACATTTGAATATTTAAGAACTATTGCTCACTTACGTCCAAGAAGTAATACATTTAATGCAGTATTTCGTGTTAGAAGTGCTTTAGCATATGCAATACATAAGTTCTTCCAAGAAAAAGGATTCGTATATGTAAATACACCTCTTATTACAGCAAGTGATGCAGAAGGTGCTGGAGAAATGTTTAATGTAAATTCATTTGATTTAAATAATATTCCAAAGGATGATAAAGGAAATGTAGATTTTTCGCAGGACTTCTTTGGTAAACCTGCACATTTAACTGTTAGCGGACAATTAAATGCCGAAACTTTTGCAGAAGCATTTTGCAATGTATATACATTTGGACCTACTTTCCGTGCTGAGGATTCTAATACAGTAAAACATGCTGCAGAATTTTGGATGGTTGAGCCAGAAATATGTTTTGCTGATTTAAAAGATGATATGGATTTAGCCGAAGAAATGATTAAATATATCTTTAAATATGTTATAGATAACTATCCAGAAGAAATGCAATTCTTTAATAATTTCGTAGATAAAGGTCTTTTAGATAGATTAAATAATGTTATAAATTCAGATTTTGCTAGAATTACTTATACAGACGCTGTTGCCGAACTGGAAAAACATAATGATGAATTTGAATATAAAGTTAGCTGGGGCGTTGATTTGCAAACAGAACATGAAAGATATTTATGTGAGAAAATCTTCCAAAAACCTGTATTCGTAACAGATTATCCAAAAGATATAAAAGCATTTTATATGAAATTAAATGATGATGGAAAAACAGTTGCAGCAGCAGATTTGCTAGCTCCTGGAATTGGAGAAATAATTGGTGGAAGTCAAAGAGAAGACGATTATGAAAAGCTTTTAAATAGAATAAAAGAATTAAATATGCCAATTGAAAATTATGACTGGTATTTAGATTTAAGAAAATATGGAAGTTGTAAACACGCTGGATTTGGACTAGGATTTGAAAGAGCAATAATGTATTTAACAGGAATGCAAAATATTAGAGATGTAATTCCATTTCCAAGAACACCAAATAATTGTGAATTTTAAAAAGAGCAAATGTTCGCTTTAAAAAAATATATACATCCCCTATCTTTATATTATTTAAGATAGGGGATTTTCGTAAATTTCACACAAAATTGCACTGCAATTTTGGCGAACGAACAAAGACGGGACATATAAGTTATTTAAAAGGGCATAAATCATGCCCCTTTTGTTCTATTTCCTATTATTTAAATCTTCTTAAATATGTATCAATTTTATCTAAAAATTCATCATTACTTTTAGTTGTAACCATTTGAGAAATTATGTTTTCTGTAACATCTGCAACAGGTAAATTATTTAATGCTTTACGCAATGCATATACAGTCTCTATTTCTTTTTTAGAAAGTAATAAATCTTCTCTTCTAGTTCCTGATTTATTTATATCTATAGCTGGGAAAATACGTTTTTCTGATAATTTTCTATCTAAATGTACTTCCATATTACCTGTTCCTTTAAATTCTTCAAATATTACATCATCCATTCTGCTTCCCGTTTCTACTAATGCTGATGCAAGAATTGTTAAACTTCCTCCATTTTCAATGTTTCTAGCTGCACCAAAAAATTTCTTTGGTTTATGTAGTGCATTAGGATCAAGTCCACCAGATAAGGTTCTTCCTGAAGATGGGATTACTAAGTTATACGCTCTAGCAAGCCTTGTAATACTATCTAGTAAAATAACAACATCTTTTCCTTGTTCTACTAATCTTTTAGATCTTTCTATAACCATTTCAGCTACTTTTACATGGTGTTCTGGTAATTCATCAAATGTTGAATATATAACTTCACCACTAATAGAACGTTTCATATCTGTAACTTCTTCAGGTCTTTCATCAATTAATAGTACAATTAATTTTATTTCAGGATTATTTGTAGTAATACTATTAGCAATTTTTTTAATTAATGTAGTTTTACCAACTTTAGGTGGTGCTACAATCATACCTCTTTGACCTTTACCTATTGGACTAATTAAATCAATCATTCTCATTGCATATTCAGTAGGTTCTGTTTCTAATTTAATTCTTTCTGTTGGATATATAGGAATTAAATCATCAAACTTTTTACGTTTATATGCAGTTTCTGGTGGCTCACCATTAACTTCACCTACAAATATTAGTGAAGGGAAACGTTCTCCTTCCTTTGCCATTCTAGAGATTCCTTTAATATAATCACCAGTATCTAATTTAAATCTTCTTATTTGAACTGGAGAAATATATACATCATTAGGTGTAGATAAATAATTATCTCCTCTTAAAAATCCATATCCATCAGGTAAAACCTCTAATATACCTTCTGAAATTTTATCATCATCATTAGTTAATTTGTAAGTAGTTTTTCCTTCAGAAACAATATCTACATGTTCTTCATTATTAGTTTCTTTTCCATCGTCATTTAATAGTTTTATTAATTCACTTTTCTTGTATTTTGAGTATCCTTTAATATTTTTGTTTTTTGCAAGCTCTCTTAATTCACTCAAGCTAAACTCTTCTAAGTCCATAAAATACCTCCTATTCAATTTATTATCTTTATATGGGGAAATGTATAAAAATTATAAAGAAAAATTTTTAAATTTCAAAAGAAAGTTGTTTGATTAAAAATAAAATTATTTATATATAAGTAGTATAATTGTATAAACTTATATATGATAGTAAAAAATTATTTGGGATTACTTAAAGATAAATTTAACAAAAATTATAATTTAAATTAAAATTAAACCTTAATTTATAGATTAAGGTTTATTAAACAAAAATAGTTTTTATTTATTTGCATCAACATATACTCTTTCATTAGGTAAATACATATTTAATTTATCTCTTGCAATTTGTTCTATAAATTCATCTGAATCTATATTGTTTTGCATGTTTGCAAGTTTTTCTTTGTATTCTTCTTGTTCCTGAATTTGATCTGAAACATATTCTTGTTCTGAATTATATGAATTTAAAGTTTTTTGTTGACTAAATAAAACATAAGCAAAATAAACCAATATTGCTAGAATTATAATTATTTTATAAATTTTTTTACTCTTAAATAATTTTCTCATAAGTATTTTCTCTCCCACAACCTATTCGTTAACATTATACATTAAAATTATTTTTTTGTATAGTTTTTTTTAATTTATTTTTACATTTTTTTATTTTTTCTATTATAAAAACAAATGGTATTTTAATTATACTCAAAATTTTACATATAATATTTTTTATTGGTAAAATAATATTTAGTAATATTTTATTAATAAACTTACTGATTAATATTAGATATATTATAATTCCTAAAAATATACCTATAAATAAATATAATCGTAATTCTCCATCATTATATTTAAATATACTAAATAATAAAATTAAACCGTGTAATTAACCAAAATAGTATATCTTCAATATATGTAAAAAAATCATTTGTTTTAAACACTTTTCGCAATATTCTAAATAAATCATAGATTAATGCTGTTAACATTCCTACCAAAATAAAAATAAAAAATGTATATAATTGCATAATAAATCCTCTTATCTAAATATTTTACTAAATAAACTATCACCTTTCTTATCTTCTGTATTTTGACTATATGATATATTGTTTATATTTCCTTCAACTTTTATCTCACTTTCATCAATATTTAATTTATTAATTTTTAATTCTTCTCCTTTAATAGTTAACATTCCAAGCTCAGTAGATAAAATTATTACTTGGTCATCAAAACTTAAAACATCATTAATTCCTGTAACATTAAGTTTTTCTCGATTCTCTAATATAATATTTTGCATTACTCCAATATTAGAATTAATTTTTCTATCATCTATCATAAAGATAAACCTCCAATTTTAATCTCTTTTTAATATATATATTCAAATAATGTACAACTTATGCAAAAAAAGACTCAATATTTTGAGTCTTTTTTGAAATATTATTCAATATTAGAAATTTTATCTTCATCATGTTGTTTTAATTTTAAGTATCCTAATTCTTCCCAACTATTATATGCTAAATTTAATCTGAATAATAATTTAGGTTTAGCACCAGCTCTGTTTTTGTCTACAACACATGCATAATATCTAACATTTGGATCATTATATTTAACCAAATTATAACATTTTTCATCCATTTCTTCTATTGAATATTCATAGTCTTTATAATTTTCTCTATTTATTTGTTTAACTAAACAAAGAGTATCAAGAACTTCTTTTACTGTTCTACTTGATTGTAAATCATTAATAGTTAAATTTATAGGCCATGTTGCTGTTTCAGTTAATTGTAATGTTGAAAAAATAAACATATTAAAGTTTTGGGCTAGGTTTGAAAGTATAGTTGCAGTTTTCTTTACTTCTTCCCCATTTCCTATGTGTTCTGTATCAGTTTTTAATGTATCATAAAATACATATTCAATATGCTTCATGTAGTAATAATTCATTATAACTTTTTGTAATTCATCATTAGTATGATCTGTTATATTTATAAAATAAATATAATTATTTACCTCTTTTTCCATCCAATCTGTAACAGCAATAGTATCTCTAAATTCTTTTGAAATTCTAGCTAATCTTTTAACAAATTCTTCTCTTGTTTCTCCTTTTTTTTGAATAATGAATCCATCTTCATCTTTTTCGACATCAGAACCTTCATCTGCTCTAAATTTGAACTCTAATAATTCTCCTTCAGTTTTATGCAAATTTTTTCCGTGTAATTTTTGAATTTCTGGATTATTAATAATTGTTGTCATTAAACAAAGTTTCATCTTTTCTTCTGACATCTCATTGGATATTACTAATACTCTTTTTTTGTAAAGTAATGATAAGTTTGCAACCATATAAATTGTAAATCTACTTTTTCCTGAGTTTGAAGGCATAGAAACAGCCATTGTTTCTCCTTTTCTTAATCCTTTAAATTCACGTGTTAAACGTTTAAAGGGTAAAGGAATTCCAGTTGTTAAGTTGTTTTCTCCTCTTTCTAAGAATTCTGTTAATCCCTGATTCAAAATTGCTCTTTTAAATTTTTCAGTTGCAGTTACTTGTTCAACAGCACTTTCTACTTCTGGTACAGACATTTGCTCATATAATTCGTAATTTTTTATCTCGACAACTTTTTCTTGAATATTTTTAATAGGAATTTTTAAGTACCACTTTCTTAAAATAAATAATTTTTTTAAATCTATATATACTTTTTCTATTTTAACATTTCTTTGTAATTTAATGCGTGTTACCAATTGTTTCTTTAAATCATAAACTTCACGCGTTGTTTTAGCAAAATTAAAATTTCTTTTTACTGCTTCTGGCGCGTATTTTTCTCCTTCTGTAAATATAACACTTTTATACAAATTTAACATTTCATCACTTTGAAATGCAACTTCATCATATAGAAAATTATAACTTACTATATATCTAGGATCATATAATAATAAACCAATATAATCCATTTCTAAATCTATGTCACGTAATTCCGGTGGAAAGGTTTGTACTTCGTCTTCATTAACTTGCTCTGCTTCAAATTGTTTTTTTTCTTCTTCTATAATATTTTGTTTTTCTAGTTTCTTTTTATTTTCTCGTTGTTTTATTTCTTTTTTCTTGTTTTTAATAGCTTCATTTAATTCTTTTATTCCTTTTAATGCTTTTGCTAAATCATTATTCCCAATAGCTTCTTTTATTTCTTGTATTTGTTTCGCATTTCCTTTTGTTACAGGAATATGATTTAATAAGTCATATAATTGTGATACACTATCATTAGATCCGTTTGTTCCCATTTTATTTCTCCTTTATTAAAAGTTTTATTAATAGTTAAATTATATCAATAATATATTTTTTTTAAAAGTATTTAATATAAAAATTTTAAAAGAAAAAAAGACGGTGTTATTCGAGGCCACTTTTTCAGCAGACTCGTATCATTCGTCTTTTTTTCTTGACAATCTATTTATAATTTCAAATATTGGCAGATAATAACATATCTTTATCTATATTAAATATCAGCTTTTTCATTTTCTCCTTGAACTGCTCTATCTTCAAGTTCAAATAATTCTCCTTCTTTAAATCCAAACAATTTAGCAATTATATTAGAAGGAAAAACATTTAACTTAGTATTATACTTTGTTGTATCAGTATTATATATTCTTCTTGCAGCTTGAAGTTCATTTTCAACTTTAATTAAGCTTTTTTGTAATTTTAAGAATTGTTCACTTGCTTTTAAATCTGGATAATTTTCAATTACAAGCATTAAATTATTATATTCATCATTTAATTTATTTAAAGAATCTTTATCTTTATTTTGATTATATGATGTTCTATATTCTGTTATTTTTGTTAATATATCCTTTTCATAATTTGCATAACCTTTTGTAACTTCAACTAAATTTGGTATTAAATCAAATCTTTTTTGAAGATAGACATCTATAACACTATATGAATTATTCATCTGTTTTTTTAGTTTGACCATGCTATTATATTCAATTATTACAAAAATAATTAATATAGCTAAAATTAATGCTAAAATAATCATTTCTCTCCCCCACGTTTTCTTTTATACTATATTTTTTAGTATAAACTTTTTTAAATAAAATGTCAAAATATTTTACTTTTATATTCTATGAAAAGTTAAATTATGGTAAAATATTCTTATGAAAGGAGTTTATTATGATAATTTTTGAAATTTTAGTTATTTTAATGTTAGCATTTTTAGTTTATAAAATTATTTTATTACCTTCTTTTTCTAACAAAAAAATTAATCTTAACTTTGAAGGCTTTAATGAGATATATAATAATTTTGTATCGAAAGATTTTTCAGAAATTAAAGAATGTAGAAAAAAGATATTAACATTTTTACTTTTAAGTGTTTTATTTTTTGTTATAACATTTTTTATTTTTTATATTTCAGTAATGGAAAATATTTCAATAACATATACATTTATAGTATTATTATTTCTTTTATGTTTTATAGCATTATTTTTTAAATATTATATGAAGTTTAAAAAAATGTATCCAAATGTAATTTATGAATTTTTAAAGAATATTAATGAAGATATAAAATATAAAAATTTACCTTTTCCAAAAGAAGAAATACTATATAAAGAAGCAAAATTCGACAATTTAAAGATTGTTTCTTTTTGGGGAAAAGATACAATTCAACTTAATTTATTTGATATCTCAAATATTAAAGTAAAAACAACAAATAATGAATTTAATGGTATTTTTACAGTAATTTATTTAGATAAGAATATTCCATCTTATACAAAAATTAATACTGAAAATCTAGAAAGAAATACCACCTATACACTAGGAATAACAAGTCATGATTTAAAATATATTGAAACAGATAATGCAAGTTTCAACAAAATACTACATGTATATTCAAATAATAAAATTAATGCAATGGAAATATTAAGTTCTGATATTTTAGATTATTTAGTGGAATTTTATAATAACTATAATGTTAATTTTCAAATAGTTTTTAATGGAAACAAAGTTTATATTAGATTTTTTATAAATCAATTATTTGAGCCATCAATTATTGGTAATATTTTTAATAAAAGTAACTTCGCACTTTGTTATATAATTATGGACTTTACTTTAAAACTAGCTGAAAAACTTTCAAATAATATGACTAATTACGAAGAATAAAAATACATAGGAGGAAAAAATGATTTCACGTGAAATGAATCCAGATTACTTAAATTCATTTTTGGATTATTTAGTAACAATTTTAAATAAATCACCTAATACGGTAAAAGAATATAATTATGATTTAGCAATGTTTTTAAAATTTATAGTATACCATTTTAAACTATCACCTGAAAAAGATTTTAAAAATATTGTTATAAAGGATTTACCATTAGATGTAATTAAAAAGATTCAATTAAATGATATACATGCATTTTTAGCATATCTTACAACTACATATCATAGTAAAGCAGCTACAAGAGCACGTAAAGCAAGTAGTATTAGAGTATTTTTTAATTATCTTTCTCAGAAAGCAAATTTAATTGAAAAAAATCCTGCTCAAAATTTAGAAACACCAAAAATTGAAAAACGTATGCCTAAATATTTAAGCTTAGATGATAGTAAAAAGTTACTTACTGTTACAAGTGATGAAGAAAGAAATAAAGAACGTGATTATGCTATAATTACATTATTTTTAAATTGTGGTTTACGTCTTTCTGAATTAATTGGTATTAATATTAATGATATATCTTTTGATGATGCAAGAATGACTGTAATAGGTAAAGGTAATAAAGAAAGAACTATTTATTTAAATAAAGCTTGTCTTAAAGCAATTAAAGATTATCTTGAAGTTAGACCTAAAATTGGAATAAAACCAGATTCTGTTAAAGCTTTATTCTTAAGTGAACGTAAAGAACGAATTAGTAAAAGAACTGTTCAATATGTTGTAGATAAAGAATTAAGACGTGCAGGACTTGATACAAAAAAATATTCTACACATAAATTAAGACATACCGCAGCTACTCTTATGTATCAATATGGAAATGTTGATATAAGGGCTCTTCAAGAACTATTAGGACATGAAAGTATTTCAACAACAGAAATATATACGCATGTCGCAAATGAGCAAGTTAGAAATGCTGTTGATGTAAATCCTCTTTCAGATTACTCAGCGAATAATTAAAGCCAAAGTCACTAACTTTAAATTGTTAGTGACTTTTAATGTGAAACTAGATTATTTCGATAATGCAGTCTTTACATCATCTAATTCGTGATAATGGTATAAGAAATCATATATTTCTTGTAATAATTTGGCAAGATTTGGATTACTAAAGTAAACATTCTTAAACCAAACTTTTGATGTAAACAGCTTAGCCGGTTCTCCAATAGAATTTATTATTTCTTTTAATTGAGATGGTTCAATCATGAAGATATTATAAAACCACTTATACATTATGTCAATCATTTATCCAATTAATGGTTGTAGTTGCTTATTTTTTAAAGCTTCTTTAATTGTTGGTATTAAGTAATCAAATTTAAATACTAAAGATGTAGGTTTTGTTATCGGATTATCTTGTGTAAATGGAACAAAATAATAATTCTTTCTATTTAAAAGCCTTCCTATGTTTTCTGCTGAGCCTGAAAGACCATCATTTGTCGAAATCCCAATTACAAGTGGTTTTTGATTTCTTAAATGTGATTTAATTGCCATTACTGCAGGTGTATCAATTATTGCATTTGCAAGTTTTGCTATAGTATTTCCTGAACAAGGAGCAACAACCATAATATCTGTTAAACCTTTTGGGCCTATTGGCTCTGCTCCCTGTATTGTATGAATAATTTTATTACCTGTTATATTTTCTATTTCATCTATAAATTCTTTAGCTTTTCCAAATTTAGTATCCAAGTTATAGCTATTATAAGACATAATTGGTATTATATTTGCACCTAAATCTTTAAGTTCTTTTATTTTTGGTATAACTTTTTTAAATGTACAAAAAGAACCTGTCATCGTAAATCCTATATTTACATTATCAAAATCCATAAATTTCCTCCTTTCATACTATCTTTATATATAATATGAAATTATGTTAATTATGGTATTTTAAATTAATTAAAAGTATAAATAAGAAAAACAAAAGCAGTTAAAATTCAACTGCTTTTGCAAACTGTTTTAAAGTCCTTTAAATGGAGATTTTCCATAAAGTTTAAAATTTCTTATTTTATTAATTCCAATGTTTGTTTAGCTATCATTAATTCTTCATCTGTAGGTATTACATAAACCTTTATTTTAGAATCATCAGATGAAATTAGTCTTTCTTCTCCTCTAACATTATTTCTTTCATCATCTATTTTAACTCCTAAAAATTCTAGATTCTCACAAATACCTTTTCTAATATTTTTTTGATTTTCACCAATTCCTGCAGTAAATAGCATTACATCAAATCCATTCATTGCAACTGCACATTTTGCTATTTGAGCAGCAATTAAATAATTATGTATTTTAATTGCAAGCTCTGCTCTTTCGTTTCCTTCTGCAGCTGCAGCTTCCATATCTCTACAATCTTGTGTAACTCCAGATAATGCTAATATTCCAGATTCTTTATTTAAAATACGTTCCATTTCATCAGGTGTTAATCCTTCTTTTTTCATTATAAATGTAACTACTGATGGATCAATATCTCCTGAACGAGTTCCCATTGGTATTCCAGCAAGTGGTGTAAGTCCCATACTTGTTTCTACAGATTTACCACCTTGTACAGCACATATACTTCCACCTTGACCTAAATGACAAGAAATAATTCTTAAATCTTCTATAGGTTTTCCTTCTAATTCTGCTACACGGTTTGAAACATATTGATGAGATGTTCCATGGAATCCATATTTTCTAACACCATATTCTTCATAATATTTATATGGTATAGGATAAATATAATGTTCTTTTGGCATTGTTTGGTGAAATGCTGTATCAAATACTGCAACCATTGGTTTATTTTGCATTAATTTTTCAGCTGCTCTTATTCCCATTATAGCTGCTGGATTATGAAGTGGTGCTAAACTCGCACAATCTTCAATTGCTTTTATAACTTCTTCTGTTATAATTACAGGTTTATTAAATTTTTCTCCACCATGTACAATTCTATGTCCTATTGCATTTATTTCATCTAATGAATTAATCACTTTATAATCTGGCTTAACTAATTGATTTAGCGAGAATTCTAAAGCCTCCTCATGGTTTTTAACTGGTTTTTCTAATCTATATTTTTCTCCATTTACTTTATGTGTTAAAAATGAATTAGGTTGTCCTATTCTTTCAAAAGTTCCTTTTGCCATAACTTTTTCTGAAGCCATATCTATTAATTGATATTTTAATGATGAGCTTCCACAATTAATAACTAAAATTTTCATATTAAACCTCCAAAAAATTATTTATCTTGTTCTTGTGCTTGTACTGCAGTAATTGCAATAACACCTTCTATATCTTTACTACTACAACCTCTTGATAAATCATTAACAGGTTTTGCTATACCTTGACATAGTGGTCCATAAGCTTCTGCATGTGCAAGTCTTTGTACAAGTTTATAACCAATATTTCCAGCATTTAAATCTGGGAATATTAAAATATTAGCTTCGCCTTTTAGTGGGCTTCCTTTTGCTTTATATTCTGCAACTTCTGGAATTATAGCTGCATCTAGTTGTAGTTCTCCATCTACTAATAAATCTGGTGCTTTTTCTTTAACTAAATTTGTAGCTTTAATAACTTTTTCTGTCAATTCTGATTTAGCACTACCATGTGAAGAATATGATAGCATTGCAATTTTAGGAGTTTTTCCTGTTAAAAGTTCAAAACTTTTACTTGATGATATTGCTATTTCTGATAATGCATCACTATCAGGATTTTCATTAAGTCCACTATCTGAAAATAGGAATACTCCATTTTCTCCATATGCACAATTAGGCACAATCATCATAAAAAAAGCAGATACTAATTTTGTGCCAGGTGCTGTTTTTAATATTTGAAGTGCTGGTCTTAAAGTATCTGATGTAGAATGAATAGCTCCAGAAACTAAACCATCAGCATAACCTTGTTTTACCATCATCATTCCAAAATAAATATTGTCTTTCATGAATTCTTTTGCTTTTTCAATTGTCATACCTTTATTTTTTCTTAATTCATAAAATTGTTCAACAAATTCATCATATTTATCAGAATTATTTGGATCAACAATTTCTACTTCATCTAAATTATTTAAATTTAGTTCTTTTGCTCTTTTTAATATTCTTTCTTTATTTCCTATTAATATTATTTTTGCAAATTTTTGTTTTAATACTTCTGATGTGGCATTTAATGTTCTGTCATCATCTGATTCTGGAAGTACTATTTTTTTTATATCTTGTTTTGCTCTATTTTTTATTTCATCTATAAAAGCCATTTTTATCCTCCTTATATATTTATCAAATGTTATTATATATTAGTATTTTTTTATTGGCAAGGAAAATATATTAATTTATAAACTTTACAAAATTATCTTCATTTTCAGTAATAATACTAATATCATTATCTATAATTTTTAGTGCTTGTAAATTCTTAAGTCCAACACCTTTTACATCTTTAGTTTTTTTCATTATTCTATCTAATTCCTCTTCTCTTCCATCTAAATTATAGTGAGGACATACTAATAAATCAACTAATCCAATACCATGAACTTTTGTTAGCTTAAATTCTTTGTATTTTCTTGCATCAGATAAACCATATTTACAAATAGCTATTGCACCAGCACTAAGTCCACAAATAACTTTTCCATTATTATATGCCTCTTCTATAAGAGAAATCATATCAAATTGTTTTAAGATACGCATTAGCTCTAATGTATTTCCTCCACCAATATAAATTATATCAGCATTATTAAATCTCTCTAAAATTAATTCTCGATTGTTTAATTCTTTTTTTAGAATAGTTTTACAAGTGCAACCTAGGTTTCTATAATTTCTCTTTATTACTCTAAAATAAGATTCAATATGGTTTACATTAGCAAAACCTAAAAGCAAAAAGTTGGGCGATTGTTTGTTCGCAAGTTTTACAATTTCTTTATCTATATTTTGTGTTTCATAATCTGTGCCTTTTCTTCCAATTTCTCCTCCACCAATTATAACTGCCTTATTCACACTATCATCTCCCTGTAGGTTCTAATTCTTTTAATCTACCTTTAATTTCACTTTTTAATAATTTAACTCCAAATTCTTTGCCTTGAATACCAATTTTTAATCCTTGTTCTTCTAATTCTGGAATTTTTTCTAAAGCGACTTTCATATATCTTTTATTTTTCTCAGAATAAATAAATGCTTGTTTATAAGATTTATCTTTAACATATATAATGCTAGTATAATCATCCTTCATTTTACATGGAATTAAAAATACTTTTTGCCACATATTTCCTTCAAAATTTTTGTCAATCATTTTATAAAAAAATGCATATTTTTGCATAAATTGTGTATCTTTAGTCATTCCTATTATGTCAGGATTACTTAACAATTTTTCCATTTTATCAGGTATTACCATGTCAGCAATACGCTCTTCGACCTCTACTATTTTATCATCATTATATTTTCCATCTTTATTAGGATATCCTATATTTCTATCTATTTGTTTTTGAATATCTTCAGGAATTACATAAAACCAAGGTGCATCTGAATCAAATTCTCCAAAAAATCTAGTTTTCCTTCCAGTTTGAATATATTCTAAATCTTTCTGTAAATCAAGTTTGATACTTCTTCCACTATGTAATCTTAAAGAATTAAATACATGATCATCACCTGTATGCTCTACTTTACATTCATAACCTAATTCAGTAAATAAGAACTGACACTGCCTTGCTAAAGAATAACATATTATAGTTCTTTCATCAGCTTTATCTGCTGTTTTTATTTTTTTTCTAGATAAACTATATATTTTTTGTTGAGCTTTTGTATTTCCAAAATAATATACTGGACTAAAAGTTCTATTTAGTCCAATTTCTATATATGCTTTTTTTATCATACTTAATTCATCTAAACTAGTATATTCTGGATCTTCATTTATTCTTTTTAATAATTCTTTTATTTTCAATAATCTAACCTTCAATCATTTTTAATATTTCTTCTTTCAATTCTTTAACTATATTTTCTTGTGGGATTTTTCTAATTATTTTGCCTTTTTTAAATAATAGCCCTTCTTTTATACCACCAGCAATACCAATATCTGCATTACTTGCTTCACCTGGCCCATTAACTGCACATCCCATAACTGCAACAGTAATATTACTATTAATTGTTTGTAAGAAATCTTCAACCTCTTTTGCCATTGGTATTAAATCTATTTGCGTTCTTCCACATGTAGGACAAGAAACTAAAGTAGGTACATTATTGTATAAATTACAATCTTTTAAAATCTCTTTTACAACTTTAATTTCTTCTATAGGATTGTCTGATAAAGATACTCTTATAGTATCACCTATTCCCTCTCTTAATAAAATACCAAGACCAATACTAGATTTTATGGTTCCGCTAAAAGCTGTTCCTGCTTCAGTTATTCCTAAATGTAAAGGATAGTTAAACTCTTTTGCAGCTTCTTCATAGCTCTCTATACATAAATCTAGATTAGAAGCTTTTAGAGATATAGCTATATCATAAAAATCTAAATCTTCTAAAATTTTAACATGTCTTTTTGCACTTTCTACCATAGCTTTAGCGGTTGGCTTTCCACCATATTTTTCTAATAAATCCTTTTCTAAAGAACCTGCATTAACACCAATTCTAATAGGTACATTATATTCTTTACATTTATCAACTACTGCTTTTACTTTTTCTTTACCGCCAATATTTCCTGGATTAATTCTAACTTTATCTACTCCAGATTCTATAGCACATATTGCTATTTTATAATCAAAATGAATATCTGCAACAATTGGAATATGTATTTGTTTTTTAATTTTTTTAATTGCTTTTGCATCATCCATATCTAAACAAGCAACACGAATTATTTCACAACCTGCTTTTTCTAAATCTAAAATCTGTTTTACTGTTGCATCAACATCTTTTGTTTTTGTATTTGTCATTGATTGTATTATTACTTTGTTTTGTCCACCAATTTGGATACCACCAACATTAATAGATCTAGTTTCAGTTCTTTTATACATATTTTCCTCCATTATTTTAATTTAGCAATTAAAGCTTTAATTTTTATTCCTTTTTCAGAGAACATCTTTTCGTGTTCTGTTTGAATATCTTCCCAGTCTGTTTCTGAATGCAAATCATAAGTTAATTTTACAATTTCAAAATCTGATTCTTTAAAATAATTTATACTAGATTCAAATAAATCATCATCATCAGTTTTAAAATGTATTTCTCCACCTGGAACTAGAAATTCTTTATATTTTTCTAGTTGTCTTGTATGTGTTAATCTTTTCTTTCTGTGTTTTCCTCTTGGCCAAGGATTACAAAAATTAATATATATTCTTTCAATTTTATCATTATTATTCATTATTAAAAGAATTCTTTCTATATCAAATCTAGTAAGAATAACATTATCCGGTTCTCTATTATTTTCTTTAAATTCTTGTTCTACATTTCTTTTAGCTAATCCAAGCATTGCATCTACTAAATCAATTGCAATATAATTTATATCTGGATTTTGAATAGCTATTTGAGATATAAAATTTCCTTTTCCACATCCAAGTTCTAAATGTATTGGATTATTTGGATTTTTAAAAGCAGTTTTCCATTTTCCTTTATAGTCTTCAGGATTATCTATATAAAATTTACATGCTTCAAGTTCTGGTCTAGCCCATGGTTTAAATCTAATTCTCATTTTATTCCTCCAATTATTGATTTAGGAACATTCCAAAAATTCCTTTATTATTTTAACAATTAATATTATAACTCATATAAATAGAAAAAGACAACCAAAACATAAGTTTTAGTCGTCTTCATCGCCTAGGTGTAATCTCATATTTCATATCTGCTATAACATCTCCCATTACAACTGGTGTAACATAATACTTTTTTAATTTTTCTATTATTCTTAAAACATCATCTTCTTTTTTAGATATATCTATAATATTACCAACTTCTCTTGTTATCTTAGAATCTTCATTATGCTGAATTTTTACAATTTCAATACCAAAATACTCATCTTTCTTTGTTATATAATAAAGTAAACTTACTGGGTGATCTATTCCTAATTCTATCATTATCTTCGGATCATAAAATATACCTCCACAAAATTTCTTACTCATTTAAATTACCCCTTTCTTTTGTTAAATAGTACCTTAATTTTTTAGGTGCTCTTATCACTTTATACCTCTAATAATTTAATTGCAAGTGTTTTCGTTCGTCAATTTTTGTGGTTTTAGACCTTTTTCGACAAAACAATAACCCATGCATTAATTTTAACTATTAATAATTAATCCATGGGTTTTATTTTTATCCAACTTCTTGATAATAATGTATAATTTTGTTGTTAATTTCTTCATCTGAAGCATCTAATATTCTATTATAATTTTTTGATTTCTTATATAATTTTATAATTTTATTTATACCATATATATTTATTAATGATAATGTTATAAAATATGCATCACTAAAACTTGTTACATTATTTATATTTAGCTTTTTATAGGAATAAGTTGTTTTTGAATCATTTAATCCAAATAAATATGTTGTAATATCTAACCAATCTGGTATATCATCAAAATTATCATTTAATATTATATCTGCAATTGATTTTTGTGCAATTTTCATTATATCACTATATGAATGTACATTACCTGGATTTAAAGGCGTTACTAGTTTTAAATTACCATGTCCATCATCAAGTGCAACTTCCCATTCTTCTCTGTTTTCTCCAAATACGTCTTGATGCAATTCTTCTACACTATTATATAAATATATAATTATTTTCCTATCATAATTTTTTAGTTTAAATAAATTTGTAATGGTTTCATATGCAATAAGTGCCTGATTCATAAGTTCGAGTACACACGGCTCATTCTCGTCACTATATTGTATTTCTATGTTACCATCAGTAAATACTTTCATTAAATATAATCACTCCTCATTTTCTTACTTTATCTTTATTATATATTATTTTATTTTGTCTGTCTACTTTTAAATAATAAAAAACTAACCCACTTATAATGTAAGCTAGTTTCTTTAATATTGCAAACTTAGTAATTAAATCTAAAATCACTATTAAAAATAGGGATTTTAGGACCATCCCCTCATACCTATATTTCTAGATAATTATATTCACATGCACGTAATAGTCTATTATTTAATGCTAAACCTAATCCTTCTTTTTCCATTCCTTCTATTATTACTAAATCTACATTATATTTGTCTACTTTTCTTAGAATTGAAAATATATTATGAGCAATTTCTTCTAAAGTATTTCCCATTTTGATTTTATATTCTACATTATATTTGTCATAGTTTTTATCTCTACATATAATTAATGTATTTTTACTTTCTGAAATCTCTCTTATCTTTTCTATCATCTTTTCTGTATTTTTGCTATATATCATCATACATTTAGTGTTTGGAGCATAATGACGATATTTCATTCCTGGAGATAATACTTTCTCTTTACCGTCATATTTTCCAAGTATATTTTTATCAATTTCTACTTTAAATCCCAATTTTTCTATATCTTCTTTTGTTATTTTGCCCGGTCTTAGTATTCTTACTTTATTATTAATAACTCTTACTACTGTAGATTCTAATCCAATATCTACCATTCCAGAATCAATTATAACAGTTACTTTTCCATCAAATTCATTTTTTATATCTTCTATGTTAGTTCCACTTGGCCTTCCAGAAATATTTGCACTTGGAGCAGCAATTGGAACTCCAGCATATTCTATTAATTTATTTGCAACTTTATTTGATGGCATTCTAATTCCTACAGTATCTAATCCAGCAGTTACAGATTTAGGAATTATATCCTTTGCTTTTAAAATAATTGTAAATGGACCTGGGCAAAAAGCATTTATCAAATTCTTTTCTATATCATTAGGTTCTTCCACAATTTGTTTTATCATCTCTAAATTATTTACGTGAACGATTAATGGATTATCTCCTGCTCTTCCTTTTGCTTTAAAAATATTCTTGCAAGCTTCATCATTTAATGCATTAGCACCTATTCCATATACTGTTTCAGTTGGAAATATTACTAGATTTCCATTCTTTATTTCGTTTGATGCTTCACATATTTTATTTTCTTCAATTTCTTTTTTTAAATCTATATATTTTGTTTCCAAAATTACACCTTCTTATTATTTTTCCTACAATATTATAGCATTTTTTACGTAAATATCAAGTATAGCTTCTTTCATAAAAATCTAATTTCCTTTATATCAAAAGCATTTGGCCTAGTATCTCTTTGAACTAATTAAAATAAGAGAAAACACCCAAGCAAATGAGCTTTGAGTGTTCCGTCTGTAAATATTAAATTTTTGATAATTGATCCTTCACAAAATCTAGTAATGTATTTCTAGAGCTAAATTTCCGATCATTTAATACTTGGCGAAATGTTTCATCATTTTGATGACCTTTGTATCGTCCAGTAACTAATTCTTGTTTCAAAGATAATAGGGCTTTCTTGAAGCTATCATTATGTTCTATCACATGAATATGAGTTAAATAAACCTCATATTTGATGTGATAAACAATGGATAAAGCATCAGTAGGAATTTTTCTATCGCCAGAAAAAATCTTTTCTGCGATTTCCCGAGCCTTCTCATCATTTGTCACTAAATATAGCCGTTTTCCTCCGATTAATTTTTCTTCCATAAGTAAAATCTCCTTTCGCCTTCTTCAAAACATTAATCTTAAATATTATACATTATTATACATGATTTTTCAAATTCTGAATTTTTTATATTTCTGTAAAAGAAAAAAGCCAAGCAAATGAGCTTGGCATGTATTCACAGGTTTAAGACTAATGAAATCTTTCCCCTGAATGAGAGATTAATTCGAGTTACATGCTTCCCAGCGCATTTTAAGCGTCGGGTCGACAAGAACTTCACCGTTTGAAAGTGGAACATAATGTTTCTTCCTGCGGTATCCCGCTGCTTTCAGTGCATTTACCAGATCCCAGTTTTTGGTTATGTAGGTCTTTCCATCACTACACAGGAAAATGCACACGCCGTTATTTGTATCATATGTTCCCATATATTCAGCAACGACGCTGTCAAAGAAAGAACCACCAATTGGAGCAAAGATTTTGTCTCCTTCAAGCGGATGGTGAGCCTTCATACCGATTGCCGGGATCTGCATAGCCTGCTTAAGAAGATCGTCGGATATTTCACCGATTCCATTCTTTTCGCAGAACTCTGCACAGTCTTTAATGAACTGCTCCTTGCGACTCCGATCCTGCTCAGCTCTTAAAGATTCCCACTTTGCTTTATACTGCAAAGGGAAATCTCCGTTGGAAAACGGTACATAAAAACTAGCTTCACAGAAGCCTTCGTCCTCCAACAACTTGTAGGCATTCCACATTGCAGGTATTACAAATACCTTTCCTTCATCAACGAAATAAATCGTTCCGTTGTTCCAGGAATACTTGTGTTCGTATCTCTCAGGAATGTCCCCTAGCGAAAGCCGTTCAGGTCTGATATACAAAGGCCATGAGATCTGAAGTCCCGTAAAGACCTCTACTGCATCGTTCCGAAGCTCCATCATATTTTTGTATTCTTTCATCTCTCATTCCTCCTTTTCTTTTATTTTTATACAGCATTTTTAACTGTATAAAGAGATGAAAATACTATTGTGCTACGTTATAATTACACCATATTTACATAAAATTGTAAATATAATCCTAATTTTCTACTTCTACACATTTTTTATGTTCCTCTTCTTAAAAGTAATAATAGAACAAACTAGCATTATTACAAAATATATAGCACAGATCGTAATAGAAAATTCTACACTCATATTACTAAATAAAGGTGTTCCTCCAAATAAATATTGACTTAAGTCCCAGTTAGGAGTTACAAAATATTTAATCCAATTCCATCCATAAGAAACAGCTATTAAATTAATCATTTCACTTCCCATATATCCAAATATAGGTAATGCAATAGCAAGTGGTGAATTTAATGATAATGTACTTAAGGCAAAAGCAAGAGTTCCAATTAATATTAATATAGGTAATTTACATACAAAAATTAATCCTAAATATGCAAATATATTCATAGTAACTATAGAGCTTGATGTTAAATCAAATTGTACAACATTCATAAAATATGTGCTAAATCCATAAACAAATCCACCAATTATTAATTGTAATAAAATAATAAGAAGTGTTGTAATAAACATTGTTATAAATACTGCAATTAATTTGGACATAAGTATTTTTGTTCTACTATAAGGTCTTACTAATAATAACTTAATTGTTCCTTTGTTAAATTCCTCACTTATCATTACTCCTGCAACAATAACAATTACTAGAACAATTATAACAATATATGTTCCAATAGAATTTTGCAAAGTATAATTAGCTGTTGCTGGATTTTGATATTCTTTATCATTTTCTATATCATATTTATATAAATTTGCTTTTTGTAAATAATTATTCATTTCAGATTTTTCATCTTCAGTAATATTTTTTTCTTGTGCATATCCATTATAATTTGTCATATACATTTCGTAATTTTGCATTGCTTGACTTTTATAAGTTTCTGAACCATATGGTATATCTTTATCTAATCTTAATGTAATAACTTCTTTTTGAAAATTTAAATTTTGTAATTGATTTTTAATATCTTCATTTTCATTATCAGTTTCAAGCATTTTATTTAATTCATCAATACTTTCATTCTTTTCTTCTAAATCTTTATTGGCAAAATATTTCCAATCATTACTTAACGCCTTTACCATTTCATCATATTCTTTTTGAACTTCATTTAAACTTTCTTCATCTTTTTCTAAATATTTATAATTATTTATTTCAGAAATAACTGGTGCAATAAATTTTTGAATTACGTCTGCTTGCCAGCTTATATCAGTATATTCTTTTCCTAATTTTGCTACATCTAATTCTGATTTTGTTTCAACATAGTCATTTACATCTGCAGGATTATTTGCATCCAAACTTTTTAGTTCCTCTTCTAAATAAGAAACATATGAATTAGAATATGCTGAATAGGAACCTGAGATTTCTGCTCCTTTTTTATTTAAAACATTAAAACCAATTACAACAACAAGTATTATAATAGCCATTACAATTGTACTCTTCTTAGCTAATATTTTTACTAATTCATTCTTTATTAACTTATTCAATTACATTACCCCCTGTCTTTTTCAAAAATGCATCTTCTAAACTTAAATTCTCTTCTGAAGCACTATATACTTTTACATTCCTTAAAATTAATTCTTTTAATAGAAGAGGTACATCTTCTTTTTCTATATAAACTCTAACTTCTCTTTCTGTTAAAATATCCATCTTATAATTTATAATAGAACCAATTACACTACTATCTTCTACTTCTAATATATAACAATTATTTTTAGCATCTTTTTTGAATGTATCAATATCATTTGTTTCAACTATCTCACCATTTTTTATAATACAAATCTTATTACAAAATGTATCTAATTCTGCTAAATTATGACTTGAAATTAAAATTGCCATTTTCTCCTCTTTTGCTAATTTTTTAAGTAATGTTTTAACTTCTTTAATTCCTTCTGGATCTAAACCGTTTGTAGGTTCATCCAATATTAAAAGTTTAGGTTTATGAAGAATGGCTTGTGCAATTCCTAATCTTTGTCTCATTCCTAATGAGTATTTAGAAACTTTATCTTTAATTCTATTTTCTAATCCAACTAATTTTACAATTTCATCAATTCTTTGTTTATCAACATTTTTATATAGATTAGCAACTAATTTTAAATTATCATATCCTGACATATACATATATAGATCTGGACTTTCTACAATTGTTCCTACATTTTCTATTGCCTTAGTAAAGTCTGTTTCTATATCATATCCATTTATAAATACTTTGCCTGATGTAATACTTTGAAGACCTAACATTAATTTTATTGTGGTTGTTTTACCTGCACCATTAGGTCCAATAAAACCTAATATATCTCCTTCCATAAGTTTTAGAGAAACGCCTTTTAAGATTTCTCTTTGGCCAAAATTCTTTTTTAGATTTTCACATCTTAAAATAACTTTTTGCAAAATATTCCCCTCCTCAAATTATTCTTTTTATTATGCTCAAATATTAGCACATAATTATTAAGGAAAAAGTATACAATTTATTAAGAATTTATTTAGGAGGTTTTTAATTGAATATAAAAGTGATTAAATTCTCTCATATTTCGGTTATATTTTTTATACTATTAATTTTACTTAGTATGTTAATTTCTTTCGTTACAGCCAATTCTGAAGAATATGTAGAGGTTCCTATAATAATGTATCATAGTGTTTTAAAAGATATTTCTAGATCAAATAAATATACTATTACACCTTCTACTTTAGAAGAGGATTTAAAATATATTAGTACTAATGGATATAATACAATAACAATTTCTGATTTAATTTCTTATGTATATGATAATAAAGAATTACCAGAAAAGCCTATAATAATAACTTTTGATGATGGACACTATAATAATTATGGCTATGTATATCCTCTAATTGAGAAGTATAATATGAAGGCTGTAATATCTATTGTTGGTAGTTATACAGATAAATTTTCCGAAACAAATGAAGCAAATCTTAATTATAGTTATTTAAGATGGAAAGATATTAATGAATTAATTTCCACTGGTAGAATTGAATTTCAAAATCATACTTATAATTTGCATAATAACACACATGGAAGAATTGGAGCTAAAAAGAAAAAAGGTGAATCTGATGAAGAATACAAAAAAATATTAGAAGAGGATATTAATAAACTCCAAAATGAATTTAAAGAAAATACTGGATATACTCCTACATGTTTTACATATCCATTTGGAGGTATTAGTAATTCATCTATAGAAATAATAAAAGAACTAGGATTTAAAGCTAGCCTTTCTTGTGAAGAAGGCATTAATAAAATTACTAAAAATCCTAATTCTTTATATTTGTTAAAAAGATATAATAGGCCAAGTTTTATGAGTACTTATAATTTTTTTCAAAAATTTAATTAACTTTTATAATTTCATATTCTCTAGTACCTAATCCAATTTTTTCTGCGTGTTCTAAACAAGATTTCCATTCACTTTGTGGAGTTGTATTTTTGAAATGATCATGATGATCTTCAAAATCTTTAGAATGCATCTTATCATCTAATAAACTTCCTGGAATAGGTTTTTGTGCATTACATGCATCTGCACAAGCTTGATCTAGTGCAACTGGATCAAAACTTGCAAACATTCCAATATCAGGTAAAATTGGAACATCATTTTCAGCATGACAATCACAATATGGTGATACATCTAATACTAAATTAATATGAAAATTTGGTCTTCCATCTAATACTGCTTTTGAATATTCTGCCATTTTTTTATTTAATAGTTCGTTTGCATGTGAATTATTATTATATATTGCATCAAAATTACATGCGCCTAAACATCTACCACATCCAACACATTTATCATGATCTATATATGCTTTTCCATTTTCATCAAATGAAATTGCTCCATGAGCACAGTTTTTAGCACACAAATGACATTTTTTGCATTTTTCTGTATCTACTGATGGTTTTCCAGAACGGTGTTGTTCCATTTTTCCTGCTCTACTTCCACATCCCATTCCAATATTTTTTAAAGCTCCACCAAAGCCTGCTGCTTCATGACCTTTAAAATGGTTAAGTGAAATAAAAATATCTGCATCCATAATGGCTCTACCAATTTTTGCGGTTTTTACATATTCTCCACCTTCAACTGGTACTTCAACATCATCAGTTCCTTTTAATCCGTCACCTATTATTACATGACAACCTGTAGAAAATGGACTAAATCCATTTTCATATGCAGCTTCTAAATGATCTAATGCATTTTTTCTTTGTCCTACATATAAAGTATTACAATCTGTTAAAAATGGTTTTCCACCTAATTTTTTAACCAAATCAACTACAGTTTTTGCATAATTAGGTCTTAAATATGCTAAATTTCCTGGTTCTCCAAAATGAATTTTTATAGCTACAAATTTATTTTCAAAATCAATGTTTTCAATTCCTGCTTTTTTCATTAGTTTTGTTAATTTTTGTTGTAAGCTTGTACCTGGTAAAGCTCTAAAATCTGAAAAATATACTTTTGCTTTTTCTTTCATTATAATACCCCCTATAAATTTTTAAATACATTTCCTAAACTATCATTTATAACAATATTTGCTATTTTATCATAAGGTGTCTTATCTTTATTAATTAATATTAATTTATTACCTTTGTAAAATCTTATAAGACCACTTGCAGGATAAACAGTAAGTGATGTCCCTCCAACAATTAATGTATCACAATTAGCAATTTGCATAATTGCCTCTTCTAATATATCATCTTTTAAGCTTTCTTCATATAAAACAACATCTGGTTTTACAATTCCACCACATGAACATTTTGGAACTCCCTCTGAATTAAATACAAATTCTGCATTATAAAATCTACCACATTTCATGCAATAATTTCTATGTACACTTCCATGGAGTTCTAATACATTTTTAGAACCTGCTTTTTGATGTAATCCATCAATATTTTGAGTGACAACAGCTTTAAGTTTTCCTGTTTTTTCTAATTCAGCAAGTTTAATATGTGTAATATTTGGTTTATATTTTAAAGAATTCATTTTATCTTTATAAAACTTATAAAATTCTTCTGTATTATTCATAAAAAAAGTATGGCTTAAAATTTCTTCTGGTGGATATTTATATTTTTGATTATATAGACCATCTTTGCTTCTAAAATCAGGGATTCCACTTTCTGTAGAAACTCCTGCTCCACCAAAGAAAACCACTCTTTTACTTTCGTTTATAATTTCTTTTAAATTTTCCATATTTGCCTCTTATATATCTAAAATCATTCCTTCTCCTAAACCAGCATCTTTCCTAGTAATAAAACCAAATCTTTTATAAAAATTTTCTACACCTTTTGAAGGTCCAATATATGCTCTTAAATTTGGATTTACTACTTTATAATCTTTTATTCTATCTATAATTTTATTAATAATTTCAGTACCAATTTTTTGATTTTGAAATTCTGGTATAACCATAATATCTTGAATATGTACAAACATAGATTTATCACCTATAATTCTTCCATATCCTATTATCTTATCTTTATTATATGCACAAAGAGAATATAATGTATTAGTTAAAGCTATATCTATAATATTTTTATCAATTCTTCCCCATCCAACTGACTCATATAAAAAATTAAATTCTTCTGGAGTTGGTATCTTTTCAACATAATCAATCATTTTAATCCCCCCTAATGGTTAAAAGAAAAAATTTTTCTAAAAAACTCTAAAATTTTATTGCTATATCTTATGGCTATAGCGTTCTTTTTTGTAGATTTAGATAAATCTACTTCTTTTCTATTTAATTTTTCTAAAATTTTATCTTTTCTCTCTACAAAGTCCTTGTCTTCTTCTATAACACCTCTTAATGTTTGAAGTTCTTCTAATTTATCCTTTGCTTCTTTTATTTTATCTAAATTATTAATATTTTTTAATAAATAATTAAAGCAATAATCCATTATTTCATTTTGTAATTCAAAATATAATGCCTTTATTTTTTTATCTACTTCATACATATCTTCATTAGTATAATAATCAATTTGATATTCATAAAGCATGTTGAATTTTTTAATAAGATTTTCAGTAAAGCCTCCAAAAACTTCTTCTAATTTATCCCAATATTCGTCATTCCCAAATATTGCACTATTACCACATTCTTTTAAACCAATTAAAAAGTTAATTTGCATTATTAGATTAACTAAAAGAGCATAATTTCCTTCTATAAGAGAAACTATAAATATATCATGAATTTCCATTCTTTCTTTTAAATCTTGCATCAATAATTTTGTAATATATAAATTTAGTGCTTCTTTAAAAGGTGCAGGATTAATTTCATTTGATAAATAATGCAAATATTCTAAAATTAAATTTGGATTTAAAGAATTAATATACATTTTACTAGAAAAATATAATGTATTATTATTTGAATAATGTGTTACCTCTTCATTTGCAAATTTAACAATTATAATTTTTGCTTTCTCTAATTTTTCTAGTATTTTAATATATTCCTCTTCTGTTTTTTTAAAAACATTTACTATCCTTCTTGCAACTTCATTTGCTATTTTATTTACTTTATATTGTGGTATTTCTTCTATTATTTCTTTTATCATTTGCTCTTCCATATTTACTCCTATTAATCTCTTGTAATTAATAATTTTATAATATAATTTTCTTGCTTACCTATTACATATAATGCTTCTCTTTTCTTTATAAACCAAGATGTTAAATCATTATACTTTTCTCCATCTATAATTATTCCATTAAAATCTTCTGGATTTCTAACTCTATATTTTTCACTTTCTAAATCTATTATTGTAGTTTTAATTATTCCTTCTTTTTCTAATTTTTCTAGTTCTTCCATTCTTGCTTTACTATCTTTTGCAAGTTTATTATATTGTAAAGTTTTAATTATATAAATAATTGCTTTAAATGCAATAATTGTAATTGTTGCTAGTATTGCACTTACTAAAATTATCTCATCATTACTCATAAAAACCTCCATTCGAGCAATTGGTGCTCTAACAAAATGTAATTATAAAATATTTAATCGAATTATATCATAATAAATAAAAAAAAAATATAAATTATATAATTTTTATTTACAATTTTATAAAAAATAATATATCATTATTTTGGTGGTAATATGTTTAAATTGTTAAAATTATTAAATAGAAAAATGTATTATGTTTCTATCTTATTAAGTATTACTTATTCAGTAGCTGAATATGGAGTTTCGTTTGCATTAGCTTATTTTGGTACATCTCCTTTTACTCTAGATAAAGCTAATTCACTTTTGTATACAGTAATAATATTATATTCTATAACTCTAATTACACATTATATAGAATTAAAAATTGATGGAATTGTTTATGGGCTTTACGATGTACAAATTCAGGAATATTACTTTAATAAAATACAAAAAATGACTCCTAAAAAAATTTCGGATACACATACTGGCTATATTTTTAATTTAATAAAAGATACATCTACTTTGTTTATTGATTTACTTTGGCTTATAAAAGATACATTACTTCCTTTAATAATAGGAGCAATAGCATTTGCATATATGGCATTTAGTCAAAATATAATTATAGGAACTATATGTATATTAATTTCTATATCAGCTATAACAATTAAATATATATTGATGAAGCGAATGAATAAATATGAAAAAGATACAAGAGATAAACATTCAAAATTAACGGGAATTTTAATTGATTTTATTCAAAATATTTTTACTGTAAGAAAATTAAATATTGAAGATTTCTGTACTAACAAATTAAAAGAAAAGGAAAATGATTATAAAAAATCATTAATAGTTACAGAGAATAAACATGCTTTTAGAAATTCATCTTTCCATTTTCAAATGGATTTAATATATATTATAGTTGTATTTTCAGTTATACTTATAATTAAAAATGGTTCTGATGGATTACCTTATTTATTATTTTATTTTACTTTATTAAATAATATTTACACAAGAATAAATGGTGCTTCTAGATTAGTAGATACCAACGTTAAATTCAATATTGCCAAAAATCAATTAGAAAGTTTTCTAGAATCAAATATTACATTAACTCCTATTCCTACATGGAATAAATTAGAAATTAAAGAAGGAATTTTTCAATATAGTTCATCAAAGACAAAAATTTTAATTCCTGAATTTATATTACATAAAGGAGATAAAATTAGTATTATGGGAGAATCTGGACAAGGAAAAAGTACAATTCTTAATATTCTATCAGGAACATATTTATTAAAGCATGGATCTTTTATTGTAGATAATAAAGAATGTACCAATTCCAAAATAGATGTAGTGTTTGTATCACAAGAAGTAGACTTATTTGATTTAAGTATTAGAGAAAACTTATGCCTTGGAAAAGATATTAAAGAAGAGGAAATTTTAAAATTATTTGATGATGCTGGTCTTATGGAATGGTATAAAACTCTTCCAGATGGTTTAGATACAATTGTTGGTGAAAGAGGTGTCAAATTATCAGCAGGTCAAAAACAAAGATTAAATATTATAAGAGGAATTCTAATTGATAAAGATGTATATTTCTTTGATGAACCCACATCAAACTTAGATTCTGTATCAGAACAAAAAATTACTGAGATGATTGACAAATATTTAAAAGACAAGACATATATCATTGTTACACATAGACCTAGTCTTAAAAACTTATGTAATAAACATTATTTATTTGAAAATCATATGATAAAAGAAGTTACTACTATTTAGTAACTTCTTTTAAGCTTTAAATATAGTTTTTCCTTCTTTTATTGTTTCTAAAATCTTTATATTTTTAATATCATCTTTATCTATTTTTAATGGATTTTTATCTAAAATAACTAAATCAGCCTTTTTACCCTCTTTAATACTACCTTTTAAATTTTCTTCTCCATATTGATATGCAGAATTAATAGTAACAGCTTTAATTGCTTCAAGAACTGGAATCTGTTCTGTTTCTCCTAGTACTACTCCTTCTTTTGTTTTTCTATTTACAGCACACCAGATTGTTTCAAACATATTTGGAATTGTTACAGGAGTATCTTGATGAAATGTAAATAAAATATTTTCTTTTAAACTTGAACCTGCAGGACTAATATGCTCTGCTCGCTCTATTCCTAAGTTTTTTATATGAATATCTCCAAAATAATATACATGTCCTATAAAAAATGATGGAATTATATTATATTTCTTTATATCTTCTAATTGATCTAATCCCAAAATTTGTGCATGTATCATAACAGGTCTTTTTAGATTATTAACTTTTTTAATTGAATCTATATATTGTTCTATTGCCTTATCTCCATTACAATGTGCCAAAACCTGTAGGTCTTGATTTTTAGCTTGAAGTAAAATACTTTCTAATTTATCATCTGATAAAATTCTATAACCTGAGTATTCTTGTTCACCTTCATATGGAGTTCTAAGCCATGCTGTTTTAGCTTGTGGTGAACCATCCAAAAATATTTTTATTCCTCCAATTTTAAAATTTTTATTATATTTTAATAAATTTTCTTTAAATAATTCTTCAATTTTATTTACTGATTTTTCTTCCATATATGCAACAATATCTAAAAATAAATCATTATTATCAACTAATGATTTATAAACTTTAGCAAGTTCTATTGTCATACAACCTTCTTGTGCAGTTGTTATCCCATAAGATGCATATGTTTCTTGTGCTTTATTAAAAGCTTTTTGAATATTTTCTATTTTTGGAAGAGGAACTTTTTTAAGAGAATTAATAAATGCTGATTCCTCTAAATATCCTGTTTCATATATAATTCTTCCACCTTCTGGATTTTTTGTTTTTTCGCTTATTCCTAATTTTTCTAAGGCTTTACTATTTGCTATTCCATTATGTCTAGATTTGTTTTCAATAATTACTGGAATATCAGGAAATATTTCATTAAGCTCTTGTTTTGTTATATGTCTTTTTTCTTTTAATTCATTAATATCATATCCATTAATAATTATCCAATCATCTGTTTGGTTGTGCTTTTTATATTCTTTTAACTTATTTTTAATATCAGTTATACTTTTAGCATCATCTATTGAAACTTCTAAAAATTGTTTTGCCAATCCAAATATATGGCTATGTGCATCTATAAAAGATGGCATCATTGTTCTTCCTTTTAAGTCTATTACTTCAGTATCTTTATCTACTAAGTTTAATACTTCATCTTTATTGCCTGTTTTTAAGATTTTATCATTTTCAATTACAACGCCCTCTATTTCATTTTTTTCTAATGTTATAAAATCTCCATTTATATAAATTTTTTTCATAACTTACCTCCATGTTAATTCTCTATAAGTATTTCCATATTCACAAAAATTAAACCTTTTGAACTTTAGGGACGGTCCTTAAAGTTCATAAACATGGAGAAAGCGGAAGAATTAAACTTCTTCCGCTTTGATTTACATGTTACTTAAGTTTTAATGCAAGTACAATATCAGTTGGTGTATTGTATGCAATAAAACCATTTCCTGTTTTTACAGGTATAATTTCAACATTAAATGTTTTTAACAGTTCTGTATAAAGAATCATCGTAAAAACGATTTGTTGTTGAACTCCCTGCATAAGAAGTTGGTTTCCTGCAAAATAAGCCATATTTAGATCTGTCTCACATAACTTAATTCTGTCAGATCCTGCCTTTGTTGCTTCAAACCAATCTTCCTTCATTCCGATGCAGTATAAAATCATTACTCCATCTTTTTTTAGAAATTTGCTTAATTTCTTTATATTTTCTGCATATTCTTCTGGTAGATAAAAATTATGCAGATTTGAAAGATGGATTAAATCCATACTTCCTTCTGATACCTGAACATCAAAAATATCTTTTTCTTCGATAAAGATATTCGATTCATTCAGGGCTTTTCTTGCCTTTCTGAATCGCATTTGATCCGGGTAATCGAATCTAATTATTCTTTCTGAGCGATGTTTAATGTAATTTCTTTCACTCATAAGATAATTTAGACGAATGTCTAAAGGATCTTTCTCCTTATAGACGCTTTCCCAGAATTCTTTTTCCGGACAAGACTCAGTTTTAGATAATATACTTTCCATTATTTCTCTTGAAAGCATATTATTTCCCTTTGTGCTAAGCACAAACTTCTGAAACTTTCCAGGTGTCAAGTTTAAAACAGACTGATATTTCAGCCAATCCACCGGAAATTGTAGTGGATTAACATCTACTGCATAGATGTTTCTTGCTCCATATAAAGCCATATCAATGATATGGTCAAAACTTCCCGCAATCGCCAAAACGTCAGCACCATTTTTTATAATCCGTGACATATAACTACTATTTTCGTTAGATGTCCAAGATGGCGCCATTGTTTTGTAGGAATATCCATCATCTTTAGTTGTAACTTGAGATGATGAAACTACCTTGCTATTGTAAAACATCCTTACCAATTCTTTTACACTTTTTTCATTATTAATTTTCAACATGCTTTTTCTCCTTTATTCTGCATTTTTTTACTGTACAATAAATATTATATCATGTTAACATAATTTAATCAATAATAAATATTTTTTTCTAATTATGTATATATTTAACAGAAGAATAACAGGAGAAATTACATCTTCCCCCTGTTATAAATACGCATATAACAATTTTATTTTGATTGCAACACCAATATGCAATCAGTTGGAGTATTATAGAACATGTAACCTTTCCCAGTTTTTACTGGCAAAAGTGAAACCTTAAAATATTTTTTTATCTTTTTATAAAGGTTTCCTGTATCATAAATTTGCTGTAAAACTCCCAATTTCTTAATTCCATCTTTGATATATGCTCTGTTCAGATCTTTTTCCTCTACATCTGGGAAAAGATCTTTATCCCAGGAATCAAACCACTCTGGCTTCATTCCAATGAAGTACAATACAATTCTTCCATCTTTTTTTAGTTTTGATGAAAGCTCTCTTAATTTTTCTACATAATAATCTATTGGATAGAAATTATGCAGATTTGACAAGCAAACCACATCAAAAACATTTTCGGGAATATACATATCAAATATATCTTCCCTTTCAAGATATATTGTACTTTCATTTAATGCTTTTCGAACTTTATCCCAGTTCTCTTTTTTTACGTATTCAAAATTTATACGCCTTCCTTCCCCTGTTCTTAAATAATATGTTTCATTTGCGAAATATTTTAATCGCATTTCTAAAGAAGTATTTTCCTTATAAACAAGTCTCCAGAACTTATTTTCTTCAGAGATTTCTGTGCGATCTAATATTTTGCCTGCGAGCCTGTCAGATAATGCAAATATTGACGCATCAATAACAAAGCTTTCAAACTCGTAATAATTATCTAACTTAGTTAAAGCATAATACTTTAACCAGCAAATTGGAATTTGAACCGGGTTGACATCAACAGAGTATATATTCCGAATGCCATGTAATGCCATATCAAAAATAGCATCCATGGAACCGCCAATAGTTAGCACAGTATCTGATGGCTTTAACATTTGGCGTATATACTGCCCATTTTCATTTGATGTCCATATTGGTGCAACATGATTATAAGGGCTCTTATCTCTTACGTCATGAAAGAACATTACATCATGACGTGTATTATAAAAATGGTCCCGTAAAGCCTGAGCATTTTTTTGATTTTTTGTTATTAGCATATTTTCTTCCTCCTACTTATTTTAATCTATAAGATTATATTACTTTTCAAGTATTATGTCAATTAGGCAGATGCTAGTAGTCTACATAATTTTTGAACTTTAAGGACCGTCCCTAAAGTTCAAAAAAAGTGAAAAATGAGATTGCAACGTTATTTTACGTCACAATCTCATTTTATGTTATGGTCTTTTTTTCAGAGCTTCATTTTCATGAGCCAATCTTTTGTCTCTTTTGGTCATTAATTCCCAGTTGCCATTGTGAGTTTTTGTCCACAACAGTTTATTTTTATTAGGATTTGCAATTTCTCTCCGTTTTTTTCTTCCCATAACATTTACCTCCTATATTTTTGTATATTATATCATAGTTTATAAATTTATACTATTTATTTTGTGGAATAATATAATCTCTATTTTTAGCTATATGTATTCTTGCATCTTTAATATCAGCTGATTTTAATTTCATTGCCATTTCACCAATCTTTTTTAGTATCTGATCATCAATTAATAAATTATTAACATTTATATTTGCCTCACCATTTATATATCTTAATCTGCCATTATGAATTCCATCTTTAATTAAAGCAATTCCTTCTTCCTCATTCTTAGCATTTTTAATGTTATTACCTTCATTTGTTAAATTAATATCACAAAAAATTTGATTATGTCTTACAAGATCTGTAACATCTCTAATTACTACTGGTTCTCCTATAACTTGCTTCTTATCATTTAAATCTACTTCTTCATTTGAGACCCATTCATCATCAAATATAAAATGCGGATAACCTTCACTATCTTTTCTAATAGCAACTACTGGCAGAAATTTTAGAGGACTAATTAAATATGCATAATTTGGTTCTCTTAAATATACATGATTATTTCCTTGCTCATCTTGTTCCACTATCATATTATCTCCACCAAAAACATAGTCGTTCTCTTTAGTAAATTTTATTATTCCTTCAGGCTTTCTTGCAATATAAATATTAGTACCATCAACCGGTAAAGAAGATGCAAATACCCAATCATCTCTCTCATCTTCATATTGATTTAAAGCTTTAATAGATCTTTTTATTTTTCCATCTTGCATATTTTCTGGAGGGACTTCTGAAATATGTGTAAGAACTTCTCCATTTTCAATTAATATATCTCTTATACCTATTTTATATTGATTAATTAATTCGAAAATCTGCGCTGTATCTTTATCCATAGCTTTTAAATCTATTCTAACAGTAGAATGCTCATCTTCCTGACATAAACCATGATAATAATTTAAAATTCTTAATGCATCTTCTATTGCTTTATGTGATTGAGATTTTAATCGTTCAGTATATTGTTTTTTTAATTCTTTTAACTTTTCATTTGTTGTTTCTTTCATTCTATCACCTACATATAAATATAAGGACATCCCTTAAAAATAAAAGAGTGTCCCTAAAGTTCTAATTAATCACCTAAACAAATTCCAATATCTCTTGCTGTTTTTACTAAATCATCATCCATTGTAACATATCTAACATTACTTTCTGCTGTACCACCTTGAACAGCACCAATCTCTTTATTTTCTCCAACAACATCTTCTAATGAAACATAATCTAATTTTCCATTTTTTATAACTGTTAAAACTCCAAATTTTCCTTCCATTGCAAGTTCCATTGCTTTCGCTCCATATTTTGTAGATAGAACTCTATCATAAGCAGTTGGAGTTCCTCCTCTTTGCATATAACCCAAAATTGTACATCTAGAATCTAAACCTGTTAATTCTTTAAGTTCTTTTGCAACTCTATTTCCTTCTCCACCAAATTTTACACTTATTCCAGCTTTGCTATCTATTCCTTCTGCTGCATGTGTTGTTTGTTCTGCATTTATTGGATGTGCTCCTTCTGATACAACAACAACACTAAATCTTTTTCCATTTTCTTTTCTCTTATTTATTGCTTCTGCCGCTTTATTAATATCATATGGTATTTCTGGAATTAAAGCTACATCTGCTCCACCAGAAATAGCAGATTCTAATGCAATCCATCCTGCAAATCTACCCATAACTTCAAGAACCATAATTCTGTCATGTGTTTCTGCAGTTGTGTGCAATCTATCTATTGCTTCTGTTGCAACATGTACAGCTGTATTATATCCAAATGTAATATCTGTACACGCAACATCATTATCTATTGTTTTTGGAACACCTATTGTATTAATTCCTTTTAAAAATAAATCTCTTGCAGATTTTTGTGTACTATCTCCACCTAATGTAAATACACAGTCAAATCCTGCTTCTTTTACATTTTTTACACATTGATCTGATAAATCTTCATATGTAACTGTTCCATCTTCATGTTCTACTTTATAGTGGAATACTATTGCATTTGTAGATGAACCTATAATAGAACCACCTTTTGTTAATATTCCTGAAGCTTTTTCGCTTCCATCTAAACGTATATAATTATTATTTACTAAACCTCTATAACCATCAATATAACCATAACATTCAATTCCATTTGTTTCACAAGTTTTCTTAATTGCTCTTATAACAGCATTAAAACCTGAACAATCTCCACCATTTGCTAAAATTGCTACTTTTTTAATCATTTAAAAAACCTCCCTAATTAATTAGCCATTATAAACTCGGCTTAATTTTCCAATAATCTTTCACTTGTTTCTTTTAAGTGATCAAAATTAGTATGTCTTAAAACTTCATATGCAAGTATTGCAACAGCATTAGATAAGTTTAAACATCTAATTCCATCTATCATTGGAATTCTCATAGTTTTATCAATATATTTTTTCATTATATCTTCTGGTAAACCTTTTGTTTCTTTTCCAAATAATAAAAATACTTCATCCATATCTTCATATTTTGGTTCATCATATCTATGTGTACCTTTTGATGTAATAAAAAACATATTTGTTTGTAAAGGATCATATTTTTTAAGAAATTCTGTAAAAGAAATATGTTTTTCTATTTCTAGTTTATCCCAGTAGTCTAAACCTGCTCTTTTTAAATATCTGTCTGATATTTGAAAGCCTAATGGTTCTACTAAATGTAATTTTGCACCTGTTGCAGTACAAGTTCTAACAATGTTTCCTGTATTTTGTGGTATTTCTGGTTCTACTAGTACAATATTTAATTTCATTTATATGCCTCCTTATGCAAATTCTATAATATCAATTATGTATTTTTATTTCAAGTGTTTTGGAATATTTTTTTGATTTTGTATAATTCCAGTATATTTTTTAGTTTATATAAAATTCTATTCTATATAAATTAAAAAACGGAGGTCTAAATTACCTCCGACTTTCTCTTGCATTATTTTTTTTTATTAACCTTTAATCTTTTTTGGATTTGACTCCCAAAAAAGTTCTTCAGCCACATTTGCAATTAATATGCAAAATGCTATTGTGAGCAATAAGAATTTTACTCCATAATTGCTCATTTCGATGTATTTGTTTAAATACATCAAAAACATTTTTGCCATGCACATTCCTCCAAATGCACATGAAATGCCGGTCATAATAGCTGAAAATGCTCTTAATCTCCGGCTGTAGCTTTCAACATACGATGCATAGAATGCATAGTACATTATAAAAGATGCTATAACTAAAATAATTGTATTTTTCATTAATTGCCCCTCCATTTTTCTATGCAAGAGAAAGATTTTGTGTTTACGGGTTTCTATTGTATTATATCATTTTATGTAACATTTTTCAAATTGCTTAAAAATACGATAGTGTCAATTTATTTCGGGAAAATTATTTAAAAATTTTTCACCCTCAAAATTGCTCTATAAATAAACTGTTCT
>CALYAJ010000017.1 GCA_944393485.1 uncultured Clostridia bacterium
ACCTCTGCCTTTATTTCTTTCTTGTTTATCTTTGACACAATTTCATCCAATTCTTCGTCGGTGTCTACCGACCGTTCATCAACCTTAACTTCGACAGTACAATCATCTGCATTAATGTTAACAACATATTTTGCCATCTTTTCTTCCTCCTTGACATTTGTCCATCTAATTTTGTTTATAAGTTTCTATATATAAACTGCCCTTTATTAGAACAGGAATAAAAAATAATTTAGTATAGTATACCATAATGTTTGCTATTTGTAAATTCATGCAAACTTTTTTGACTTATAGTCAAAGTATTAGTTTTTTTGTTTCACTTTTATAAAATTTCATATAGGTCAAATTAGGTGACCTATATCAAAAAATACATTTTTTTATATAAAATCGTTTGCTATTATAAAAAAATAAATATCATCATTTTACTGATAATACTTATTTTAGTAATATTGTTTATTTTTAGACAAGTATTTTTTGGTTGCACTAAAATCATTTATTGAGAGCAAAAAGCTCGTGCAACTTACGAAAAATTAATAGATTTATGCCGTGATGAACCAGATGTTGTTGACCCTCTTCGTTATTTAAGACAAAGAGAAATCGTTCACTTCCAAAGATTTGGTGAGGCTTTACGTGGTGTTCAAGATAAACTTGCAGAAAAGAAATTTTATATGAATTGTAATAATATACAAAATTCTGACTGTGGTTGCAATAATGATGATGATTAAAAAGCTATATAATTAGGCCTACATCGAAATCTTTTATTTTGCCACAGTGGGCTATATATGAATAAAACCGTTATGTCACTATTAGAATTTATTATCCAATTTTGTCAAGTAAAAGCACCAGACTTAACTTTATGTTTTGTCTGGTGCTTTTTTGCAAACCGATTAAAGCATTATTTCTATTTCTTTTATTTTTTTTATAAGTTCGTTTTTCTTTTTCATTGCAAGAGATTTTAGATTTTTTACTGAAACATCTTTTAATTCTTTATATGATCCTTTTATAACCATCCGAATTTCATCGCTTCCTTTGAATTTGAGTTGATATTTAGGATCTCCGTATTTGAATACTTTTTCTTCCAAAGAGTAACAGTCGAAATATTCTTTAGTTATCTCACCAATTCCAACAATTTCACCTTTTTTCATATAAAATATCTGTTCAATCTTAAATTCTTCAAATTCTCTAAGCTTAACTCCTAATATTTCTTGAATTTTAGGTAGCAACTCTACTGGATCAACTTTTTCTTTCATTTTAGGCAATAAGGCAAAAATTTCCGGAGATTTTTTTGCCAACTTTATTAAATCTTTCTCATTTTTTATAATAATTTTTCCCAGTCCGCAAGCATATAGCTCCATTTCCAGTGAATTTTCCTTAATTATGTATTTGGCTTTTGTTTCGCCAAATTTATCTTTGTATTTGCATTCTATCCTGTTATATTCAAGCTTTCCCTCTTTCACGCGTGGATATGCAATTATTATTTCCATATCTTTTGTTTTTACAAAAGCTGCTTCTGAAAAAGTATCATAAATGGAATCTATTTCCATTTCTTTAAAGTCTTCTAGTTGCAATAGTTTTACAATAGCCTCAGCTATTTCCTTTATTCTTCCCTCCTGCAATGCACTTATTCCTGCTTTAGTCCGTATTTTCATTTTTTTGTTCCTCCTAATTATTTTTGAAACTTTAAACTTTTGGTAACATAATGCTAATTATACATCGTTTTACATAATTTGTCAATTTTCTAATTTATCCAATTTTCTACCTTTCCCTTTGATTCATGTACTAGGCTTCCTTGTATTGCTAAACTATCTAATACATTAGCACCTTTGCATATTTTCTTTACATCTGATACTACATTTCCCAATCCTGATCCCTCATGAGTAGTAAATACTTTAACTAGTTTTCCTGTAAAATCTAATTTTTCAAGCTGAGTAAACATACTCATAGGCATTGTTCCACAATATATTGGAGATCCTATATATATTACTTCATAATCTGAAATATTATCTAAATATTCTTTAAGTTCAGGTCTTGCATTTTGTCTTTTTTCTTCTAATGCTTCATCACAACAAGCTTTATAATTTTTTGAATATGGTTTTAATGGTTCTACTTTAAATAAATCTGCTCCTGTTAATTCTTGTATATATTCTGCAATAACTTCTGTATTTCCTTTTTCTATATTTCCAACAGCATAATTTTCATCTGCTCTTGAAAAATAAATTACTAAACTTTTCTTTCCTTTTACATTTTCTTTATTACCGAATAGTGACATATTATATTCCTCCTTATTTGTTTTTATATATTTTATACCATTGATTAAAGGTTATCAATTCGATTTTATAATGCGTGTAATAAGTAAAACTTATATGAATTCTTATATAAGTTTAACAAATTTTACATTTTTTTTAATTAAGCTATTACATGACTTTTAAAAAAATGGTATAATTAATTTTAGGGCTAAATTAAGTCCTAAAAAAAACAATAAACATATAAGAAAGGAGATTTTTAAATGCCAACAAATAAAAAAGAAGGAATTATTTTTGGAATTTGTATGTGCCTTATAATGGTATTTTTTATGGGATTATTAAATATTTCTATCCATTTAGGAGGTCTAAATTTAAATTCCATAAAAACTTGTTTAATAGCTTTCCCTGTAACATTTATTATTGCATACTTATTAGAAACATTTATTGTAGGGAAAATAAATCATATGTTATTAGGACATTTTGTTGCAAAAGAAGATAGTAAAAATGCTTATATTTTATTTAATTGTTTCTTTATTGTTACAATGATGTCTTTAATAATGACTATAGTTGGAGGTTTTCTTGGAGGAGATACTTTTAAAACTATATTCGGAGAATTCTTTATTAGATGGCCACGCAATTTCTGTGCAGCATTTTTCTTAAATATCTTAGTTGCTGGTCCTATAAGTAGAGCTATCTTAAGAGCTGTTCAAAATCATTCAGCTTTATCTTCTGATATAGCTAATAATGAAGAAGAAGCAATCTAAAAAAGAATACACTTAAAAAATAATTTTAAGTGTATTCTTTTTTTTAGTTGTTAAATTAAATTTATAGAAAACAATGTTAATTATTTATTTTCTAGTTGGAAATCCAGTATTTGCATCAAATGTTTTAGAAACTTCCTCTAAATATTCTCTAATTTTTAAATGTTGTGGACAAGCTTGTTCGCATTTACCACACTTTATACAGTCACCAGCTTTTCCATGGTTTGCTACAATATTTAAATAATATACCTGTTGAGAAGAAAAACTTCCTGTAGTTCTTTTTTAATGAATTATAAATTGTAAATTTAAACTTCTTTCCCAATTCTATTCACCTCATTATCTTTATTTATTAAGGCAAGTAATTGTATAAATTGCTTGCCTTACGTCTTTTAGTTTAGTTGTTTTCTGGTTTTAGTGGTCCATAAAAATAAGATGCTGTTGCTCCACCATCAATTAAGAAATCTGCTCCAGTAATAAATGCTCCTTTTTCTGTCATTAAAAGTTCTGCAACATTTGCTACTTCATCAGCAGTTCCAGGTCTACCTGCTGGACATTTAGCAAACATATTCTTATAGAAGTCGCCACGAATTCCATTAAATTCATCAATAGCAAGTGGTGTTACAATAATACCTGGTGAGATAGAATTTATTCTTGCTCCTCTTTCTCCCCATTTTACTGATTCTGACATAACTCTTTTTTCATTACATCTTTTTGCTAATTGATAAGCATGTAGTGTATCTTTTATATTTTCTGGTTGTAATACCTCTAAGTTTAATAATTCTTCTGTTGGCGTTGTTGCTAATTGCTCATCAATTATAGCTCCTAATGCTTGCATTCTATGTCCTGATTGAGATGAAATTGTAACACCTGTTCCACCTTCTTTAATAACCTTTCCAACTTCTTCTAGTAAAACTGCTGTTCCATATAAGTCAACATGTAATATTCTTTCAATTGGTGCTTGTGAAGGTGATACACCTGCACTATTTATAAGCATTGCAATTTCTCCATATTCTTGACCTTTCTTTATTAAATTTAAGATTGATTCTCTTGAAGAAATATCACATTCCATAGCCTCTACATCAAATCCTGCATCATTCATAATTTTAGCAATGGTATTAGCATTTTCTATATTTTTATCTCCTACTACTATTTTCTTTCCAAAACCTACTCTTCTTGCAATTGCCATTCCGATTTGACCTGCACCTGTCCATAAAATTACATCTTTTTTCATTTTCAATTCACAATCCTTTCATAATTTATTCAATATTTTTAATAAACTTTGCTGGCACTCCAGCAACTACCGTAAAAGGTTTAACATCTTTTGTAACTACTGCACCTGCTCCTATAACAGCTCCCTCTCCAATTTCAACACCTGGGCAGATTGTAACATTTGCACCTATCCAAGCATTCTTTTTAATTGTTACAGGAATTGGTATTAATACACAATGATCTCTTAAATCATGATTTACTGTAAGTATTGTAACTCCTGGTGCTATCATTACACCATCTTCAATTGTAATTCCACCTCTTGCAACACATTTTAGATTATTATTTATAAATACATTTTTTCCAATACTTATTGAACTTGGATAATCTATTTGAAGTAGTGATGAAATAGAAGTTGATTTATCCAATCTTCCATCAAATAATTCATCTAAAGTTTTTCTGTATTCTTCAGTTGTTGGATCAGTTTGATTAATTTTAACTATTAATCTTTTAGATATTCCAGCTTCTTTTCTAGATTCTTCCATATCTTCTGGTATTCTTATATCTATTGTTTTTAAAGGTTGGTTCAATTTTATTCACTCCTCTTTTTATTTAATCTAATAATATTATAGTAATTTGAGTTATAAAGAACAATTCCGATTTCTTATCTGTCAGATAAGTTTTACTTATACGAAAAAAAGAAGCTCCTAAAACATAAGAACTTCTCTTTTTTTATAAAAACTAATTTTTTTTGCATTTTAAATTATTCTTTATATTCTTTTTCTAAAATACTTGCAAATTCTTCTTTTAATATATCTGTTGCCATCTTATTCCAAAACGCATAATAATTTCTCTCTACTCTTTCTCCATTTCTTACTAATAATATCCTTGTAATACCATCAGAAACCTCTGCTAAACTAGGAGTACTTGCAATTGGCAAAAAGCCTTTATTTGCTCCAACCAATATTCTTGCTTCATCTAAATTTTCTGCAAAAATAAAATTACCATAAAATCCTAAAGTATTTCCATAATATTCTACTTCTATATCTTGTTGGTTTTTTGATGAAATAAGAATACAAGGAATTTGTTTTAAATCTTCAAAAGTTATTTCTTTTAATTCGTGTAATAAAGATTTATTTGAAACTTCTATATAGCATGAACTTCTATATAAATAATGATTCATATATTCTTCTGATAAAGCTCTTCTTTGGTCATTTATAACTATATCTAATTTATTATTTTTCATTTGTTCATATAATTCTTCATGGTTTCCTGTTTGAATTTCTATATCTATATTAGGATATATCTCTGAGAATTTCATAATTGCATTATATATTTCTAATCCACAATAATTATTTATATATCCAATCCTTAGCACATCATTTTTATGTGTAGCTATTTTTTTAAGATTTTGCTCCATTCTTTCTACTTCGTCTACCATAATTAAACTTTGCTTATAGAAATATTCACCCGCATTTGTTAATGTAAAACTTCTATTACTTCTTTTTAATAAATTTACTCCTAATTCATCTTCCAAAGATTTTATAGCCTGTGATATTGCAGATTGTGATATGTAATTTTCTTCTGCCGCTTCAGTAAAACTATTATTTTTTACTATTGATATAAAATATTGCATTTGTTTAAAAAGCATTTGCTTCACTCTCCTAATTAATTATCTTTCTACATCTGGAGTTGTTAAATATTGTATATCACTAGCCTTACAAATTTTTTGTACACCTACAATACATCCATCTTTATCTCTTTTAAGCTTGGTAAATACATATAAATGATAATCTTCTTTTTCTAATTGTTTTCTAAAACTTTCAAATGATCTATTTTGTTTATCTGAACGATTATCTGGAACAAATAATGTTCCTTCTTTTATTTTTGAATTTTGTGAAGTACTTTCTGTAAATACTATATGTCCTAATCTTTGTAGTTCAAATAGCATTGTATTAATATTATTTGTGCTCGCAGCTTTTTGTATTTCTGGCTCATCTAAGAAATGAGTTTTTAAAAAATCTTTTAAGTAAAATACATGTGCTGTATCATCCTCATCTTTATATATTTTTTCTATTTTTCCTTCCTTTTCTTCTCCATCAACTTTTCTTTTTCCATATATTAGTGCTATTTTTAATTTTTCTATACTATCGTTTTCCATATTACTCCTCTTTTCTTAATTTTTTTTAATTATATCATTTTATTTTATTTTTAAGCAATTATTTTATTTATAAAAGATTGAATTTCCTTTTTTTGATTTTATGTTAAGTATATGGTATAATTAAATTATGACTACCGTTTAAAAAAAGGAGGAAAAAAAATGAAAAAACGGAAAAGTATTATTATTGCAGTTGTATTAATTATTGCAATCTTTGCTATCACGATTAACGCATTGTTTCCAATGCGGGATAGCAAGGAAGAGAGCACGGTTGTTGCTGAAACCTTAGATAAGGATGATGCAACACCTGCAACAATCTCTTCTACAAAGGAAGAGAATTATCAGAAACAAGTTAATGATTTGTCAGCTCAAATCGACTCATTAAAAAGGTCAATAGATGAGCTGACAAAGGAGAATTCTTCTCTTCGCAACGAGAATGCCTCGTTGCAAGAAGAAAATAATTCTCTAAAAGCCTCCACCTCGACGAAGGAGGAGTCTCTAGAAGAATTTCTAGATTCCTTCTTCGTTCCAGATTCAGACGGTAAAAAATACCGTCTAAGAGAGACGGTTACTCTCTTCACAAACAAAGAATGCACCGGAGAACCGGTGGATTCTTCAAATCTTATATTTTTACAAGACGGGAAACTTCAGTTTCCTGCAAACAAAAACGGAACAGTTCCGTTTCTGGTCTACGACCAGAATAAAAACATATACTTCACACTGCAAGTTCCTAGTTACTTGCAGTATGAAGAAGATGAGTAACCACACAAGAGCCCTGTATACTTCGGTATACAGGGCTCTAATTCTTTAATATGTTAATTTCATTATAAAAATTGCTAACTTATAATCTCAAATTGATTTTATGTAGATTCTATGCTATAATATATTTATGTTAATCAATTTTAAGGAGGTTTTTTATGTTGAGATTAAAAAAATTTCGGTATTTAGCAATCTTACTGATCATCGCGGTGATGTACTTCGGGTTCATCTCCCCGATGATCACAGGAGGCTCTGGTAGCTCTGGAAGTAGTTCAACCGGGGACCAGACCGAAGCACTTTCCCTTGAAGAGGAAAATGCTCAACTGCGCTCTAGAGTTGCAGAACTCGAAGCTCAGTTGCAGACTCTTCAAGAAGGAGGAACGGTTCCGGAAACTTCGCTCAAGGAGTTCTTGGACTCCTACTTTGTTCCGAATCCGGACGGTAAACAATATCGGCTAACAACCGATGTAAAATTGTTTACCACTCCAAATTGTGGAGGGGAATCTATCAGCCCTGAAGGACTGGTATTTCTCTCAAACCAAAGTCTGCCAATGCCGGAGCAGGCAAATGGCATCACACCAAAAATGGTGTATGATGCCAATGGGCAAATTTATTACACACCAAATGGTGTGTACTTCGAGCCCATTTATTAAACAAATCCCTGCATACTTTACAGTATGCAGGGATTTGTGATTAGTTTCATTAATTATGATTGCCACTAATTAAACTATCATAGAAATCTTTGGTTTCGTTTAGTGTACTATAATCCAATTAATATGTAATTAAAATCAAGCATAACTTTTATTAAATATTAAATTAAAATTCCATTTCTTCATCTACTTTCTCATATTCATCAAGATTTGGAATACTTACATCTTCATCAGTTACAGTATTTGCATTATAAATATAATAGTTTGTTCCTATAAATTCACTTTTAACAACATCATTACTATTTGGATAAAAACTTTTTCCTCTAGTTTCTCCCATCGTCTTCCAAGGAATAAATGTATCTTTGTGTACATATAAAGTTGTTTCTCCATATCTTATAATATAATATTCTCTATTTGAACCATTTCTACTAGTTCCTTCAACTTTTCCATAAAAAGGTGTTCCTAACTGAAATAAAATATTCCCATTCATATCTAATGGAACTCCTAAATTTGGATACACTCCATCTAATGGATTATTTAATGTTATTCGTTTATTAGTTACATATGTAACCTTTTTTTCATTTTCATCAATTTCTACACTTTCATTTGAACCTATAGTTTCATATTTGGTCTTATATAGATGATAGTTATCATCTGTATTTTCATATATACCTTCTTCAGTTTTAACTTTATCACCTTTTTTCCATACTTTAATGATACTAACACCATAATTTGTATTTTCTCTTCTTTCAAAATAATAATTATCTGCATTCGAAATTTGTTCATAATTCTTTTTATAATTATACATTATTGTAAAATTATATAAATAATTTCCTAGCATAGCAATTAAAATAATAATTACTATTCCTAATACTACTTTTATATTATTCTTTCTATTTATTTTTTTAAAATAATTTATTTGCTCTGTATTTATATTTTCTTCTGTTTCTATTTTTTTATATTCTTCAATTTTACTCGAACATTTTTTGCAGTCTCTTATATGTTCTTCCACAAAATTCTTAGATTCGTCATTTAAAATATTATCACAATATCCAGGAATTAAATCTTCTACAATTTTACATTTGTTCATTTTTGTTTTCCTCCTTTAATTTTTCTTTTCCTCTAAAAAAAACAACCTTTGCCCAATTTTCATTTTTTCCAAATATTCTCCCTATTTCTTTATAAGTAAAATCTGTTTCTAGCCTTAACTTTACTACACTTTGCATAGGCTCTTTTAACCTTTTTATATTTTTTAACAATCTATCTGTTTCATCTTTTTTACAAATCTCATCTATAAGTACTTTCTCATCAATTAATTCTTTTGCTTCTTCAATTGGTATCTCTAATTTTCTTTTCTTAATATATTTAAAAAAAGCATGTTTGGCAATTTGGCAAAGCCATACAGAAACTTTACATTCACCTCTAAACTTTTTTATATTCTCTACTGCAATTAAAAAGGTTTCTTGAGTTATTTCTTCTGCAATATCTTTATTGTTTGAAAGACTATATACATATTTATAGATAATATTTGCATATTCTTTATATACGTCTTCTATTTTTTTCATTTTTCCCCCTTTCATTACATAAGAGTTTTATTTTTTATTTTAGTTACATTTTTTTTAATTTTTCTACAGAAAAAATCTCGCTTCGTGAGAACTTTTCTCTACTTTTTTAATTTAACTATTTATATTTAAGTTCTCGAAGAAGCGTAAAGATTTGTATGCGCGAAAAATTGCTATGCAATTTTTCTGTGCTATCTTATTTTTGTTGCATAGGAAAAAGTAATTTTTCCTATACGACAAAAAAGATACACTAAAAAGTGTATCTATATTAAATCTGCTAATTCATATTTAATTATTTTTGCTAAATCTTCTAAACTCATTTCAACTTGATATCCAATTTTACCAGCACTAAAAATTATAGATTCACAATTTTTAGCTGTATCATTAATAACAGTTTTAAATTGTTTTTTCATTCCTATTGGAGAACAGCCACCATGTATATATCCTGTTACAGGCAATAATTCTTTTGATTTAATCATTTCAATCTTTTTTTCGCCTACAACTTTTGCAGCTTTTTTTAAGTTTAATTCTTCAGCAACAGGAATTACAAAAACATAATATTGTTTAGATGTACCTATTGTTACAAGTGTTTTAAAAACTTTGTTTTTATCTTCATGTAAATACTCTGCAACTTCTACTCCACTTATTGCATCTGAATCTCCATAAAAATATTTATTATATGTAATTTTATTTTTATCCAATATTCTCATTACATTTGTTTTTTCTTCCACTTTTTTCACCTTATAATTTTATAATTTTTTCCCATGGTAAATCTGGTTTTCCAAAATGTCCATAATTTGTTGTTTTACTATATATTGGTTCTTTTAAATTTAGGTAATTTATTATTCCATTTGGTGTTAAATCAAATTTATCTTCAATTAATTTTGCAATTTCTTCATCATCTATTTTGCCTGTTCCATATGTGTTAACATATATAGAAAGTGGTTTTTCAACTCCTATTGCATAAGATACTTGTATCTCACATTTATCTGCATATCCATTTGCTACAATGTTTTTAGCAATAAATCTAACCATATATGCTGCTGATCTATCAACTTTTGTAGCATCTTTTCCAGAAAATGCTCCACCACCATGTCTTGCATATCCACCATATGTATCTACTATTATTTTTCTTCCAGTAAGACCTGTATCTCCTAAAGGTCCTCCTATAACAAATCTTCCAGTAGGATTTATAAATATTTTTGTATTTTCATCCATCATTTCTTGTGGAATAACTGCATCTATAATTTCTTTTTTTACATCTTTTCTTAATGTTTCTGTATCAATAGAATCTAAATGTTGTGTAGAAACTAATATATTTTCTATTCTTTTAGGTTTATTATCTTCATATTCTACAGTAACTTGAGTTTTTCCATCAGGTCTTAAATAATTTAATATTCCTTTTTTTCTAGCTTCTGTTAATCTTTTTGATAATTTATGAGCCATATATATGCTATAAGGCATATATTCTTCTGTTTCATTGCATGCAAAACCAAACATTATACCTTGGTCACCTGCACCACCTGTGTCAACTCCCATAGCAATATCTTGACTTTGTTTTGTTATGTTTATATCTAATTCAAATGTTCTGTAATCCATATCTGTTTTTTCATTATCAAAACCTATTTCTTTTACAGTATCTCTTGCTATTTTTTCTACATCTAATTTAGCATTTGATGTAATTTGTCCTGCTATTGTTATTTTATTACCTGATGCAAATGTTTCTACTGCAACTCTTGATTCCTTATCTTGTCTTAGACATTCATCCAATATTCTATCTGATATACTATCACATAATTTGTCTGGATGTCCCTCTGTTACACTTTCTGATGTAAAATAATATTTCTTCATTTTCTACTCCTTTTAGGGATCTTATCCCACTTTTATTTTTTTTTACAATATAATAGGGATTTTAGGACCGTCCCCAAATCCCTTTTTAAACTAAGCATTTATATAATATTTCTTCTAATTTTGTAGTATCTACTACAGATTCTATACAAGCATTTAACATATTTTTTGGCGTTGTTTTCGTTAAATCTAATTCATAGCCATTATATTTAGCAAGTTCCCTTATAAATTCTCTTATAGTTCTCCCATTTCCTTCTCTAAATGGATGAAGAACGTTAAGTTCTGCCATATAATATGCTAACTTTTTAGCTAAATCTTCTATATTTAATCCTTTTAAATAATTTTCCTCTTTTAATTTATTTAAAAGTTTTGATAATTCTTGTTCAATATATTGCCATTCTGCAAATCTAAAATTCCCTTTGGCTATATTCTCACTTCTAAATAGACCTGCAAAATCGTATACCTCATCAAATAAAAATTTGTGAATCCATAAAAAATGTTTTATATCAAAATTACCTATATATTCTTTTTGTCTTAATATAAATAATTTTGCTAAAACAATTTTTCTTTCGTAATTATATAATTTTTCTTTATCTTGTATATTTAATTTATTTTTTAATATGTCTGTACCTTCATAGCAATAAATTGAATTTCTAGCTTCGTATAATTCGTACATAAAAAAGCCTCCTTTATAGAGATTCTTTTTTTATTGTATTTATCATATCGATTTCTGTTATTTTATTTTCTTGAAATGCTTTTAATAAAGATATATCCTCTTCTGTTACATACATATCTTCTATTGCTAAATCTTGTTTTAAATTTTCTATATCAAATTTAAATTTTTTCTCATTAAACATATTATTTCTCCTTTAAACATACTACCTTTTTATTATACCATATTTTGGCTCATTTTTCAATACTTTTAGGCATTTTGCTATCATTTAAAAAGGTTAGTTATATTTTTATTATTATATATAACTAACCTTTTATTTTTAATTAAATCCTAAATATCTTGTTTTCTTAGAAAAAGCTAGTATACCTTCGAATATAGGACCTAATAGCCATAATCCAAATCCAAATCCAATCCCTTTTCCAAATCCTTCTGCTAACGTAAATTTAGCATATATATTTATTAATATTAATATAAACCAACCTATTATAGGTATTAATAATAATAATAATACCCATGGTGTTATTCCACAAACTTTATACATTACAATATCACGATATAAAGGTATTATTGCTGCCCAAGCATGTTTTCTTGCTTTATCAAATATTTTCCATCTAACTATTATATTATATATTGCAAGTATTATTATTAAAACAATTGCAACTTTAACAATCCAAAATGCAAAGAATAAATCTACTCCAAGAGATATTTTATCACTTACACTCATTTTTTGTTGAACATTATCTATTATTTCTGCTGGTGTAGAACCTTCTTGTATTTGTTCTTCTATCTCATTTATATCTATATTTTCATCTAATATTTCATTTAATTTTTTTCCATCAACTGCTCTTAATACAGATGTTCCAGAATCTATTAAACTCTCATCAATTCCTTTTTCTTCTAGAACTTCTTTATTATCTTCTATTACTTCTGCAATTTGATCATTAGTATAATTTTCACTTAAATCTTGATATATTTTTATCGCATCTGTTATATCAATATCATCAATATTTTGTTTTATGTATTGTTCAGCTTGTTCTATACTATTAAATTTAGTTTCACCTGTTGCTTTTACAAAAGATGTTATAAAAACTATTACACTAATAATTAATAAAGATATGTATATTTTCCTTTTCATAATTTGCCTCCATTATTCTTCATTTACATCTATAATAGAATAAATATTATCTGAATTTAGTTCCTTTATATTAATTACTACTCCTATTTCTACTATATTTCCACCTAAATCTTCAATTTGCTTTTTTAATGCAGATAAAGTATGACCTGTAGCATATATATCATCTATTATATAAAAATTTTTATCCTTATATTCTTCTTTATCTACTAATTTTGGAAGTGAAAGTATATCTTTACCATATTCTTTTTCATATTCAAAATCTGCAATTACTGTAGATGGTGGCAATTTCCCTTTTTTCCTAGCTGGAATAAAACCAATATTCATTGTAGTTGCAACTGGACATCCAAATAAAAATCCTCTCGCTTCTGGAGAAACAACATAATCTATTTTTCTATCTTTTACTCTATCTATAAAAAGATTTATTATTTCTTGATAGGTCTTAAAATTTATTACTAATGGTAGTATATCTATATATTCTACTCCCTTTTTTGGATAATCTTTTTCTGTTCTAATAGATATATTAGTTTTTAAATCATTTTTTAATATTCTCATAAGAACCTCCAAAAAATATTTATTACATATATAATTAAACAATAATTTTAGCTTTTTCGCAATAGTTTTACATTTTATTTAATAATTCTTTAATAAATTTCCATGTTTTTATCGTAGAATTTATAGAAAGTCTTTCACTTGGGCTATGAACATCATAAATATTGGGACCAATACATATATATTCACATTCTGACTTCTTATTTACAAAAAATCCACCTTCTACAACGCCTTGTGATACAATCTCTTCTAGGTCTTCATTAAATAATTCTTTGTATAACTTTTTGCATTCATCTACTAAAACATTTTTTTCTCTTTTTGGAACGCCTTTTAAGTTTTGATTCCATAATATTTTCATCTCATATTTTTTTATTAAATTGTCTAAATATTTTAAATATTCTCTTTCATATTCTGGCACATTACTTCTTTCAGAAAATTCTATCTCTATATTAGCATCATTTGTTTTTACTTTTGCCATATTTCCTGATTGAAGCACATTATTATTTTTATCTCTTTTAATTGCTCCATTTTGGAAACTAGTAATAAAATTTATTATTCTATTACTACTATCTCTATCAATTACTTTTTGAATTTTTTGGATTTTATTACATTCTATTTTTACTTCATTTCCATAATATTCTCTTTGTAATGCAATTTCTTTTTCTATAATTTCTTCAGCATTTTTATCATCTGAAGTAAATTTAATAATTATATTTCTAGGAATCACATTAACTTTGCTTCCTCCTTCTACATAAGAAAGTTCAACATTTTTTAATTTCTTTATTACATCAAAAGCAAGTTTTATAGGATTACCTCTTGTTTCATCTCCTATATTTCCGCCTGAGTGTCCACCTTTAAAATTGTCATATATTAATTCAAATCCGTTTTTATCTGCCTTTTCTATATTAAAGTCTATTTTTCCCTTCCACTCATTGCATTCTGCAGAACTAACTAATAATTTTCCTTCTTTTGCTCCATCAAATGAAATAATTCTATTACTTTCTATTTTACTTAAATCTAAATTTATCGCTCCTAACATTGTTGTTTCTTCTTCTGACGTAAAAATGCATTCTAGTTTAGGTGCATTAATTTTTTCACAATCTAATACAGCTAATATTATTGCAACACCAATTCCATCGTCTGCTCCAAGAGTTGTACCTTTAGCCTTTATAAAATCATCTTGTATAAATAATTCCAATCCATCTTTAGAAAAATCATGTTTACTTTCTGGTATTTTTTCACAAATCATATCTGTATGTGCTTGCAACGCAATAGGCTTAAATTTCTCCTTTCCTTCTGAAGCTTCTTTTTTTATTATTATGTTTTTAAAATTATCAGTATAATATTCTAGGTTTCTTTCTATTGCAAATTGTTTTAAATATTCAACTATCTTTTCTTCTTCTCCAGGTTTTCTAGGAATAGCGCTTATCTCTTCAAAATATTTCATTACCTTGCATGGTTTTATTTTCTCTAACATATATACCTCCTATTATTTTAAATATCTTTTTAAAAATTCTTTCGTTCTTTCTTTTTTTGGATTATCTATAACTTCTTCTGGTTTACCTTCTTCTATAATTTCTCCCTTACTCATAAAAATTACTCTATCTGCAATTTCACGTGCAAAACTGATTTCATGTGTTACTATAACCATTGTTCTTTTTTCATTTGCCAGTTGTTTTACAACCTTTAAAACTTCTCCTACAAGTTCTGGATCAAGTGCGCTTGTTGGTTCATCCATAAAAATAATTTTTGGATTTATTGCAAGCGTTCTCGCAATAGAAGCCCTTTGTTGTTCTCCACCCGACAAATTACATGGGTATTGGTTTATTTTTTCTTTTAAGCCCATTCTCGTCAAAATTTTAATGGCTTCCTGTTCTGCTTCATCTTTTGATTTCTTTAATACTTGTATCATAGCTTCTGTTACATTTTCCAAAACAGATAAATGAGGAAATAAATTAAAATTTTGAAATACCATCCCACATTCTAAATTCATTTTATTTAATATCTCTTTATCTGCATAAATAATCTTTTTGTTCTTTTTATTAAATTTTTTTGGTAATTTATTTTCTGTTTTATTTTCTTTTATCATAGAATCCCCACATATTTTTATATTTCCACCATCTATTTTTTCCAACTGATTTATACATCTTAAAACTGTAGATTTACCAGAACCTGAAGAACCTATTATTGCTAATACTTCACCTGTATTTACAGAAAAAGAAACATTTTTTACTGCATAATTATCTCCAAATTTTTTTACTAAATTTTCTATTTCTAAAATTTTTTTCATTCTCCTCACTCCCTTCTTAAGTTATACTATAATAACTATATTTCTTTTCAGCCTTGTTAAACGCATACGTAATTATCATACACAATACTAAATATATTAGTCCCGCAACACATAGAGGTAAAATAGAAAATTGATAGCTTGCTTGCTTTTGGGCTAAAGCAAATATTTCTGTTATTCCTATTATTTGTGCTAATGAAGTAGTCTTAATTAAAGATATTACTTCATTTGACATAGCAGGTAATATTCTTTTTACAATCTGAGGAAGCAATATTATAAAAAAAGTTTGCGCCTTGCTAAATCCCAATGTAAAAGCTGCTTCTTTTTGTCCTTTTGGTATACTTAAAATTCCACTTCTAAATATTTCTGCAAAATATGCTGCATAATTAACTACAAATGCTATTACTATTGCTATAAACCTATCATATGTTACTTTGAATAAGTAGTATGGAGCAAAATATATAAATATTATTTGTAACATCATTGGTGTTCCTCTTATAATTAAAATATATAATTTTGTAATAAAATTAACTATTTTACATTTTGAATTTCTTGCTATTGCTACTAATATTCCCGCTGGAATACCTAAAATCAAAGTAAGTACAAAAATTAATAATGTTGTTCCTAATCCTTCTGATAATATTTTTAATAAATTCAAAAAATTATCCATTTCTTTCTCCTTCCATGGGATTTTCAGACGGTCCTAAATTAATAAAATATATCATACCCAAATCCCTTAAATGCTTAAATCTGTTCCCATCCATTTTTCTGATAATTCTTTTAATTTTCCTTCTGCTCTTAATTCATTTAATGCATTTTCTACTTTATCTTTTAATTCTGTATTTCCTTTTTTAAATGCAATAACCATACCTTTTGTTTCTTCTCCTATTCCTACTGCTTCAAATGTTTTAAAATCTTTTTCTTGATTTTGTATAATATAGTTTCCAGAAATTTGGCTCATATAAACTGCATCTATGTTTCCTGTTTCCAAATCCATAAGAGCTGTTAAATAATCTGTATATCCTATTACCTCATCTAATTCTTTACCAAATTCAGATTCATTTAATTTTTTTTCTTGTACAGAACCGCTTTGTACTCCAATCTTTTTTCCTTTTAGTTCATCTTGATTTGCATAGTTTGAATCTCCTTTTACAACAAACATTGATTTATCTTTAACATATGGATTACTTAATGTCATTGCCTTATTTCTTTCTTCTGTGTATCCAAATCCATTCCAAATACAATCAATATTCCCTGAATCTAGCTCTTGTTCTTTAGCTGCCCAAGATATTGTTTGAACTTCTAATTTCATTCCCAGTTTGTTGCATACCTCTTGTGCTAAGTCAATATCAAAACCTACTAATTCATTATTTTCATTTCTGTATCCCATTGGTGGAAAACTATCATCCATCCCCAATACAAATGTATTATCATCTTCCTTAGTATTTTGATTAAATGCAACTGCAACTCCTACAATTACAACTATTAATATCACTCCTATAATAATTAAAACTTTCTTATTCATAATTTTACCTCCAAATTTAATTTTTTAGGTTTATCACCTTTATAGATTTATGATTGTAAAGACAATCTAATTTTTTAAAGAGCTTATTTGTTAAAATGTCGCGACCAATTTTAACAAATACAAAAAGAAGACCTTAAAGATACCTTTATAGTACCTTTAAGGTCTTCTTAAAAAACAATAAAGGCACAAGCAGTTAAAGCCTGTGCCTTATAGACACAAGCTTACCTGTGATGATGATTTAATCCTTTATTGTTTAATATATTTCTCATAAAAAGCTCTCCTTTTTTTATTGAGTAATAGAATACTACTTTTTTATCCTTTTGTCAATAGTTTTTCTAATTTTTGTAAATTCTTGAAACCCTATCACCTATTTCACATAATATTTCATATGGTATTGTTTCTAAATATTTTGCAACCTCTTCTATATGTTTATTATCTTTCAATATTTCTACTTTATCGTATAAATTTACATTTTCATCAATTTCTACAAATAGCATATCCATACATACATTTCCTACAATTTTATATTTTTGATTATTTATATACATATATCTTCCTGTGTTTTTTCTAATTATTCCATCAGCATATCCAATTGGAATAACACCAATTTTGGTTTCTTTATCTGCTTTAAAAATACCGTTATATCCGAACTACTTCTCCTTTTTTCAAACTATGAATTTGTACTATTTCGCTTACTAATCTTACTGGTGATTCCAGCTCCATTTTTTTAGAAAATCCATACATAATTATTCCTAATCTACACCCATTTGCCTCTTCTACTTTTTTATAATTTGTTAATGCTTCACTTGCTGAAATATGAATAATTGGAACTTTTGAGATATCGATTTCTTTTAATAAATTTTCAAAAATTTCTATTTGCTTATTATAATCTGTTTCATTTGATGCATTATATATATGTGTAAAAATTCCTTCTACATTTATATTGTTATTTATACACTTATCATATAAATATTTTAAATTCTTATTTATCCCCAATCTATTCATTCCTGTGTTTATTTTTATATGTGCTTTTAAACCATTTAGATTTTGTGCTAGTATTTCTTCTAAACAATCTTCTGAATGAATTGTTATTGTTATATTATATTCTATTGCTTCTTTAATGTGCTCTTTATTTATATGTCCTAATACTAAAATTGGAATTTCTTTAAATTTTTCTCTTATTCTTATTGCTTCTTCTAAAGTTGCTACTGCAATATAATTACATCCTCCATCAAGTATAGCTTTAGTAACTGCTAAACTTTCGTTATCTAAACCATAACAATTCGCTTTTACAACTCCAAAGTGATATTTATATTCTGGAAATTTAGCAATAATATTTTTTACATTGTTTTTAATCTTTTCTAAATCAACTTCTAAATAAGTATTTCTTGATAAATTCATTATTTACACCTCTTTTAATATTCTATACACTTGTCCCCAATTATTTACCTCTATTAGATACTTACTTTTTTCTAATTTAGGTCCACGTATTCCTCTAAAATATATTGCTTTAATTCTATTATCTTCCATCTTTTTACATGTAGATGGGCTGTCATCAATCATAATATTTATATTTTTCCCTTTATTTGTTCATCATAAATAATTGGATTATTTTTCCCTCATTAATTATTTCTGCTGTTTTTTTGGCTCTTTTTAACGGATAACATATTATTAAATCTATTTCTCTATTTTTTAATTCTTCTTTAGTTTACTTAGCTTGCCTTATTCCAGCTTCATTTAGCTCAATATCTGCGTTTTCTTGTGTTCTCCCTTCTACATTCCAATCTGTTAGTCCATGTCTTGTTACATAAATTTTCACCTTTATAATCAACTTTATACTATGATTATATTGCATTTAGAGTATTATGCGAAATACATATTGATAATACAAATATAACCTAAATTTATATCTGCATTACCTTATCATTACTCCTCTTCCAAATTATCATTATAAAATTTGTTTCTACAATATTTTTTAGCTAAACCTCCTTTGCTAGTTTCTCTATAATGGCTTCCTAGGTCCTTACCTGTTTCATACATAGTTTCTACTACTAAATCAAATGAGATTTTACTATCTTTATATAAAAGTGATGCCATATTTGCTGAATCAATTGCTCTTATAGATGCAACCGCATTTCTTTCTATACATGGAATTTGCACATATCCATAAATTGGATCACAAGTTAATCCTAAATGATGTTCCATCGCTATTTCTGCAGCACTTTCTATAACATCTATTGAAAATCCTTTTATATATGCATATCCTCCTGCTGCCATAGAACATGCTGTACCAATTTCTGCTTGGCACCCACACTCTGCTCCACTAATTGAAGCATTAGTTTTTACTAAATTACCAATTAGTCCTGCAACTGCTAAACCTTCTAATATTTTTTCTTCAGGTATATTTTCTTCTTTGTATAAATAATATAAAACTGCAGGTAAAACGCCAGATGCTCCACATGTTGGAGCTGTTACAATAATTCCACCAGAGGCATTTTGCTCACTTGTAGCATAAGCATATGCTGTTAATAATCTAGTTCTTTTTAATTCTGGAGTTTCATTTTCTACAACTTTTTCATATAAACTTTTAGCTCTTTTTGGTATTTTTAATTTTCCTGGAATAATTCCTTCGTCTTTAAGTCCTGCTTCAATACCTTTTTTCATGGCATTCCAAACTTGTTTTAAATATTCTTTTATATCTTCCTCTTCTTGAGAATACACATATTCTAATAAATTTGTACAATTATTTTTTATATCTGTAAAAGTAGTAAATTTATATATATCTTTTTCATCTTGAAAATCCTTTCCTTCTATTTGTATACTTCCACCACCAACAGAATATACTCTGAAATTTCCAAGTTCTATATTATCTTTATATGCTATTAAATCCATGGTATTAGGATGTTTTAAATTTTTTTCTTGCTTATTGAAGATAATTTCTACATTGCTTGGATTTAAAGCTTCTTTTATTATTTTATCTGTTAGGTGACCTTTCCCTGTAAAGGCCAATGAACCATACAATATAATTTTATATAAATCTGCATCTGGATATTGTTCCTTTAGCAATAATGCTGCCTTTTTAGGTCCCATCGTATGTGAACTAGATGGACCATTTCCTATTTTGTATAACTCTTTTAATGATTTCATATATACCTCCTTAGCTAATTTATTATAAATTTAATAACACTTCATGTTCAGAAATAAAAGTATCACCATATAGTTTAGCTTTTTCTAAGTCTTCTTTAGTTTTTACTGTCCAAATAAGAACTGGAATTCCCTTTTCTCTGCATTCTGCTACTTCATCATTTGGTAATGTTCTTAAATCATATGCAATGAAATCCGGATTAGCTTCGTAAATATTTCCTTTTAAACATAATTCTTTTTTTCTTACTTCTCCATTTTTATATGTAGCTAATTGTCCGACAATATATTCTGGTCTATTTTCTTTAAACCATTTAACAGTATTTACTCTAAATGATTTTACAATAAATTTTCCTTTATACTTATCTAAATATTTGCAAAGTCCTGTTTCTAACTTTCCTACCTCTACATCATATTTAAGTTCTATATCTAACATTACTTTACCATTTACTAATTCTAATACCTCTTCTAATAATGGAACTTTTTCATTTGAATCTAATAATTTTAATTTACTAACTTCTTCATAAGTACAATCTTTTAAATCTTTATCGTATCCTGTCATTCTTTTTAAATTATTATCATGCATTATAACCATTTTTCCATCTTTTAATAAATGAACATCTAATTCTATTATTATATTTCTTTTTAAAGCTTCTTTAAATGCTTTCATCGAATTTTCTGGAATTCCTTTTTCATTATTATATAAGCCTCTATGTGCAATATATAAACCTTTTAAAAATTCTAAGTTTCTTTTCACTATTTTCGCCTCTCTAATATTAATTACTAATAATTTATATATTATTCTAATAATAAAATCAATAAAAAGTACAAAACTATATAAGTAATGTACTTTTTATTTCAAAATTTATTCTATTATTCATCTTCATCTGGTTCATCTTCATCTTCGTCTGGCTCGTCTTCGTCTGGTTCATTTTCATCTTCATCAGGTTCGTTTTCATCTGGTTCATTTTCGTTTTCATATCTGTCATCATCATATCTATCATAATTTTTCTTGTTATTTTTGCTTGATGAACTAGTTGATGAGCTAGTTTTATTTGATGAAGTCTTATTAGTATTTGATGTGTTTGTATTTGACTTTGTATTTGTATTATTTTCCTTTTCTACCTCTTCTTTTACAATACTTCCATCTTTTGCATTAATTTCATAATCATATTCATTATTTCCAACATCAAATTCTACGTCATAAATTAAAATTCCATTATCGCAATCAAATTCTACATCTAAATTAGTTACATTACTAGATTTTACTCCTGCTTTATTAAATGCTATTTCTTTTGCTTTTTCTGTTCCTATATAGCCACTAGCATTAGCACTTCCTGTAGATGATACTTCATTTAATGTTACATTTTTTGAACCAAGTAATGTATTTAGTTCATTGATTGATAATTTTGCAAGAGATTCAAATGTATAACTATTTCCTTGAGAATCTTTTATCCCTGTTTGTAAAACTCTACTTATTAAATTAGCCTTTCCTTCTGATATATTATTTTCGCGAGCTAATTGTTCTATTGCATCATCATCACCAAATAATTGTGCAAGTACTGCACCTTGTATATTTTGACCATTTAAATATTCATTAATTTCATTAGTTAATTTTGTTTCTAAATCTTTAGCTTTTTGGGTATCATCATTTTTTACTGATACTAATATAGAATTTTGAATTTCTGATATATAACCGTTTTTTAACATTGAACCGATTATTGCATTTACACCAACATCTAAATCAACCTTTTCTAAATCCATATCTGCTAAAATTTTCTTTCCATCATCATTTAAAGGATTTGCTTCTACTATTTTTTCTTGTGCATTTGTTTTTATTTCAACACTAGGATTAACATCAAAATTAATAATTGAATCAACTGATGTACTAACTTTTTGATATTGATTAAATCCTAATACACCAAATAAACAAATCACAACTGCTGCTAATGCACCAACTAATTTATAATTCATAAAGTTTATTTTTAATTTTCTTTCTTTTACTGTAACATCTTTTTTCTCTTCACTTTTCGATTTCATAGTTTCCATTTCCTCCACTTCTTTACATTGAGCGAGGATATTATCTAACACATCTGGAACATTATCTGAAATCGTTTGCTGTAATCTTTTTTCTATTTCTTTCTTTCTCATTTACTTTCCTCACCCAACTTTCTTTTTATTTTTTTGATTGTTCTATTATACTTTGATAAAACAGTAGTAAGAGGTATTCCCAATATTTTTGCTATTTCTCGATGCTTTAGTCCAGATACTGAATGTAATACTAATATATTTCTTTCCTCATCAGAAATACTTGAAAATATTGTATCTATAATAAGTTTATTTTCAGCATCCTTTATCCCCTTATTATCTGTTAGAACTTCTTTTAATTCATCTACATCCATAAATTTTCTATTTTTCCTAATTTTCATTAATGATAAATTTTTAGTTATCGTTATCATCCAAGCCAATGGTTTTCCATTTGCTTGATAAGTATTTGCATTTTCATAAATTTTTATATAAACATCTTGCAAGACATCTTCAGCTTCATGAGTATTTCTTAAAATTGATAAAGAAAATCCATATATTGCTGATTTGGTTTGTTCATATAAATTTGCCAAAGCTTCCTTATTTCCTAAAGCGATATCTTTTATATATCTTTCTAATAAGGAGTTTTGAGATTCTTTAATATTTGGTACCAACATCATTGAATTCACTTTTCCCCTTTCACTATATTAATGCATCAGGATTACATTTTATTGCATATTTTTTTTAAAAATTTCTGTGTGATAATTTAATTTCTCTTATATCAGAAAAAAGCGCTATTAAATAGCGTTTTTTCTTTAGTATTATTTTATTATTTTATTTATAATTGTTCTTGGAACATAATTTGAAATATCTCGTTTATTATTTATAAGATCCATTATCATTGTTGAGCTTATGAATCCAAATTTTCCTGAACGAATATAGATTGTATCTAAGTTTCCAAGTTCTTCGTTTATTTGTGCAAAGTTTTCCTCGTAATGATAGTCCATATCATTTCTAAGTCCTCTTATAATATAATTTGCATTACAAGAAATTGCAGCATCAATAGAAAGATTATCATATGTAATAACATCAACATTTAAAAGATCATTTTCTATTAAACATTCTTTTATTCCATCCACCATAATCTCTTTTGAAAATCTTCTATCTTTTTCTGAATTTATACCTATTCCAATTACAACTTTATCAAATAATTTACTTGCTGATTTAACAACATGTAAATGTCCATTTGTAAATGGATCAAAACTTCCTGGATAAAAACCTATATTCATAATAACCTCCTATTAGTCCTTTAATTTTCAAAACTATTATATATTTTTTTCTTTATAAACACAATATAATCATTGCACAAAAAAAATTTATATAATATAATTCATAATATGGAGGAATATTTATGGAAGAAACAAATGGATTAACTATAGAAGAAGCATATAAAATGTTAGAAGATGCACCAAGAAAAAACAAAGAATTGTGGGTTAGTCACTCTGTTAATGTTGCAATTGTTGCTGAAAGATTAGCAGAAAATTTAGGTTTAGATTCAAAAAAAGCTTATGTTTTTGGACTAATACATGATATTGGTAGAGGAAAAAAAGAACATACAGGTATAAGACACATAATAGATGGGTATAATTATTTAATGAAACTAGGTTATGAAGAAGAAGCTCGAATTTGTTTAACACATACTTTTTATGATAGAAGTCTAGTAAAAGGTAATTTAACAAAAAGAAATACAAATTTAAGTAGAGCGGAAATAAAATTTATAGAAGATTTTATAGCTAAAAATAAATTTAACTTATATGATAAAATTCTTCAAATTGCTGATAATATGGGAAGTGCAACTGGAATAAATACAATAGAAAGACGAAGATCTGAAAGTATGTTAAGATATGGTATAAGCCATGTTTCTGAAAAAAATTTAAAAGCTATATTTGCTGTGCAAAATGAAATTGAAATAAAATTAGGTCGTTCAATATACAGTTTATTTCCAGAGGTAACTGACAATATAAATAAAACAATGATAAAAGATGTAATGAAATTTTTAAAATAAACTTTTTCTTATGTCTAGTGAGTTTCAGGACACATTCACTAGACAAGAAAAAATTTTTTTAAAATACTATTGCAATAAAAAAATTAATAGTATATAATACACATTGTTGAAAGACATTCCTCTTTAGCTCAGTTGGTAGAGCGCTCGGCTGTTAACCGATAGGTCGTTGGTTCGAGTCCAACAAGAGGAGCCAAAAGAAAAAGTCCATTTTTTATTGGGCTTTTTCTTTTGTGTTTTATTTGTAGGACTCGAAAAGGACGTGCCAAACGAAGTGTAGGCAAAAACAGTCCTGAGGACTGTTTTTAGGACGCGGCTCGCCGAGTCCAACAAGAGGAGCCACAGTTAAATGGATTAGACTCTTGAAAGTGAGTAATATCAATGTTTTCGAGAATCTTTTCTTTTTTCCTTATTTTTTAGGGTGGATAATCCAATCTCCCTAGGTTATAAAAAAATTAAACTTGCTTATTTCAATAGGTTTTGGAGATTCTTATTTTTTATCTTTTGTTATACTTTGTCTAAAGTTGTCCACAAAGAAAAATATTCAACCTAGCTAGTTCCAATAAATAACAGCCAATGTCAAAATAAACAAAGGGAACTTGCACAAATAAGATAAACTTATTTGGCAGTGTTAGTGTAGCACAATGTTAAAGTGCAGTTGGTCGAAAACGCCACTGCACTTTTCATCGAAGGTCTAAAAATTTATGCTTTCTAAAAACTACAATAGAATAACTTTGGTAGGCATAAATTTTTAGACAATAAGCAGTTTTAAGCAGTATAAGATAATTCATTTTTTATAATAGTAAAAATGGGGTCTTAAAAGTTAAGTCCCCATTTTACCTTTTTTTACATTAGAATCTACCAATTTCTAATGAGTTTAGCAGTTACATTATCTCCATCAACTTTAATCCATTTGCTATAGAAATATTTTCTTTTTTCTATAGGCTCATTATTGGATATTTCTCCCCAAAGAACATTTAGCCTTTCATTGAACAAATCTCTAAGGCTCTCTGGTATGCAATCAAGTTTAAAATTAATGACTACATCCTGTCCACTTTCAGTAACATTGCCGGTCTTAATAGCTCTGTCAAATTCGCCTACAAGAACAGAATTTAATTCTTTAATTTTCCGTTCCTTTTCCAATGCTTCTTGAATGATTTTGTTTGACATAATAACCTCCTAAACTTTTTATTCTTATAGCATATCAATGATACATTAGTTATTTTAGCATATTTTACTAAAAAAATCAAATGCAACATACTATTTGCAGTAATGAGGAATAAATTTTAGTAGTTTTTGATTATTTCTCATTATTCTTAATTTTTTAGGTGCTTTTTAATATATCATCTGTAATTTGCGCAAAAAATCCTTACCTCAAAAAATATTTTTTTGAGATTCCTATTGATTTATTTGATTTTTATTATATACTTAATTTAAGAACAAATCTTAACTGTATTTTATTATTTTCGGTTAGGTTAATTTTTGTTTGAGTAAGTGCTTCTATCAAAAGAGCACTTACTTCTTTTTTGCTTATTTTTAATTCTTTTATATATTTTATACCTCCAAAATCAATACTTTTTACAATTAAATTATATCAGTAAAGCATTTATTGGTCAGTATTTTTATGTTTTTTATATTAAAAAATCCAACTCTTATCGAGCTAGATTTTTTGCCTTTCGGAGTCCTATTTTAGGACACCTTCTTTTATTTCTCTTTTTAGAATTTAACAAATACATATTAGTTAACAGCCGAGCAGAGAGGATGTTAACTGCTGAAAAAACGAGCGCTGCCGATGGCAGATAAAGCGAGTTTTTGAAGGTGCAAAAACTATTAAAAGAAGTGTTGGCACAACACTTCTTTTAATTAGTTTTAAACTGAAGGAGTTGGTTAAGTTAATTCTTTCTATTACTTAAAATTCATTTTTATAATGTACTTCAAGTCCTCTATCGCTTTATCTATATTCATCATTCCATTTCCAATAGGATAATAAACAGGATATACATTATAACTTTTTCCTGCAATATCTATTGGAAAACTTTGCTTTCTACATTGTGATACTGATATATTTTTATTTAATACAATAGAACTAACTTGGTTTCCTAAAGTTATAATTATCTTTGGCTTAATTATCTCAATTTCTTTAAATAATAAATCTAAATATTCGCTAAAAACTGAATTTGGTAATACTCTTGCATCAAGTTGAGTACATTTTCCAAGGTTAGTTATAAAATATTTATATTGTTCTACATTCTCATATACTAAGTCTGCAAATTTCTCATCCCATTCTTGTGGCTTTTTCCTTTGAATTTTCTCATATATTTCTTTATTAAGTAATCCTATTCTATAAAATAATTTCCATATATTTTTAGTCCCAATCCAAGGAGATCTTCTACCTTTCCAATTAGGATCTGATGCAATATTTCTACCAGTAGGATTCATAAAAACAAAACAAATATCTGGATTATTTGTACATCCACCATTATATATTGATTTTAATTCTTTAGCTCCATATTTTTGCTGTAATTTATCATATTCTGCATCCAAATCACTTATTTGCATTAATCTATACCGCCTTTTAATTTTTTAATCTAAAAACTATACATCATAAAAATATGTAGTTTCTAAATCAGCCTCATGTACTAATAAAGCTAATGGATATTTTTTATATGCTTGACCTAATGTATTATAAAGTTCTTTTGGCTCTGTAAATCCCATATGCCATCTTATACAATATTTCTCCTCGACTGTTAATTTAATATATTCAGAAATCATCATTACAGATTTTTCACCATGACCATATGGAATAGTATCATCTACAGTATAATAAGGAACTTTTTCCCATACACCTAAACTATTTTTTGCATTTCTATAATCTACTTTATAAAAATTTGCTTTACAAATATCATGTAATAATGCAATTATTATTAAACTATCTTGTGACACATTAATTTCAATTGGACAATTTTTTACTTTCTCACATAATAATTTATATACATTCAAACTATGTTCCAAAAGTCCTCCTTCATAACTTCCATGAAATCTTGTACTTGCAGGAGCTTTAAAAAAATCTGATTTTTCTATAAAATTAATTAATTCATCCATTCCTTCTCTGTCAACGCTTCTTAATAAAGCTAAAAATTCTTCTTTCATTAGTTACCTCCTATTCTACTTTGCGTATTCTATCAAATAAATTTATTAGATGCAAGAGGAACGCCCTAGTATGGCGTCCCTCTTTTAAGATACACAATAACATTTTCTAAAACAATTTTCTGTAATTGCCATGGTATTTCGTACTTTTTTGAAATTGATACTGAATTGTATCCAGATAACAAAAATCCGTTATCACTAATAACTAAGGGATCTCTTATCCTTTTGTATTTTAGATAAAAATCATCCTGCCGTTTAAATTGTTTTCCAAGCTTTATATCAGGTGATATTGTACCATATAAATCACCCGTTACGTCATTAGAAATCCATTCCTCCGGCAAATACGGAATAATTCCTCTCCTTTTTTTGGAATTTTCTTTCCGCATTTCGACACGCCTCATCGCAATCCTTTTATTTATTTTAATTCTACCTTCTTGGCTAGAACATTTGTCTAACTGCTCTTGCAAAGATAAAATTTCTATAAATTGTTCTGAGGTTAAATCTCCCTTTAGTTTGTCATTACAACTATGACATGCAGGTCTTAAATTGTTTACAATCGTTGGCCCGCCAATACTTGCTGGAATTAAATGATCTAAAGTTATTTTAGCTCTTTGGTCATTTGGTTCTCCAGGTCCTCTTCTACACAATTTACCACAATACCAACATTTGTCTGTTCCGTATATATAATACGCAATTTCTGTCATTAAATTGTAAAAACAATTTAACCGATAAATGTACAAAATCCCATTTTTCACTTCTCCCATAGTGCCAAATGTAACATTCTCTTTTGGAAGCTCTAAAATCATAAAAGCATCTCCTTTCGACATTTTTCTACATAATATCACACAAGATGTATATTTCCAAGTTTTTTTATATTATTATATAAAAACTATCCTATATTTCAAATTCTTTTACTTCACCATTTTTTATTCCACGAGTCTCAAAATTACCATTCTCTGGCATTCCTTCTAAAATGCAACTTAATACACTTATAACTCCATTATGAGCCACTACTAGTATTTTTTTATCGGAATATTTATCTTTTATGCTTTGTATAAATTCTTTTAGCCTATTTTCATAATTTTCTAAAGATTCTCCTTCAATACTTTCAAAATCATAATTTAAATTACAATATTCTTTTTTAAAAAGCTGCCCTTCCAGTTTTCCATAATTTCTCTCTTTTATTCTATCATCCAATATTAATGGTACATTTTTCTTTTCATTTATAATTTCTGCCGTATGTTTTGCTCTTTTTAGTGGAGAACTAATTATTATATCAAAATTTTCATTTGCAAGTTTATCCCTTGTTTCCTCTGCTTGTTTAATACCATTACTATTTAAATCATAATCTGAAATTCCTTGCATTTTTCTAATTGGACTATTTAAATCTGTTTGTCCATGTCTTACAAATTTAATTTTCATTTTTTATTTCCTTTCATGCTATAAATTTTCCTCACCAATTTTCATTTTTATCTCTTATTCAATTATTTTTAATTTTCTCTCCTTTTTTCTTGATTTTTTTGCTTTATTTCAATATTACTTTTTTGGGTACAATTTTTTTCATCTTCTATTAATTCTTTTATTCTTAAATCAATTTTATGTTCTTTTATATATTTATAGACAAAATTAGGCACATTTTTACTCCAATCCTCATTATTATAAATCATTTTTCTTACATCAGTAGCATTGTCTTTTTTATCTTCAAGAGTTCCTTTCAATATAACTTCAACCTCAACACCTAACTTATCTCTAAATGTTTTTACATTTTCTTCGCCCCAAAGTTCAAATACTGGTATAAAATATTTTGCATCCATAGGAGCATAATTATATATTTTCTCTGGAAAATTTATTGGAAATGGCACAATATCAAATCTACTTGCTGAAATACCTCTTTCTAATAAAGCTCCTTTAATACATTCCATTCTTTCATAATATGTTAATGGATTTGAACTTAATTTTGATCTGTGAGGACAAGAAGCACTGTATTTAGTTAATTCTTTTTCTGGATTGCATATTCCTATAATTAAATGTTCGCATTTTTCTAAAGAACTTAAAATATAATCCATATGACCATAATGTAAAACTTGAAATCTACCATACACAAGTCCTGTTTTTACTTTCTCAATACTTCCTCTATTTAAATCATATAATAAGTTTATTTTTGAATAATTTTTACTACCTAATTCGTCTTTCCTGTGTAAGTTAAATATCTTTTTTGCATCATAATCTTTCCATAAATCTATACTACAATCACTAGTTAAAATTTTCAATCCTATAAAAATAGAGCCTTGACTTATTAATAAAACTCTTTTATTTTTATAATTTTTATTTAAATATTCAATAAGATCTACACAATTAAGTAATACTTGTGCCCAACTTTCTCCATTAGAAGATTTAGCGAAAATATTATGCTCTTTTTCTCTTTGAATATAATCATTCAAATCTATCCCTTTTAGTGTTTCTTCTGTTTTATTTTCCCATCCGCCATTATTAATCCCTTTGAATTTTTTTTGCTCATCTATTAAAATATTAGGATTCAATAATTTAAAAATTTCTCCTGTTTCCTTTACACGCGGAATATCACAACATATAATAGCACTATCAAATCTACATCTATTAATATCTTTATTATTTTCTATTAATTCTTTTATTCCTTCATAAATGATATGTGAATTATTAGAATCATTACTCATAAACACTTTATTCATTGTTCCTAAAGTTTTCGCATGTCTTAGTAGGTATACAGCTTCACATCCAATTTTCACTTTAGATACATTTTGCTCTCTACATATTTTACCATTTTCTATATTTACATTAATTCCATATTTTTCAAGAACAAATTTAACTTTTTTTCTAAAACCCATATTATCAACATGATATTTTAGCATATTTTATTTTCTCCTTTATATTATTTATCAAAAATTTCATTTACTATTCCATCTATCATATTTAAATCTGTTGGAAAAATATATTCTGCCCCAACCTTTTCTAATATATATGTAATAATAGCTACACTTGCTCTTGCTCCATCCATAAACTTTGGATCTTGAGGATAATTCTTTTTTAATTCTTTTAAATCACGATTTTCAATAGTATTTATAGTATAAGTTTTATATTGCTTAGTTGTTATATATTTTGGAATATTTTTATTTATGAAGATATCATTATCTTCCATTTTATTTTCTGCGACTTTATTATAGGTTAAATGTAAGCCTGTAAAAATTGCATATCTACATTTTGTTTTTGGAAGTTGTGTCAATTTTTTTGAAATATATTCATATATTTCATTAAAGGTAACTTTTGTTTCATCGTTTGCTGTATCTGGAAATTCTTTTAAAACATCGCCTACTGCAAATTCGACAGTAAAATTTTCTTTTATATTTCCTTTTTCTAAAACAACAAATTCTGTAGAACTACCTCCTACTGAAAAAACTAAATATGGTTTATTTAATTCTTTTATATTTCCTACAGCCTTTGCCATATATAAAGCTTCTTGTTCTTTAGTTACTATATTAATTGTAACTTCCGTTTTTTCATAAATTAACTTTGTCAAATCTTTTACTTGATTTATTGTCATTAACCTAAATATACTTGTTGCATATGCATATATTGGAATTCCATTGTATTTTTCTTTAATTTCTTGTAATGAGTCAATTAATTTATTTTTATCCTCTTCTGATATACCATTTTCTTTAGAAAAATTTACTTTAAACATTATTGTTTTTTTATAAATAGGATTAATTTTCCTATTTTCATTTACTATATATGCTTTTATACTCCCTGATCCTATATCTACTATTATTTTTTGTTTCATATTTAATCCTTCCTTTAATAAAATATCTATTTAACAACATTTTGCAAATTATTATTTATTATTCCAATAGTATTGTTACACCATAATTCTACTAATCTATCAATTGATTCTTTTGTATAAAATGAATATGGAGCTGTTGCCATAACATTTCCTTTAAAATCATTTAAATTTTTATCATCATATATTTCAAAGGCATATCCAATTTCATTATTCTCTGCCTTTTTTAGCAATAAATTATGATTATAAATTTCTACTGGATTGATAATAATATTTATTAAATTATTTCCATTCATCATTTCTATTCTTTCATCTGTAATCAACTTTCTTGTTTCATCATTTGTTGCAAATGTTGGAATAATAAAATCAGCTTTTTTGAATATGTCATCAACTTCTACTCTTTCATAACTATTTTCTTTTGAATTTTTACTCCAATATATAACTTTCATTCCTAAATTACTGCATAATTCTGCAATCCTTGTTCCAATAGTACCCAATCCAATGATTCCTACTGTTTTACCTCTTATTTCTGTATTTAGCATTTCATGATTATATTCCATTTTATAATTTGTTTTTATTTGAATTGGCAATTTCTTAGCCAAGCACATCATCAAAAATATAGCATATTCAGCAACAGAGTCAGTAGAATATTTTGGTGTATGAGTTACTATTATTCCATTATTATTGCAATACTCCGCATCAATCCAATCAAATGCAGTAGTATTTATACATATAGCTTTTAAATTTTTTATTTTACTAATATGATCTTTTCTTAAATTCCAATGATACCACTCAGGATCTGCCATTAATATTTTTTCTTCGTTATCTTTTAAATATTCTGCAGAATCTAGGTCAAAATAATTTTCCAAGAATATTAATTTAGCATATTTACTTAGATTTTCAATTTGTTTTTCTGTAAAAAAACTTCTTTCATATGTAATATAAATATTCATATAAAACACCTCTTTAAACTATCATTCCACCTGAACAATGTAGTTCATAAATTAAGTTGTTATCTTTATATATTTGTTCGATTCCATCAAATCTTTCTATTGTTCCTGTTGTTTTGAATGTATATATATATCCATTATTTTCAAATTTTGCAATTCCTCTTACTGGAATAATATTTTTATCTTCTCCTACTTTCATTAAAGCTGGTCTTAAAACATTATCCATAGCCTCTTCTCCAAGAGTATCATCTAATGTAACTCCATAATAGTTCATTCCCCATACAGGTTTATTATCATCACAATAAACAACTTCTTCTCCCATAAATTTAGTTCCACCAAAATATGTATCATGATAAACATATTTTTTATTATCTATAATTTCTTCATAATGATAATCTGATGAACCTACTCTACTTGATTCTACTTTTTTTATATTACTATTGGCATAAGTTGATTTTTTAGCTTTTATTAAAAAATTAATAAATGTATTTTTAAAATATGTTTCTAAATAAAATTTATTATCTTTTAACATTTTAGTTATAGATTCAAATTTATATTCTGCAAATTTTGAGCACAAATTTAATATTTCTTCTTCATTTTCGTTATTTAAAACATATCTTTTTATTTCACCATTTTCAAATTTAAAAATAAATACCTTTTCTTTGCCTAAATATTCATTCCAAAATCCATTTTGTAAGTTTTTACAAACAAATTCCTCAAATATTTTTATTTTATCGTCAGAAAATGAAATTCCATAATTTTCTCCATATGTTTTTATATTAAAATCATTTTTTATTAATTCATTAATATCAGTTATTCCCATAACATAACTATAATTCATAATTTATCTCCACTTTTCTCCATTAATATATTTAGTTAAAGCCATTATAAAAGCTTCCTCTGTTAAATCAATTCTTGAAATTTTATTATGAGTTAATAATTGAATTCCACCATTATGATTATGTCTTTCTTTGTCTTCACCTAGAACAGTATCCATTGCCTCACTCAAATTAGTATCTAAAACTTTTTGTACTAAATTATCTGGAACAGGAAATGACGGACTTGCTCCATAACTTTCAAAATATTTATTATCTTCAATTACAGCTATATTTGTAATCATCCATCTTCCTAACAAATCATTTATTCCACTTTCTATTCCTAAAAATAAATCTGCTTTTATATTATTATTCTTCGCATATTCCTTTAAATTTTTTACTCTATTTTTAGCACCTATATATATTTCCTTATTAACTGGTTGATCTGTTACATCAGAACTTACAGGTATTCCATCAATTTCAACATTTTCGAAATAATTTTCCAACGCTCTTTTTGCGCCTTCTATTTTTCCTTGATTTTTCGTTCCAATTAAAACTTTCATAATTTATCTCCTTTATATATTGTTTTTAATTACTTCTCCTATTTCTTCATATTTATCAGTAAAAGAATGATCTGCACTTTTAATAATTTGAATATTGCAATCTTTTATATTATTTTTTAAATATTCTTTTACTATATCAATATCTTGTGTTAATACGCATTCATCCATATCTCCAAATACGGCTAAAACTGGAATACTAATGTTGTTTAATTCTTTACTTTTACTATTTACTCCTTCACGATATCTAATAAAATCTGTTTCATTATTTGGTAAAAAATCATAATAATATGTTCCTGCTGAAATTTTTCCATTTCCATTTAAAGAAAAATCGAGCATTTGGTTTGGTTTGCCTTCTTTAACTAATCTAGTTGATTCAGTTTTTAAATTATCATATTCCTCTTCTGATAAATATTTTTTACATTCCTCTTGTATATCACATGGACCTAATAATACTAGTTTTTTTATAGATTTATCCTGTTTTTTATTATAATAATAAATTATTTTATTACATCCATAACTATGTCCTTGTAAAATAATCTCGTCATACCCTTTTCTTTTTGCAAAATTAATTGCACCTTCTATATCTAACAAGCAATCTTTAAATCTTTCGTGACAACCACCTATTACTTTAAACTCATTTCCTTGTAATAACTCTGCAACAAAGTTTGTACCTCTATTATTAAAAGTTAATAAACTAATTTTTTTATTTGTGTATGTTTTTGCTAAAATATCTATAAAACGATTTTCATAAAAGCTTCCACATAGTCCATGAACTTCAATAACTATTGTTTTAGTTTTATCTTCTGGTTCGTATAAAATTCCTGGCATCTCAATTTCATCAATAGAATTAATTCTTACTAACTCTTGTTTCATTAATACCAACCTCCATCTACTTTTATAACTGTAGAATTTATAAAACTTGCATCATCACTTGCCAAAAATGTAGCTACTTTTGCAATCTCCTCAGGCTCGGCAAATCTTTTTACTAAAATTCTTTCTGACTCTTCTTTTACAAAATCCTCCGAAAGTTCTTTATTCATTTCTGTATTTACCCAACCAGGTGCAATACAGTTTACTCTTACATAAGGAGAAAATTCAACAGCAGAATCATATGTTAAACTAATAAGTCCTGATTTAGAAGCGTCATAATCTACACTTGTTGGATAATATGTATTTATACCATTAGTACTAGAAATATTAATTATTGCTCCACTTTTATTTTTTACCATTTCTTTTCCAATTAATTTTGTTAAAATAAATGGAGCTATTAAATTTATATTTAAAGTTTGTTTCCAATCTTCTATTGTTCTATCTTCAAATTCCTTATCTATAACGACTCCAGCATTATTAACTAAAACATCGATTTTAGCAAATTTACCTATAGTTATATCTACCATATTTTTAATTGCTTTTTCATCTGCTAAATCTGCTTGAACTGTTAAAACATTAATATTATATTCTTTTTCTAATTCTGTTTTCAATTTTTCTGCTTTGTCTTTACTATTAACATAGTTAATTATCAAATTATATCCTTTTTTGGCAAATTCACGTGATATAGCTTCTCCAATTCCTCTTGTTCCACCAGTTATTAAAACATTTTTATTCATAATAAACCTCCCGTATTAAATACTAATAACAGCTACAATAGCATTTTCTAGCAATCCATCATATTTATTTTTTTCAACGTTCAATATTTCAAATGATTTTAATTCATTTTTCATTTCAATAAATTTATGTATTTCCACATTATTAAATCCTATGTTTTTCATAAAATCTATTATATGATTTATATCTTCAAATCTATCTTTTAAATTATTTCGTGATGTAACAGTATTTAAATTATCATTAAAGTTTGGCAGACATTCATCTTGTTTTTCTATAAATTTCTTTGGTGTAACATCACATGTAATCCAGACTCCACCATATTCTTTTAATAAACTGTAAATATTTTTAGCCACACATTCTTTCTCTTCAAAAGTTAAATATCTAAGTAGACCTTCATTTATTACAGCAATTTCTTTATCTTTACTAAAATATTTCTCACATATTTTATAATCCTCATCATTTAACGCATTTCCACCAATAATGTGCAAGTTATCCGGAATATCAGCAATATCATTTAATAAATTTATTTTATTTTTAGATACATTTTCTAAATCCATTTCAACATAGTTATATCCTTTTTTAGAATATATCAATCCTCTTGAAGAATATCCAGCAGCTAATTCTAATACTTGTGTTGTATTAATATTTTCAAGTAATTTATTTGTTAATTTATACCTTGCTTCAATTTCAGGTGCTAAATACTTATCTAATTTTACATCTTCATTACAATTCTTACTTAACCATTCATATATTTCTTTTTCATATGGAATATCTGTGAACATTCTTGGATAAGCTGTTACTATTGCTGTTGGACTAATACTTTCAAAATTTTTTAACATAGGCTAATTCCTTTCGCTTATATTTTATTTATCTTCCAAATTGCATAAAAATCTTCTAAATTCTCTTATTGATATCTGCATTATATATGATTTTTTTAGTAAAAGCTAGTAAATGTTGGAAATAATAAGAATTATAGTATAAACTTTCTTCATTATTGAACTATAAAAAGAAGGTGTCCTAAAATAGGAGACTAAGAAACAAAAAATCCAACTCTTATTGAGCTGGATTTTTTGTTTAATC
>CALYAJ010000018.1 GCA_944393485.1 uncultured Clostridia bacterium
TTATTTCTCTAAACGTACTTGTGTGTGTGTGTGTGTGTGTGTACAGCGCCAATGTTTTCGGCGTTTCTATCTATTTTATGTTTTAGCATATCTTTTCTCCTAATTTTTTGTTTCTTTTATAATTATATGGTAACAATCTTAAAAAGTAAATAGGTAATATTTTCATTTTTTGAAATTATTACCTATCCTAATATTAAAATAAATCAGAATGTGAACCTGTTCTTGAAATAATTAACGTTATTGTATCTCTTTCAATAGTATAAATTAAAAGTCAATCAGGTTGAATATGACATTCTTTAAAACCGTTTATAATTTCCTGTTAAAAAATGGTCTCTATATTGAGCCGGTAATTCTTTTTCTTCTGCTAATAATTGAATAACGTACTTTAATTTGCTAATATCATAACCTCTCTTTTTCATCAATTTATAATCTTTCTTAAATTGATTAGTGTATTTAATTCTTAACACTATTTATCCAACTCCTCAAACATTTCATCTACACTATCAAAAGTTTTACTTAAGTTTTTCCCGTTTTTTACATCATCTATTACTTGTTCAGTTTCTTTATTAAATCTTGGTTTCTTAATTTCGAAAGGAATACCGTCATTTAGTATAACTTGATTTAAAAATACATTAATAGCTTCTGTAATAGAAAGTCCTAAATCATTTAATGTTTTTTCCGCTTGCTTCTTAACTCTTGGTTCAACTCTTACATGTAAAACATCTGTCTTTGCCATAATTCAACACCTCCTATTTCTATTATATGTATTGTATCACGTTTTATTTACATTTTCAATACAATTGTTACTTTGACTTTGTTTTTACTAACAAAATAGTTTAATATATTGCTAAATTAATTATATATATAATTTTCTACTATTTTATATATAACATTGCTCGACAACCGTAGATAGCTTGCTGCAAAAGTAGGCTGCAAACTATATCGTGATATTGATTTTCCAACAACATCGTTAGTAGATCCTCCTCTATTACTTCTTCCGTTAATACTTGCTTCTATTATCCAATCATATACATTTCCCACTAAATCGTATATATTATTTGAATTCGTATATTCACTACTTCCTGTCGGTATTCTTACTTCAATACCTGATTTTTTTATCTCTATCTTTCCATTACTTGTACTATATTCAAACTCACTACTTTTGTTGTTTCCCCAAGTAGAAGAATCTATGCATATATCTTCTTTTGTCTTATTTCCACTTTCTATCAGCCACATTAAAGTTCTATCCCATTGACATCCCCATAACATTCCTGTTTCTATACTTGAATTTTTGTTTTTTAACGTTTTACATTTATTATACATGTCATACCACGTTTGGTTATTACCTATATTAATATTAAATTTTTTCAATACAACTTTTTCTTTATTTAAGTCTCCAGTTTCATATCTACCTATATAAAACCCATTATATGTTTCTATACTATTTATCATATCGTTGAATTCATATTCCATTTGTAATAAAAATTCATGAGTAGTAATTGCGCCCGTTCCTTCTTTCTTTAAATTTAAATCCATATCATATCCTTTTTGGACAAGCTTGATTACTATATCTGGCTCTCTATTTTTTGTTCTATCTAATATTTTTATTACTCCATCGCTTTCACTCCAATTAAGCGGCTTAGCACCTGTTACTGGATCTATATTATCTCCTGTTTCTGTTGTAAAAGTATATAACTTTCCCCATTTTTTTCCATTTTCATCTGTTCCATACATTGTAGTCGCGTCTGGTACTGGTATCCATACATATTGATTTCTTGTTTTTTGTGCTTCTTCTACATTACTATCATTTACTTCTTCTGTTCCTTCATATATTACATATCCAGTATCTATTTCATTTTCACCAGTTGCTTTACTTCCCACATATCCATTTGGTACTGGCACTTTGTCCCCACTGCTATCTAATTCTACATGCATATGTTTATTTTCTTGTAAGTTTTCTGTATTAAATTCTTTTGTTGTTGCTAGTACCACTTTACTATCATTTTTAAAATATGTTATTGATATACATATTAGTACTAATATTAACACCATTGATATTATTTTCAAACTTCTTTTCTTTTGCATTAAAATTCCTCCTTAATCTTCCGTATTCTTTAAAAAATTACACGCAAAAAAACAGGATGTACCGCTTGCACTATATTTTTTCATATAGTGCTACAGTCATCCTGTTTTCCACGCAATATAGAGTAGCCTCATTTGCTACCCCTTTTATTTCTCTAAACGTACTTGTGTGTGTGTGTGTGTGTGTACAGCGCCAATGTTTTCGGCGTTTCTATTTATTTTTACGCTTTGCATCCTTTTTCTCCTAATTTTTCTTGTTTCTTTTTATAATTATATGGTAACAAATAAAAAAAGTAAATAGCAAATATTGTATTTTACTTAACGCTTTTTCCAACATACAAAAAAAAATATCCCTTTATGGGATATTTTCTCTATATAATTAATCGTTTTTTGCTGTTTCCTTAACTACAACTTCTTCTCCATTATAATATCCACATGTTGGGCAAACTCTATGTGGCATTACAGGTGCATGACAATGAGAACATGTTGCTAAGTTTGGTGTTTCTAATTTCCATGTTGATCTTCTTTTATGTGTTCTTTGTTTAGACCATCTTCTTTTTGGTTGTGCCATTCTCAATCCCTCCTTTGACTCAAGATATGTATATATCTATATTATTTCTCACATAATTCGTTACTGTAATAGTATACTAGCATTTTTTGGTTTTGTCAACACTTTTGTTTATTCAATTTTTGATATTTTAAAATTATCATAGTCTATTTCATATTTACGGTCTGTTTCATTATTAGCTTTTATAACTATTGAGTTATCATCTGTATTTAATGCTGCATCTAGTCCTGTTTCTCTTAATCTGTTTACTGTAACTATACCTTTTATTTGTTTAATTTGATTTTCATCACCATTTGCTTGCTGAATCATTGCAATATATTCTTGATTATTTTGTAAATCATCTTTAGCTAAATTTAAAGCTCTTTGAACTTGTGATTTAAATTCATCTTCATCAAAAGCATCTACAATTCTACTCCATTTTAATGAACCTTGATAATTTATTGTATTTGCATCAAATCCTAATGCAGCAAGTTTAGTCGTATATAAATAATTTAATCTTTCTTTTATTGCATTATAATTATTTGTAAAATCATCTAATGTCATATTATTTATAACAATTGAATTGTCTGCAGTTAATTCTTCAACAGTAACTTCTGCACCAAAATTTTTACTAGAAGTAAATTTAATATCGTTTACTTTATTATGGTCATTATCATTAAGTTCAATCATTAAATTCAATAATGTATCCTCTGTACTTCCTTCTAGTTTTATATTTAACTCTGTAGTATTTGTTACTGTTTCACCTGTTTTTGAAGTAGATTGAACTTTGAATTCATTATCATTACTTGATGTAATTCTTTCTAATGTTGTAGTTGTTGTAACTGGTGTTTCATCATTAATTGTTTTTGTTATTGTTACTTTTTGATTTGCATCTGTCATAGTATTATCTATTCTATAAGTTGCATTTCCAAACTCAATTAATGTAGTAGCTAATTCTCTATTTGTTTCATATACAGTTATTTTTAAACTCTCTTCTTCTTTAACTCCATCTCTTTTTAATTCATCTATTTTTTCTTGAATTCTTTGTTTAATTGTTACTATATATTGCTCATCCATTTGTATAAATTCTGTTATATATTTCAAAGTGGTATCATCTGTCATTAATTGCTCTAAAAATGCAATTTTTAAAGCCAAAAATTCTTGAGCACTTAATTCTAACATATATGCATTTGCTGTAACAGATTGTCCGTTCATATCAATTGTCACTTCTTTTTGACTAGAAAAATGATTATCTGTAACTTGATTATTTAACAAATTTTGATAAGTAGATAATATTTTTTGCTTATCTGCCTGATCCATATTTTTATAAATATTATAATTTAATGGATTAAATTTATTTGGTAATCCATCTGGATTTTGTACATTTAATTTCGTGTATACATCTCTTAAATTTTCATTATTTAATGTTAGATATTGATATACTACTTCATCAGATTTTATACCATAAGAATCACCTGATTTTATAACATTAAATGTAAATTGGTCTTGGTCATTATATTTTACTGTTGCTACTGCAGATTGTTTTCCATCCACTAAATTACTATTAACTATGTATGTTAACTTTAAATTATTCATTAATGTATCAAATTGTGCTGTATCTGCTTGTGGAACTACATTTTGAACACTCTCATTTTCATTAGTTGCTTGATCTCCTGATATCACATTTTGTTCAAGAGCAACATCTTGATTTGTAACCGCATTTACCATTTCAGAGTTTATATCATTTGCATCAATTGTAGGTTCAGTTACTGTATTCATATCTACAGTATTTTCAGGTTGATTAGCTTGTTCTCCATCTACATTAGTTACAGTTTCTGGCTGAGTTTGAGCCCCTTCTTCAAGCATTCCTGTTTTTAGCGAAATTTCTACTGTATCTTGATATTTATTATTATTTAATTTTTGATAATATCTATCTAATAAATTAGTATCCACTACACTAAAAATATTTGCATTCTGATATGCATATTTATAAAATAATTCTTCATCACTTTTAAGCATATCTGTTGCATAATTTAAGTATGCTAAAACACTACCTATTATTAAAGCTAAGACAATTATTACCGAAAGTACTATTATTAATCTTCTTTTTTTTCTCCCCATCATTTTAATTTCCTCCTCTTTAGTATTTATTTTGATCTTTGTTTACATACTTCATACATTATTATTCCTGCTGAAACTGAAGCATTTAATGATGTTATTTTTCCTTTCATTGGAATTTTTACCATAAAATCGCAATTTTCTTTTACCAGTCTACTTATTCCAAAACCTTCACTTCCAATAACAATTGCAATCGGGATTCTATAATTTTCTTGGTAGTAATAATTTTTAGCATTCATATCTGTTCCACATACCCAAATGTCATTTTTCTTTAATGTCTTTATAGTTTCTGTAATATTATTTACTCTTGCTATTTTCATATATTCTGTTGCACCAGCTGATACTTTATTAACTGTACTATTAACAGAAGCTGCTCTTCTTTTCGGGATAATAATACCATGTACTCCAGCTGTCTCGGCAGTTCTAATTATTGCTCCTAAATTATGCGGATCTTCTATTCCGTCTAGTATTAATATAAAAGGATCTTCTTTTTTAGATTTTGCCTCTTCTATAATATCTTCCACATCACAATATTCAAATGGTGGTACTATTGCAATTACACCTTGATAATTATCTGTTCTTGCCATTTCTTTCATTTGTTTTTTATCTTTTTCAATAATTATTACTTTTCTTTCTTTTGCTTTAGCAATAATTTTATTTATAGAGCCATGTTTTTCTCCTCTTTCAATAAATAATTTATTAATGTCTTTTTGGCTTTCTAATAATTCTAGAACTGCATTTCTACCTTCTACTTGATCACTATATTCTTCTTTCATTTTGCCTCCTTTCTGAATATTACTCTTAGATACTCTTCTAGAAAATTTAATAATACTTGTATATTCTGAAATATTTTTATATCTCTGTATTCTTTTGATATTTCTATTTCTAAACAAGGTATTTTTAATTTTTCTGAAATAGTACATGCTATGGTATGTATTGTAGATGCTTTAAAAACTTTATCTACTGTAATATTATTAATTCCATATTTTTTTCCTATATTTATAAAGTCTGTTACATATTCGGTTTTTCCATTTACATTTTTTAAATTGTTTGTAGCTATATCTATGTCAAATCCTTGATTCGCTTTTGCTCCATGTATATCTAATAAAAACTTTATATCTTCTTTTTCAATTATCTCTAATAATTTGTCCTTATATGGATTTTTTTCTATGTCGTAATTTGCATCATCATTGTTATTTCTAGTTTTATATATGCAATAACAATTTAAGCTTTTTTGCAATGAAATTGCAATTGTTCCTGTTGCAATATCTTTTCCTTTTATTTTTCCATTTCTAATTTGACTTACACTGTGCGGTGCAGATAAAATTATCTTTTCTTTTCCTTTTATATATTTAAAAGATTCTGTATTTTTTTCGTTATATTCGTCAAATTTTTTATTTATTTTCTCAAACTCACTTTTTGTTATTTTCATATCCACCTACTAAAACTATTTTTTAATATTTTCTAAATGACCTTTTAATGGTATAACTCCCCAACCAATTAATTCATCTGCAAATGGTTCATATATATCATTTTTTAAAAACACTGTTTTTCCAAAATAGAATCCCATAGCTATTTCTGCAAAACTATTTGCACCAATATAATTCTTTTGCCCATTTTTCTCCTCATTTATAATTAATACATAATCAGTTCTTTCATTTTGTATTTCTGAAAAGTGAAGCATAGAGTGTTCTCTTTTTGGCATTGGTACAAAAAATTCTTTTGGAATTACTACTTCAAATCCTTCTTTTTCTAAATCTCTACCTATTTTTATAATATAATCTTTAAAGGTTCTGCTGCCACATAAAACTAACCTTTTCATTTAAAATTTGTACTCCTTCTATTCTTCATCCAATTTTAATACTGATAGAAATGCATCTTGTGGTATTTCTACATTACCAATTTCACGCATTTTTTTCTTTCCTCTTTTTTGCTTTTCTAATAATTTTTTCTTTCTTGTTATATCTCCACCATAACATTTAGCAAGTACATCTTTTCTCATTGCTGAAATTGTTTCTCTTGCAATTACCTTTCCTCCAATTACTGCTTGTAACGGAATTGTAAATAAATGTCTTGGAATAACAGTTTTTAGTTTTTCTACCATTTTTCTTCCTCTATCATAAGCAGAATCTTTATGAACTATAAAACTTAATGCATCAACACTTTCTCCATTTACATATATATCTAATTTTACAAGTTCTGATCTTCTATATTCTTTAAGCTCATAATCAAATGAAGCATATCCTTTTGTTTTTGATTTTAAAGTATCAAAAAAGTCATATATTATTTCATTTAATGGTAATTCATATGTTATTGTTACTCTATTTTCATCAAGATATTTCATATCTTGATAAATTCCTCTTCTGTTTTGACATATTTCCATTACATTTCCTACAAAATCTTTTGGTGTTAATATTTCTGCTATAACATATGGTTCTTCCATAAAACTTATTTCTTGAGGACTAGGTAAATCTGCTGGATTATATAATTCTATAACCTCCCCATCTGTTTTATGTACTTTATAAATTACAGATGGTGATGTTGTAATTAAACTTAAATCAAATTCTTTATCCAATCTTTCTTCTATAATTTCTAGATGTAATAAACCTAAAAAACCACATCTAAAACCAAATCCTAATGCATTAGATGTTTCTGGTTCATATTGAAGTGATGCATCATTTAATTGCAATTTTTCTAAAGCAACCTTTAAATTTTCATAATCACTACCATCTACAGGATATAATCCACAATATACCATTGGATTAACTTTTTTATATCCAGGAAGTGGTTCATCTGCTGGATTCTCTTTTAATGTTATTGTATCTCCAACTCTTATATCTGATAAGCTCTTTATACTTGCTGCAATATATCCAACATCTCCAGCTACAAGTTCATTACATGGATAATATTTTCCTGGTTCAAAAAATCCTACTTCTGTAACTACAAAACTTTTATTTGATGACATAAGTAGTATTTCATCTCCAACTTTTACTTTTCCATCTCTAACTCTTACATAACTTACTGCACCTTTGTAATTATCATAAAAAGAATCAAAAATTAAACATTTTAATGGTTTGTTTTCATCTCCAGATGGAGCTGGTATATCTGTTACTATTCTTTCTAGTACCTCTTCTACATTTAATCCAGTTTTTGCTGATATACATGGTGCATCTTCTGCTGGAATTCCAATTATATCTTCTATTTCTTTTTTTACCTCTTCAGGTCTTGCATTTGGCAAATCTACTTTATTTATAACTGGTAATATTTCCAAATTATTATCTAGCGCTAAATAAACATTTGCTAGTGTTTGAGCTTCTACACCTTGGCTACTATCTACAACTAAAATAGCTCCTTCACATGCAGCCAAACTTCTAGAAACTTCATAATTAAAATCCACATGTCCTGGTGTATCTATTAAATTAAATATATATTCTTGCCCATCTTTTGCTTTATACACCATTCTAACAGATTGTGATTTTATTGTAATTCCTCTTTCACGTTCTATCTCCATATTATCTAAAACTTGTGATTCCATTTCTCTTTTTGAAAGAACTCCGGTCATCTCAATCATTCTATCTGCCAATGTTGATTTTCCGTGATCTATATGTGCAATTATACTAAAATTTCTTATGTTCTGTTCCTTATCTCCCATACAAATCCTCCATTTTTGCTAATCATATTTTAGCATAACAAGCCTTTAAACGCAATATTGACATATTGATTTTTTAAACCTATGAATGTTATAATACACTTCAAAAAGATTGATTTAAATTATTTTTTACTGGAGGTTTTTATGGAATTTATTTTAGCATCAGCTTCTCCTAGAAGGAAGCAACTTTTGTCAACTATTGTAAGTGTTTATGATATCATTCCAAGTGATATTGATGAAAATAAAATCAAACAAACTGAAAAAAATCCTAAAGAATTAGCTAAGAAATTATCTTATGCTAAGGCTTATTCAGTTTTTGAAAATAAATATAAAGAAAATAATGAATATACAGTTGTTGGTTCAGATACTTTAGTGGCTTATGGTAATATTATTTTAGGCAAACCTCATGATAAAAATGATGCAATTAGAATGCTAAAATTATTACAAGGTAATTCTCACGAAGTATATACTGGTACAACTATAATTATAAAAAAAGAACATTCTATTATATTTAAGACAGCTGTTAATAAATCTACAGTTTATTTTAAAAATATGTCATATCATGATATTTGTTCTTATGTAGATACAGAAGAACCTTTAGATAAAGCTGGAGCATATGCTGTACAAGGTGTCGGTAAAGTTTATTTAAAAGGTTTTGATGGTGACTATAATTCTATAGTAGGATTAGATACACATATGATAAAAGATACTTTTGAAAGATATAACTTAATTTAAGGAGTGTATTAGCATTGGAAAAAAATTTAGAAAAATTAGAATTTAATAAAGTTCTTGATACTCTATCTAATTTTGCAAAAACAAATATTGGTAAAGATTATTGTCTTTCTTTACGTCCAATTTCTGATAAAAGTAAATTACAAAAATTACTAAATGAAACAAATACTGCAATTTTAATGAGACATAAAAAAGGAATTCCGCCAATTACTGAAATTTCTGAAGATATTAAAATATGGATTAAAGCATTAAATAGCAATAATATATTAGCTATAAAAAGTATTTTGGATTTAACTAGAATCTTAAAAATTTCTAGAGAAATAAAAAGTTATTTTTTTGATGATAAATTAATAAATATTGATGATTTTTCTGATTTATATGATTATTTTAATAATTTATATGTAAATATAGATATAGAGAAAAAAGTCTTTAATACTATATTAGACGAAAACACAATAGCAGATAATGCAAGTCAAGAATTAAATAGAATTAGAGTATCAAAGAAAAAGATAGAGCAAGAAATTCGTGATAAACTAAATCACTATATTTCTTCTTATTCAAAATATTTGCAAGAACCTGTAATAACTATTAGAAATGATAGATATGTAATTCCTGTAAAAGAAGAATACAGAAGTAATATAAAAGGTTTTGTTCATGATATGTCAAATAGTGGTTCTACTGTATTTATTGAACCTCTTTCTATTTTTGAACTTAATAGCAAAATAACAAATTTAATTGTTGAAGAAAATATAGAAATTGAAAAAATTTTAGCTAATTTAACAAATTTGCTTACTGGTATTTCTTCACAATTAGAAAATGACTTAAATATTATTGGTATCCTTGATTTTATTTTTGCAAAAGCCAATTATTCTATCTCTATAGATGCAAATATGCCAATAATAAATGATGATAAAAAAATTAATTTTATAAAAGCAAGACATCCTTTAATTGATAAAGATAAGGTTGTTCCTATAGATATTAACTTAGGATATGACTTTACTTGTTTAGTAATAACAGGACCAAATACTGGTGGAAAAACAGTAACTTTAAAAACAGTCGGATTGCTTACATTAATGGCTATGTCTGGTTTAAATATTCCAGCTAAAGAAAATAGTAGTTTTTATGTTTTTGATAATGTTTTTGCAGATATTGGTGATGAACAAAGCATACAAGAATCTTTAAGCACCTTTTCTTCTCATATGTTAAATATTATTGAAATACTAAATAAATCTACAGAAAATAGTTTAGTTTTAGTTGATGAATTAGGCTCTGGTACAGATCCTGTTGAAGGAAGTTCTTTAGCTATAAGCATATTAGAAGAATTGCATAATAGAAATACTTTAACTATTGCAACAACACATTATCCCGAAATTAAAAATTATGCTTTAACTAATAGTGGTTTTAAAAACGCAAGTCAAGAATTTGATATTAATACACTTTCTCCTACATATAAACTTTTGATTGGTGTACCAGGAAAAAGTAATGCATTTGCTATTAGTAAAAAATTAGGACTTCCAGAAAACATTTTAAATAGAGCTAATACTTTTATTGATTCTGATACTATAAGAATAGAAGATTTATTAAAAAGTATTTATGATGATAAACAAAAAATAGAACATGAAAAAGAAGAAATCGAAAATAAACTAGAAGATATTTCAAAATTAAAGAAAAATTTAGAAAAAGATAATTTTGATGTACAAAAGAAACAAAAAGAAATTATAGAAAAAGCAAAAATTAACGCTCGTGAAATACTATTTGAAGCTAAAGAAGAAGCTTCTAGCATTATTAAAGAAATGCGTTCAATATCTAAAGACTCTAATTCTTTAAAGGATTTAGATAATTATAGAAATAAATTAAATGATTCTTTAAAAAATACTATTTCTACTAATTCTAGCAATACCAATATAAATTCAAATATAGATATTTCAAAATTAAATATTGGTATGACAGTATTTGTACAAAAATTTATGACTGATGGTACTTTACTATCTTTGCCAAACAAAGATAATCAAGTTCAAGTACAAATTGGAAGTATGAAAACTTTTGTACCTGTTTCTAATTTGTCTATATCTAAAAATCAATCTACTACTACTAATAATAAAAAAGCTGGAATTTCTAGAATTTCTAAATCTAAAAATATTTCTAGTGAAATAAATGTTATTGGACAAACTGTTGAAGAAGCAATTTTTGTTATTGATAAATATTTGGACGATTGTAGTTTAGCTAAACTTGAAACTGTTAGAATTGTTCATGGTAAAGGTACTGGAAAATTAAGAGAAGGTATTCAAAAATTCTTAAAAACTAATCCACATGTAAAAAGTTTTAGACTTGGTACATATGGTGAAGGTGAAATGGGAGTTACAGTTGTTGAATTAAAATAATTTAACCAAAGGGACATGATTTTATATTTCATGTCCCCCATTTTATCTTATAAGAAAAATTTCTAAATTTTGGATATACAACGAAGCTAAGTTTCTTTTGTCAGTGCGTATTTGCAAAGCAAAGCTCACATATGCAAATCCACTTGCATTATATTGCCTTTCTAAGCTCTTGTGCATGTCGAAGTGATATATCTGAAACTATTCCACCTGATATTCTTGCAATTTCCTCTATTAATTCTTTTTCATTTAATTTCTTAATTTTAGTAGCTGTTTTTTCGTTTTTAACTTCTTTATATATGTAGAAATTAGAATCACCTTTTGCTGTAATACTTGCTAAATGTGTAACAATTATTACTTGATGTTTTTTAGATATCATCTTTAATTTTTCACCAACTGCATTTCCTGCTTGTCCACTTATTCCTGTATCAATCTCATCAAAAATTAATATTGGAACTTCATCTACATCTGATAATACAGTTTTTATTGCAAGCATAATTCTAGACATTTCTCCACCTGAAGCAATTTTTATTAATGGCTTTTGATCTTCTCCCCTATTTGTAGCAATCATAAACTCTACGTCATCTATACCATCTTTGTTAAAATCTACTTCTTCTATTTTTACTTCGAATTTAGCATTTTGCATTTCTAAATCAGATAACTCTGCATTTATTTTTTCTGATAGAACTTTGGATTTTTTTACTCTACTATGATGCATATCATTTGCAATTTCCGCCATTTCCGTTTTTATTATATCTATTTCTTTTTGTATTTGATTATTTCTCTCGTCTGAAGATTCTATTTTTTCTATTTCTTTTGAAATCTCATTTTTATAATCTAAAATTTCTTCTATACTATTTCCATATTTTCTTTTTAAATTGTTAATTTCATCTAATCTATTTTCTACTGAATTTCTTTCTTCCTCGTCAAAATGTGTATCTGAATTATAATGGCTTAAATCTATAGAAATTTCTTGTAAGTCATAATAATTACTTTTTAATGAATTTAGTGTTTTTTGATATTTTATATTTATGTCCTCTATTTTTTCTAAATTTCTTATAGCAATACTAATTGAATTTAAAGCATTTTCGTTTATTTGCATATCTGCTTCACTTAAATTTTTAGATATTTTTTCAGAATTTATAATTAGTTTTCTTTCCTCTTCTAATTCTTCGTCTTCATTGCGTTTTAATCCAGCATCTTCAATTTCGTTTAGTTGATAATATAATAAATCTAATTTTCTTCTTTTTTCTTTTTCATCACCATAATTCTCTTTTAATTCTCTATTTAATTCTATATATTTATTATATTTTTCTGTATATCTTTTCTTTAAATTAATAAATTCTTTTCCTAAAAATTTGTCTAAATATTTAATATGATTTTCTTTATTTAACAAATTCTGGTTATCATTTTGTCCGTGAATATTTATTACATTTGCCATAAATTCTTTTAATTCTGTAACTGTTACTAATCTACCATTTATTTTACAAGTATTTCTACCATTTTCAAAAATTTCACGTGAAATTATTATATTTCCATCAATCGCTTTATCACTATTTGGCAAATAAATACTAACTTCTACAAATGAATGATTTTCTCCTTTTCTAATCATTTCTTTAGAAAATCTTCCACCTGCAATTATTCCTAAAGCATCTATTATTAAACTTTTACCAGCTCCTGTTTCACCTGTTAATATATTAAATCCTTTTGAAAAATCTATAGTTAATTCACTTATAATACCTATATTTTTTATATGTAATGTAGATACCATATTTCACCTCTTTATTTTAATTCTTTACTTGCTTTTGTAGTTATTGAAATAATTTCATTTTTCATTTTGTATAAATCTAATAAATTATTTTCATTTTTTTCTAAATATAGTAAATATTCTATATTTCCTGCCGGACCTTTTATAGGAGAATATGTTAAATTTATTATTCTAAAACCAAGTTTATTAGCAAAAATAATTATATTATGTATTACTTTTTGGTGAACTTTTATATTTTTCACAACTCCATTTTTATTCAAATTAATTTTTCCTGCTTCAAATTGTGGTTTTATTAATATAACTGATTTTCCTTTAATTTTTAACATTTCATATATTTTAGGTAATACATGTGTTTCTGATATAAATGAAACATCTGAACTTATAAAATCTAGTTTTTCTATTGTGTTTGTATTAAATTCTCTTATATTAGTTCCTTCCATATTTATTACTCTTGAATCTTCTAATAATGTATTATCTAGTTGAGAATGCCCTACATCTATTGCATAAACTTTTGTAGCACCATTTTGCAACATACAATCTGTAAAACCTCCTGTTGATGCTCCAATATCTGCACATACTTTATCTTTTAAGTTTATCTCAAATTCTTGTATTGCTCTTTCTAATTTTAAACCTCCACGGCTTACATAATTTAAGCCTTCTCCTTTTACTACTATTTTATCGTCATGACTTATTATTTTATTTGATTTTTTTATTTGTACTTCGTTTACATATACATTCCCATTTTCTATTGCATATTTAGCTTTTTGTCTTGTTGGAAATAAGCCTTTTTTTACTAATACAATGTCTATCCTTTCTTTTAATTCTAACATTTTACTCCTCGTTTCTAAAACTTTTGTTCGCTATTTATTATATAATATTCTTAAAATTTGTCAATACTTTTATATTTAAATTTAATAAATTTTATTTCTTGACTATAGCTTTATTTTATGATATATATTATTAGACTTATATTTGGCCCGTTGGTCAAGCGGTTAAGACGCAGCCCTCTCAAGGCTGAATCATGGGTTCGATTCCCGTACGGGTCACCAAAAAAGCATTACTATAAAAATAGTAATGCTTTTTCTAATTTCTTTGATTTTTTCCATAAAATATTATATAATATTTCATACAAAACTGTTGAAAAGAAAGGAGAATTACAATGTGGTTCTTGGTATTGTTACTATTTATAGGTTTGGTGTACCTGGGATTTATATCTGTCGTTTTTGCAATAGCATTTGCATTATCATTGATAGGCTGTGTAGTCGCAAATATGATTATTAATTATTTTTTCCCAGTTGATGTTAACACATCAACCATTGAACGGTTACTTATAACCATTGCAAAAATTTTCGTCTTTATTGCAATCTTCGGATTCTTTTTTTAAGACGAATTTTCTCCCGCATCAAAATGCGGGAGTTTTTTTTGGAATATTTTTCTAAATTTTGGATATATTATTAGTACAAGTTTATCTAAAGGAGTGATTTTATGAATTCTGCTAGAATACATGAACTTTTAAGAAATAAACAAAAAGTTGATATTTTTTATAATGAAAGACCTGTATGGATACAAGAAGTAAATAATAATATTGCCAAAATTGGATTTATTGATAATTTTGAAGAAAAAGATGTCCGTATTGACGATTTATATGAAAAAAATTTATATAATGAATAATTAATACTTCATTAAAATATTTTGTTCAGTGTGTTATTTGTCGCACGTCAAAAAAAGCTGTTAATAATAACAGCTTTTTTTATATCTTCTTATATAATAATTGTAGGTACTTCGAGCACAATTAATTTCTAAAAACTTCTTGAAGAACCTCCTCCACCGGATGAACCTCCTCCACCAAAAGAACCGCCTCCGAAAGAGCCTCCGCCGAATCCTCCTCGTGGTCCTCCAAAACCACCTATATAAAAGATTCCACTTCTTCCTATTATCATTAATATAACAAATATTACTATTATTATAATTGCTCCTATTGATACTTCTGGAGTATTAGAATTTTCTATAATATTTTCTTTTTCTGCTCCATCTATTGTAATTCCATATTCGTTTTCTACTTCGGTTAAAACAGCATTAAATCCATTTTTTATTCCTTCATTAAAATTATCTTCTTTTAAATAAGGAATTATATAATTATCTTGTATCCTTCCTGTTTTTCCATCTGTTAAAATTCCTTCAAGTCCATATCCTACTTCTATTCTAAATTCTCTTTCCTCTAATGTGCATAATAACAGTACTCCATTATTTTTATCTTTATCACCTATACCATATTCTCTAAATAATTCTGTGGCATATTCTTCTAATGACTTTCCTTCTAGATTCTGCACAGTAACTACAACAATTTGAGCTCCTGTTTGTTCCTCTAATTGTTTATTCATATTTATTATATATTCTTCAGTGTCTGCTTCTAATAAATTAGCTGAATCATTAACATAGAACTCATTAGTTTTTGGAACTATTGCATATGCACTATTAGAAATTGTTATGATTATAATAAATACAATTAAAAATAATACTCTATTAATTTTTTTATTGAATTGAATTGAAGTCAACTGTTGGTACCTCCTCGCTTCCTTCTGTTGCTTGGAAGTATTCTTTTTCTTCAAAACCAAACATTCTAGATATTATATTAGTAGGAAATCTTTTTATTTTAGCATTATAATCTTTAACAGCGTCATTATAATCTTTTCTTGCCGTTGCTATACGATTTTCTGTTCCTGCTAATTCATCTTGCAAATTTATAAAATTTTCTGAAGATTTTAAATCTGGATAATTTTCTACAACTACTAATAAATTATTTAATGCACTTGATAATTCCTGATCTGCATTTGCTTTGTCAGCAACTGAATTTGCACTATTTAATTTAGCTCTTGCTTCTGTTACAGAATCTATGACAGATTGTTCTTGATTTGTATATCCTTTAACAGTATTGACTAAATTTGGTATTAAATCTGCTCTTCTTTGTAACATTGTATCTATTGTGGCAAATTTATTATCTACTTCTTCTGACAATCCTACCAAACCATTATAACTTGATATTCCTCCTATTACTATTAATAATAAAATTACAATTACAACAATAATTGCTATTGATGATTTTTTCATCTCATTCTTCCCCTTTCTTTATAATAATATAACCGCTACCTAAGTTTTTATTCTTATGTAGCGGTCTAAATATGTAACTATAGTAAATAATTTATAGATAATTTAATGGATTAACTCTATTGCTATATCCTCCTGGAGATACTCTTACTTCAAAATGTAAATGAGGTCCTGTTGAATTTCCTGTATTTCCTGAATACATTATTAATTGTCCTTGTTTTACTTCTTGTCCAACACTTACAACTAGAGAAGAACCATGAGCATATAATGTATATAAACCATTATAATGTTTAATTTTTATGTAATATCCGTAACTATCTGATCCTCCCCATGTTGATGTTACAACAATTCCATCTGCTGCAGCATATACTGGTGTTCCAACTGATACACCAAAGTCTACTGCTCCATGATATTTTCCACTAGAATAATACATAGTTGCCGTTATACTACCTGTTTTTACTGGTCTAATAAATCCTTTTGAACTTGATCCTCCACTTGATGAAGAACCTGAATCATGTTCTTCCTGGGCTTGTTCTATTTTATGTTTTAATGCTTCCTCTTGTGCTTTTTCTTTTGCATCAAGTTCTTTCATTTTCTTCTCATATGCTTCTATATCTTCCTCTAAATCTTCTGATTGTGCTGTTAAATCTTCTACTTTTTTCTCTTCTTGATTTTTAGCTTTATTTAATTTTTTTTGTATGGCTTCTTGTTCTTCTTTTTTATCTTCTACTTCTTTTAAGCTTTCATTTAAGTTATTTTTAGTTTCTTCTATTTCTTTTTTGTCAGCTTCTAATCCTTCAATTAATTCCTTATCAGCTTCAGTTAATGTTTCTACCATATAATATTTAGAAATAAAATCTGTTATATCTGCTGAAGAAAGTAATACATCAAGATAACTTGTTTCTCCATTTTCATATATTGTAATTAATCTTTCATCTAACAAATCTTGCTTTTCCTGTCTTTCTTCCTCTAATTCATCTAATTTTTTTTGCATTTCTTTTATTTCTTTATTTTTTTGTTCTATTTCAGATTTTAAAGAATTAATTTCTTTTTCATATTCTTTTATTTGAGAAGTTAAATCTTCCACTTTATCTTCAGATTCAGCTTTTTGACTATTTACCTCATTTAAACTTTCTTTTGTCTCTTTTATCTTTTTATTCAATTCGCTCTTTTCAGTTGCATATGACATTATTGAAAACGCATTCATCGCTATCGATATAATTACTAGTATCCCTATTATTTTTAATCCTATTTTTTTCATTTTAATCTTATCCTCCGTTATTTACTAAGTTTTTGTACTTTAGTTAGTTACATATGGCAATGGATTTACTGCACTTCCATTTACTCTTACTTCAAAGTGTAAATGATTTCCTGTTGAATAACCTGTAGAACCAACTTTTAAGATGACGTCTCCTTTTTTTACAGTTTGTCCTAATGTAACTGTTATTTCACTACCATGACCATATAATGTTGAAACTCCTCCACCATGATCAATCATTACCATATTACCATATGCCGTATTACGTCCTGCTTTAACAACTACTCCATCATTTGCTGCAAGTACATTTGTTCCTTTAGGCGCAGGAATATCAATTCCTGAATGAAGTTTATAAACACCAGTTATTGGATGAACTCTCATTTTAAATGTTGAACTTAATCTCGTATATCCTGGTAATGGCCAAAGCATTTCTCCACCGACATAATTTGGATTTACTATTAAATTATTTGATGTAATTGATTGTATTTCTGCTTCAAGTTGATTAATTTCTGTTTGGTATGCATCAATTTCTAACTGAATCTTTTTTTCTTGATCTGTTAATTGTGCAGTATATGAATCTTTCTGTATTTTTGTATTTTGAAGAATTATTGATGCTTTCTCTTTTTCTTCCTTTGCTGTATTTATTTGATTTTTTTGTTCTTCTAACTCTTTTTGATCTTCTTCAATCAATTTTTTCTGTCTTTCTATATCATCCAAAAAGTTCATATTTGAATCTGTTAATATAGAAATTAGATAATAGCTAGACAAAAATTCTGTTATAGACTTTGAACTTAGTACTACATCTAAATATTCTGTTGTTCCTGATTCATAAACTGTTATTAATCTATCATCTAATAATTTTTTCTGTTTATCATAATTAGCTTGCGCTTCCGCTATTTCTATTTCTAGCTGTGAAATATTATTTTGTAAATTTACAATTTGATTATTATAGTCTGTTACTTCATTTTCATATTGTGCAATACTATTATTTAATTCTTGTATTTGATTTAAATTAGCACTTAATTCATCTTGAACAGCTTGAAGTTGAGTCATTGCCATATCTTGATTGGCCTGTGCTGCATCTTGCTGTTCTTGCAAATCATTTAAACTTTCAGCATATACAAATGAGTAATTTACTAATATCAGCAATATTAAGACTACTGATACTAATGTTTTTAGAATTGTCTTCATATCTATACTCCTTATTTATACTTTTAAATATCTACGCATAGAAATACAGCTTCCTAAAACACCTATTCCAATTCCTAAGATTGCATATACAAGTACGATAAGTCCAAACATATCTGAGAATGTTAATAAACTTATATTCATTGCTGAAACAACTTGTGATTCTAATATTTTTCCTGCAATCAAATTATAATTAATTCCTAATATTACAATTGATATTGCTGCTGAAATAATTCCTATTATTATACCTTCTACAATAAAAGGCCATCTTATAAAGCTATTAGTTGCTCCTACATATTTCATAATAGATATTTCTTTTCTTCTTGCGTGAACAGTAAGCTTTATTGTATTTGATATAATAAATATTGAAATTATAATTAATATTAAAAGTATTACTCCAGTTATTATTCTAATACCATTTGCTAAATTAATTAATGTTGCTACTGTTTCATCTTTACTTGTTATATTTTTTATTACTTTTTCACTATCTGGCTTATCAGTATCATATTCCCATATTTTATCTTGTATCTCATTACTTCTTGATAAATCTGTTAATGTTACTACATAAGAAGCTGGAAAAATATTATTTTCATCATATCCAGATAATAAATCTTCTCTATCTTTAAATTGGCTTTTTAATTGATTTAAAGCATCTTCTTTTGATCTATATTCTACTGTATTTACTCCATCTATATTTTTTATGTAATCTTCAATAGCCTTTGTTTGATCTTCTGAAATATCATATAAGAATACTTGTATTCCTTGTTCATTTTCAATTTGTTGCATTATACCATTAATGTTTTGTGTTATTACAAAAAATACACCAAATATTAACATTGTAAGTGCCATAATGATTATTGATGCACTTGATGATTTTTTGTTTTTAAATACATTTCTAAATCCTTCACCTATTAAATATGTTAATACATTATATCTCACAATTCATACCCACCTTTTTCATCATCTTTAACAATAGACCCTTTACGTATATGAATAACTCTTTTGTTCATTTGGTCTACTATGTCTTTTGCATGTGTTGCCACAACTACTGTTGTTCCTCTTAAATTAATATCATTTAAAAGTGTCATAATATCCCATGCAGTGTCTGGATCTAGATTTCCTGTAGGCTCATCTGCAATTAACATTGATGGATTATTTACTAAAGCTCTTGCTAATGCAACTCTTTGTTGCTCTCCTCCAGATAATTCATTTGGATACATTTTAGCTTTTGCACTTAGTCCTACTAATGATAATACCATAGGTACTTGTCTTCTTATATGTCTTGGCGTTGCTTTAACAATATACATTGCAAATGCAACATTTTCATAAACAGTTTTGTCTGGTAAAAGTCTGAAGTCTTGAAAAACAACTCCCATACTTCTACGTAAATATGGAATTCTGCTTGGTTTTAAAAAAGTTGTATCTTTACCATTTATTATTATATTTCCTGATGTAGGTTCTTCTTCTTTTAAAATTAATTTTATTAATGTTGATTTTCCAGAACCAGAAGCACCAACTAAAAATGCAAACTCACCTTTTTCTATAACGAAATTAGCGTTTTTTACAGCTTCTGTGCCTGTTTCATATGTTTTGCACACATTTCTAAATTCTATCATTTGGTTTCTCCTTCGAATTATTTGTTCTATTATTTACAATTTTATCATTATATCTACAAAATATAATAACAATAATTATAATTTTATGCAAGACTTCCACAAAAAATTCACAATTATTTAACTTGTTTTTTCTTAATGATTTTCTAACCTCTTTTTATAACAATAGTTTTGAGATTTTATTCTTTAATTACATTTTCTATAATAGAATCTTTATCAATTTTAAAATACTTCAATAATTCTTCTGCTTTTCCTGAAATTCCAAAGCTATCATTAATTCCCATTCTAATAACTTTAGTAGGATATTCTTGGCAAAGCACTTCACAGACAGCTCCTCCAAGACCTCCTATTATATTGTGATCTTCTACTGTTATTATTTTTTGTGTTTCTTTTGCAGATTTTATTATTATGTCTTTATCAATTGGTTTAATAGTGTGCATATCTATAACTCTAATATTTATTCCTCTTTCTTTAAGTTCTTCCATTGCTTTTATTGCTTCTGAAACAGTTACTCCTGTTGCTATTACAGTAGCATCAGTTCCGTCACCTATTTGTATTCCTTTTCCTATTTCAAAATTTTCTTCTTCATAAATTTTAGGTGTTGCTAATCTGCATAATCTTAAATATACAGGTCCATTTATTTCTTTTATTTTTCTTACTGCCCATTTTGTTTGAGTATCATCAGAAGTACACATTACAGTCATATTAGGAAGTGTTCTCATCAAACTTAAATCTTCTAACATTTGGTGTGTTGCTCCATCTTCTCCAACTGTTACTCCTGCATGTGTTGCACAAATTTTAACATTCAAATTTGGATAACATATGCTGTTTCTAATTTGATCATATGCTCTTCCTGCAGCAAAAATTGCAAAAGTGCTTGCATATGGAATCTTTCCACATGTAGCTAGTCCTGCAGCCATAGACATCATATTTTGTTCAGCAATACCAACATCAAAAAATCTATTAGGATATTTTTTTGCAAATATATTTGTTTTAGTTGCAGAAGATAAATCAGCATTCAAAACAACTACCTTTTCATCTATTCCTATTTCTGCTAATTCTTCTCCATAACTTTGTCTTGTTGCTTTTTTTTCATTATAATTCATTTTCGTTTCCTCCTAACTCTTGTATCGCTAACTTATATTCTTCTTCATTTGGAGCTTTCCCATGCCATTCAACTTTGTTTTCCATAAAAGATACACCTTTTCCTTTTATAGTTTTTGCTATTATTGCAGTTGGCTTTCCTTTACATTCTTTTGCACTATTTAATGCATCTTCAATTTCTTTTATTTCATGTCCATTAATATTTATTACATTAAAACCAAAATCTTCAAATTTTTTATCTATTGGATATGGATTTATTACTTTGTCTATAGTTCCATCTATTTGTAAATTATTATTATCTACAAAAACACATAAATTATCTAATTTATATTTAGATGATGTCATTGCTGCTTCCCATATTTGTCCCTCTTCTATTTCACCATCGCCTAGAATTGCATATACTCTATAATTTTTATTATCTAATTTCCCTGCAATTGCCATTCCATTTGCTGCAGATAATCCTTGTCCTAAAGAACCTGTTGTCATATCTATTCCTGGAATTTTTTTCATATCTGGATGTCCTTGAAGTATTGAACCTACTTTTCTAAATTTATCCAATTCTTTTATATCAAAAAATCCTTTTAATGCTAATGCTGCATATAATGCTGGTGCACAATGTCCTTTTGACAATACTAATCTATCTCTATCTTCCATTTTGGGATTATTACTGTCTACATTCATTTCCTTAAAATATAATACAGCAAGAATATCTGCAATTGATAGTGAACCACCTGGATGACCTGATTTTGCTAAATAAACTTGCTTAACAATATTAATTCTTAATTTTCTTGCAATTTCTTTTAATTCTTCTTCCATATTAAACTCCTATTCTACAAAAAGAGGCAATATAATGTTTTATTGCCCCTTTTTATTAATTTTTATTTGTTTTTTATATCTTTATACTTTCTATAATTTACATATGAAATTAACATTATTATTAATCCAATAGGCAATACTATTCTTAATAATCTTCCTCCAGTATATGGCAATTTACCATTTGCTACAGTTCTATCAACTGTTCCATTATAATAATATTGTGAATTACTTTCATTATTATTATTTGGTGTTTCTGTATTCTGGTTATTATTTGCATTTTCATCTAAGTTTCCATCTGTATTGGTATTTTCATCTGGATTATTTGTATCATTATCTGTATTGGTATTTTCATTCGGATTGTTTATATCAGCATCTGTATTGGTATTTTCGTTTGGATTATTGGTATCCGTATTAGTGTTTGTATTTGTGTTAGTGTTAGTATTAGTATTTGTATTTGTGTTTGTATTTGTGTTAGTGTTTGTATTTGTATTAGTATTAGTATTTGTATTTGTATTAGTGTTTGTATTTGTGTTAGTATTAGTATTAGTATTAGTATTTGTATTTGTATTTGTGTTAGTATTTGTATTAGTATTAGTATTTGTGTTTGTGTTTGTGTTTGTATTAGTATTTGTATTAGTATTTGTATTTGTGTTTGTGTTAGTATTAGTATCTGGATTTTTTTCATCATCGGCTATTGCGATTGCTTTTATACATAAGTTAGAATTGCTAAAAGTATAATCTTGCAACTGGAATTCTGTAAAATCTCTCCATGCACCATCAATATTAATAAAACTTTCTCCTTTATTTGCACTTACACAATCATAAACTGTTTCAGTTACAGAGCCTAAATCTTTAGGATTACACTCTGTTCCTATAGCAATTTTCCCTGTTCCTCTTAAATTTACTACTACAGCAAATTTTTCACCTGTAACTTCAACTGGTTCTTTAAATACTAATGTATTATACGTATCGCCTAAATCTGTGTTTAATAAATCAACCTTAACTAAATTATCTGTTAAACTATCTCCATTAGGATTAATATATACTTCTGGTGTATAATTTCCCGTTACACAAACTTGTATTTCCTTAATTAATTCTGAATCACTCGTATCTCTTGTAAATACATTTGCTATTTGCGCTAAAGAATTTTCATCTGATTCAAAATTTAATTGTGCAGTCATTCCATAAAAATCATTTTGATAAATTTTATCTGTACTTTGAATTTTCTCCGCATTAGTTATTCCTGTTAAATTCTTTTCAATATTAACATCATCATATGAAACATATAATAAACCATCTGCAAAGCTATCCGTTCCATATGAATTTAAACATATATATGCTCCTGGATTTTTTGGCCTACATTCTGGATTAAAATTATCTACAGAATAATTATCATCCCAACCTATTATTGTTATTGCATGATCAATTGGAGCAAAAGAAGTATTGTCACAATAATATGCTTCTGAATGCATAGGATCTGATGGATCACTATAGTATTGGGCTCCATTTCCATAAGTTATCGCAGCTATTGCCCCATAATTTAATATATGTTCTTTTATTGCATTTCTCATTGTAGTAACTTCTGAATCTGTATATTCATTATATGCATCATCATAATATTTTATCTCTTGTGTTTCACTATTATACATTTTATTTATATTTGGAAAAATTATTGCCTCTCTAACTCTAGTGTCTGGATTTTTTCCTTCTAATTCTGATAAACTAATTCTGTCTGTATCATTATCAACAAAAGGCATATCTTCCTCTAATACTGCACCTGTACCATTAGTATAATATCCCAATCCAATATATGAATTTCCGCCTTGTCCTATTTCTCTATTATATCCTATTGGATTTTCTCCATCAGAGAAAGTTTTAGATGTTACAAAATCCATATATCTTTCTGAAAATCTTGGTACAACTTCATAGCTTCTTGCCAATAAAGATTCTAATGAACTGTTCATAGAAAAAGCCCAACATTCTGCTGTAGTTCCTTGGTCTTTTATTGGTATATTGTAGTCTTCTGTTAATACATATGTACTTGGTATTGTTGCTTTCGCCCATATATTTCTTAATCCAAATAACATTGAACTAGCATCTTTTTCTTCTTTTTCTGATATATTATTTACTGTTATATTGGGCATAATTGTATTGGCTCTTTCTTCATTTGAAAGTTGTTCCCATTTTTTAAAATCTTCAGATATTTCAACACTTATTTTAAAATCATTTGCATAAACAGGTATTTCTATAACACCTACAATTATTGCTATTATAGAAAATAATATCATTATCCCTTTTATCTTCTTCATTTGTTCCACTCTCCTCAATTTTATAATAGCATATATATCTGTTAGTTTCTTTTACATTTATGTATCTTTTAAATTACGATTATATTACAATTTTAATTTCTTTATTCATTACTAATTGTTTATATTTTACACCACATTCATCAAATAATTTTTTTGATGCTATAGTTTCAGCTGTTTCTGCATATTTATCTGAAATATAAATCACTTCTTTTATTCCTGCTTGAATAATTTCTTTTGCACATTCATTACATGGAAATAAATATACATATATCTTTGCACCTTCAAAATCTTTACGATTTCCTCTATAATTTAATATTGCATTTCTTTCAGCATGAACTACATATAAATATTTAGTTTCTAAAGGATTTCCTTCTCTTTTCCATGGAAATTTTTCATCTTTAAATCCATTAGGAGCTCCGTTATATCCTATTGATAAAATTCTGTTATCTTGCCCTACGATACAAGCACCAACTTGTGTATTAGGATCTTTACTCCTCATTGCTGACAATTTTGCAACTGCCATAAAATATTCATCCCAAGTTAAATAATCTTTTCTATATTCGTCTTTTTCTTGCATATTTTCCTCCACTTTTTTGTTTTCTCCAATTTTATCATAGCTGTTTTTTTTATTCAATAAAGAAATTTTAGTTTTAAATATTAATTATTCTAATAAAAATTTGATTTACAAACACAAAGAAGGTATGGACATATTATATGTTCCATACCTTCCTTGTTTTAATAGGCTACTCCAAACCTGAGCCAGCCCTCTGTTTCTTTAACTGAGGATGACTCGAGCTCCATCCCGTTTTCACGGAAATAGAGCCACCTGAAGTGGAGATACTAATATATTTTCCAAAAAAAGAATCATTTCTCATCTTATTAAGACAAAGAAATGATTCTTTTTTTGACTATAATTCGTATACCAGATATAAAGCTAATGTCCTGGTCTGTTTTTGACCATTACATTTGAGCTGGGTCCAAACGTCCTCTCCCAGGACGTTCTTAATTGCTGCTGTCCTGCGACCTATACCGCATTTTGTCAGCTCCCAAATGAGTGCCTCATCACTCACTGGAACTGTTGCTTTTATTTTTTTTAATATTTCCACTGCTTCTTCGTCAGAAGCAATGTTTCCCGCAAAAACAGCAATTTTCCACGGGACGTCAGCTTTCTTTGCTCGCTTTGACGCCCTTCTGCCAAATTCCTTCTTTTGATTCTGAATTTGACAATAATCTTTTATTTCGGTCAAATAACATTGACCTTTTGGGGCAGAGTCCCCAAAAACTTTAACCTGCCAATGATTATCTATTAAAAATAGATAATCATTGTAGCCTCTCCCAGCTGGGCTTGTTATTGTTTTCAGAAACTTCACATCTGAAAACCTTCCAAGTTTCCTTGCTAGGTACAGCGTGGTTTCCCGATTCCACACCATATGAGAATCGGCCCACTTGTTTCTTTCGTTTATGGCTCTTCCTTTTTCATCTCCATAAACGAAAATATTTCTTTCTTCCTCTGCACCTTCAGGATAGAGGTAATCAAAATATGACTCTTTTATGTTTATTGAAAGATCCTTCCAATAAACCTGCCTCTCATTTTTCATCTCGGCAGGCGGATCTATTCTCTCCACAGTAGTCATATCATAGTCCCTCACTCTGAAGTATACTATGTTCCCATTCAACTCTTCTATGCGGATATCATATCCAGATGTCCACATAGCATAGCTGTGGTTCCCAATCCGTGAATCATAGTCGTTTCCAATTGTAATTTTTTTGATGTTTTCCATATTTTTCCTCTCTTTCTCCCATATCATATGGGAATACTATTTGTTGTTTTCGTGAAGTAAGAAGAGAGTACCGCATTTAAATTATTTTAATGCGTTCAATCAACTTAGTTCATCTTTTATTATACCATAATTTACATAATGTTTCAAACTGAATAAATCATAATTAGAGTTATCAACAGAATAAAGCATAAACATAGACGAGAATCTCTTCAGATTCTAATATTTTAAATACTAATTTTTTTCTAATGACTTAATGATAAAAATACAAAATACAAAATTATCAAAAGTGTTCCTACTCCTACAAATATTAATACCCATTGTAAAATTGATAATCCTTTTTTCTCTTGTATTTCTTTATCATGTTCTGCCTTTGGCTTTTCTAGTAAAATAACAATAAGACCTAAAGCAGAAAAGAAAAATCCCCAAAGGAAGCCAGATACTGGTGAATATCCTTTCTTTTGATGTAATATTAAACATGCTACTCCCATTATAAGTCCTACTATTATATATGGAATGTATTCAATTAAAGCTAACATTCTATCCCCCTCTTCTTTTGTAAAATTTTATATAAAACATAGTATCATATTCGATTTTTTTTTACAATATTTTTTATTATATTTAATTTTTTGAAAAAAATAAAAAAATGTATTGACAAAGAAAATAAAAACTATTATAATCTATACTTGTCAGGAGCTAATGCAGGTGTAGTTCAATGGTAGAATTCCAGCCTTCCAAGCTGGCTATGCGGGTTCGATTCCCGCTACCTGCTCCAATTTAAATATAAAATTTTAATATATCAAGAGTAAACGCAGGTGTAGTTCAATGGTAGAATTCCAGCCTTCCAAGCTGGCTATGCGGGTTCGATTCCCGCTACCTGCTCCAAAAAAACTTACGAATTATAAAATTCGTAAGTTTTTTTATTCTTTACTTTTTATAAATTATTTATATATTTTCAGTATTATACGGAGTTCTCTGTAACTTAATTATTTTTGATTTATTTTTTTAAAGCATTCATCCATTCATTTTTGATAATAATTGTTAATCCTTTATCTGCAAAACTAAAATTATATTTTTTCTTAATTCCATAAAATAATATGTTGTAATAATTGTATCTTCGTATAATAGCTACTTTAATCTCATCAACTACTTACATTAATAATACATTTTCTTTTAATTATTCTACTTATTCGTTAATATAACTATCCTCCTCATTAAAAATTACAATTTTATTTAAATATTTTTTCTAGAATAGGGCTGTTTCTATGACTAGACAAAACATGAACAAAATGTTATACTTATATTATATTCGCGGGTATATTTTAATGGTAGAATTTCGTGCTTCCGACCCGAAGGTGTGGGTTCGATTCCCACTACCCGCTCCATTAAAATCCACTAAAAAGAGCTTAGTATTCAAATGCATCAAAATGTCAGAAAAAATTTAACATTTTGGTGCATTTTTGCTTAAATTCTATTCCTTCTATTTTATATTTTTAATTCCAAATAAATCTTTTCCTTAAAAGCTTCATCAAATTCATCTCAAGTGTTTTCATTTATATAATCACACTCTATTTTAAAATTACAATATCTAATATTTTTTAGAATTTATTATTACTATTTGTATTTTGTATTGTTTTAAGCTTCCATATATTTAGCATTCTATAGCTTATAGCAATGTCAAAAACAAATCGAGATGTCAACTTTTTTCTTTTCAATTTGAGTTTCTAACAAAAATAAGTAAAGCTCAAAACAATAAATATCTTCAGCTTAGCGTGGTATATTTATTGTTTATTATATTCTTAAAATTTATATCCACTTAATATTTCATCATATTTTTCATAATTAGGAAAATATGTTTTTAATAATTTATAAAAACCTTTTGCATGTGTTTTATATTTTAAATGGCATAATTCATGAATAATTATATATTTAATACAAGATTCTTCTAATTCCATTATTTTTGAATTAACATATATATTTTTATTTTCGAAATCGAATTTTGCAATTTCTTTTTGATTTGATTTTACTACATAGTTTTCTGGTGCCATTCCTGTTTCTACTCTTATTTCTTCAAAAACATTTTCTAGATGCTTTTCTGCTAACTCTTGATACATTTTATTTAATATTACTTCTATAGTTTTTTTATTGTTTTTTTGAACTAATTTGTTTGGTAATTCTATTTCTATATGATTATTATTTAAATTTAATTCTGGTGTTTTTATATTATTAAAAACTACTTTTACTGCATAATTTACACCAAATATTTTAGTTGTTTTGTACATATTAATTTTTTCTAATTTATTTAATTTTTGCATTATCCATTCTTTATTTTGTTTTATTGCTTCTTGTATTCTTTGTTTTGAAAAATACCAAGGAGCTTTTACTACTACTTCTCCGTTTTCTACTAATATTGCAAAATTACTAAATATTGCTTTGTCTATTGTATATGATATAACATTCTCTCTTACTTTTTTCATAAAAACTACCTCCTTAATATTTTTCGAACTTCTGTTTGCTTTCTGAATGTATTTTATATTCTATTTAATATTTTGTCAATAGTTTTTTCGAAATTTTGTTCGTATTTTTTAATATTTTTTTATCCTCCTGTAATGTGTTCTACAGAAGGACTTCCTGGTTCGGGTAGTTAGATTCGAACTAACGATCGTAGGGTCAGAGCCTACTGCCTTACCGCTTGGCCATACCCGAATATATTTGTTTGCAATTTTTTATCTAATAGAATTTCCTATCAGATAAAAGCTAGATATATAATAATATATATCTAGCTTTTTTTCAACTATTTCTTTTTAATTTTTTCTTCCAAATCATATACTATATTTATCATTTTTTTAGAATATTCTCTTATTTTGCTTTTATCATCTTTTATTTCTTCTGGAATTTTAATTGTATCTCCAAAGACTACATATACTCTTTGAAATAAATGTGGTCTTCTTGTAATAAATACTGGTAAAATTGGTACTCCTGTTTCAGCAGAAATATATACTGCACCATTTCTTACTTTATTTCTTAGATCCTCTTTCTTTTTTAAAATTCCTCCTTCTGGAAACATTAAAAGTTTTGAATTTTCTTCAAAGTTCAAACATTCTATTGCATGTAATGTACTTTTTACATCTCTTTTCTTTCTGTTTACAGGAAATACTCTATACCTTGTAAATAGTTTTGCAAGTATTTTATATTTAAATATTTCTGATTTTGCCATAATGGATAAATTATCCATTAGTGGAAATATAAATGTTGGGTCTAATACATTAGAATGATTAGGACATATAATATATTTTTTACTATTATCTATCTTTTCTAATCCTATATATTTTACTCTATATATAAAATGACAACAAAGTCCTTTTACTAAAGTTTTCATTATTTTATACATGTATATTTCTCCTCTTGTATCTATTTAAATAATTGTGTAACTTTAGGGAATAAGTAGTGACTTCCTCCTACAGAATTTGCATCTTCAATCATACTTACTACTACTAATTGTTTTTCTGCATTTTCATCTGCTGTAAATGCATTAAACCATCCAATAACCTCTCCTTCTTCATCCTTACTTGCTTTTAATTCTGCAGTTCCAGTTTTTGCTCCTATTGTTACTCCATTTATTTTTGCATCATGTGCTGTTCCATTAGAGTTTTCTACAACTTGTACCAAATCTTCTTTTATTGTATTTGCTGCTCCTTCTGAGATAGCATTTTCTTTTAAGTATTCAGGCTGTCTATTCTTATCATAAATTATAGTTGGCTTAATCATATTTCCATTATTTACAAATGCAGAATAAATTGAAGCCATATGTATAGGATTTACTAAAATTTGACCTTGACCATATCCACTATCTGCAAGTTGTACTTCATCATCAATTTTTCCATCTGTATCATATGTAGACTTATCTGCACTTAATTCAAATCCTATATCTTCATTAAATCCTAATTTGTTAAGACCATCCATAAATGCATCATAACCTATTTTTAATGCTGCTTTTGCAAAATATATATTATCAGATCTTATTAATGCATTTTGCATATTTGCTGGTTCATTATATGGTATTAATGTTGTTACTTTATATGTTCCCCAGCTTGAATCTTTTTGCCAACTAAGTCCACTTCTGCCAAAATCTTCATTTGGATCTATTTTTCCTTCTGTAATTCCTATTGCACCTGTAACTGGTTTAAATGTTGAGCCTGGTGACCAAGTTTGCAAACATCTATTAAGCATTGGTTTATTTTCATCTTCGCTTAATGCTGTCCACTCATCATTACTCATTCCTAAAGAAAAATCATTTGAATCATATGAAGGTGTACTTACTAGTGCAAGAATCTCTCCTGTTTTTGAATCCATTGCAACATATGCACCTTTATTTTCTTCTAGACTATCATAAACTTGTTTTTGAGTATTTGCATCAATTGTTAATTTTACGTCTTTTCCATTTTCTAAATCTTGCTGTACTATTGTTTTCTTTTTATTTCCACTTTCATCTACTATATAGATTTCTTTTCCATCTTTTCCTCTTAAAGTATCTTCATAATATTTTTCTATTCCGGCTTTTCCAATTACACTATTACTATTATATCCTTTACCTGCATTTTCGGCTAATTCTTCTGCGCTAATTGCTTGTACATATCCAATTAATAATGATGCTTCTTTTCCTAATGGATACACTCTTCCACTTTCTGTTGTAATTTTTACTCCTGGTATTGTTAATGCCTGTTCTTTAAGACCATCTTCTGTTGTTGCAACATTTTTAATTGGCACAAATGTATCATCTTTTACATATGACATATTTAATTTATTATTAATACTATCTGCAGACACTCCTAAAATAGTTGCTAACTTTTCTATATCTTCTTCTCTGTTTGCACTCATTTTTCCTGGTACTAAACCTATTGATGATATATTTCCTTTTCCTGCAAGTAATGTATTATTTCTATCATAAATATTTCCACGTTCTGCTTCTAATGTTTTTACTCTTATTTTATCATTATCGCCTAAGTCAGGATAAATTATACTATTTGACCAATTTAATTTATATTCATTTTCTTCTTTTACTAAGACAACTGAATTATTAAATTCAACTTCTCCTGCTGATGTATTCATTTTTTGATGATATAAAACATTTTTTCCCTCAGAATCATTTTCGACACTCTTGATTTCTGTAGTTAAGTTAGTCATATCTATACCGTCATATATTGCATTATTTTTTTCTATAAATGTTTCTTTTGCTACTTTATCTTTACTACTTTGGCTAATCATATCAAAAGCCTCTTCATATTTTTTGTCACTTATTTTTGAAAAATATGTATTTATTACATCCTCTGGTTTTTCTACTTTATTTGTAAAAATATATATTGCAACTAATGCTATTACTATAATTATTGCAATTATTACTCCTACAATAGCCTTTTTATTCATATAATCCCCTCCATTTGAAGTTTATTCTTCATCGCTATAATATAACTTTTTTCGTCAAAAGTAAATAGAGCCATTAAAAATGACTCTATTTATAAAACAATTTTTATTTTAATTCATTTTCTATATTTAATAATCTGTTGTATTTAGCCACTCTATCAGTTCTACATGGTGCACCAGTTTTTATTTGCCCTGCATTTGTTGCAACTGCAATATCCGCTATTGTTGTATCTTCTGTTTCTCCAGATCTATGAGAAATTACTGCAGTATATCCAGCTTTTTGTGCCATTTCTATTGCATCCAATGTTTCAGTTAATGTACCTATTTGATTTGGTTTAATTAATATACTATTTGCAACTTTGTTTTTAATTCCTTTTTTTAGTCTCTCTGTATTTGTAACAAATAAATCATCACCTACTAATTGTATTTTATTTCCTAATTTTTCTGTAAGCTTTCTCCAAGATTCCCAATCTTCTTCAGCTAATCCATCTTCTATAGATATTATTGGATATTTTCTTACTAAGCTTTCTAAATATTCTATCATCTCATCACTTGTTTTAAACATTCCTGTTTTCCAAAATAGATATCCATTTTTACCTGTTTTTTTAGCTTCATCAAACATTTCTGTACTTGCTACATCTAATGCAATTGATACATCCACACCTGGTTTATATCCTGCTTTTTGAATTGCTTCTATTATTACATCTAATGCTTCTTCTTCAGATTTTAAATTTGGAGCAAAACCACCTTCATCTCCAACAGCTACTGAATATCCTTTGCTTTTTAAAACCTTTTTTAGATTATGGTATACTTCTGTTCCTATTCTCAGTTTTTCTGAAAAACAATTTGCAGATATTGGCATTATCATAAACTCCTGTGAGCTAATGTTATTGTCTGAATGTTTTCCACCATTTAAGATATTCATCATTGGTACTGGTAGTTTTTTTGCATTAACTCCACCGATATAATTATATAAAGCCATTCCTAAAGAATTTGCTGCAGCCTTTGCAACTGCAAGAGATACTCCTAAAGTTGCATTTGCACCTAATTTAGCTTTATTATCTGTTCCATCAATTTCTATTAATCTATTATCTAGTTTAGCTTGTTCGTATACATTCATTCCTTCTATTTTTTTAGCTATTATTCTATTTACATTATTTACTGCATTTTGTACACCTTTTCCTAAATATCTTTCTTCATCATTATCTCTTAATTCCACAGCTTCAAAGCTTCCAGTTGATGCACCAGATGGCACTTTAGCTACACCACAAAAACCTCCATCTGTTGTAACTTCAACTTGAACAGTTGGATTCCCTCTTGAATCTAGTACTTCTAAAGCCTCAATATTTTCAATTCTCAAATAATCTTTCATAACATACCTCCATTTATATTATTATTGCCATTATTTGAAAATATATCCTTTTTTGTTAATTATTTAATGAAGAACAAAATGGCATGATTAAAGTTTTATGCCCCTTTAAATAACTTACATGCCCCGTCTTTCCATAGTATAACTTATCTGTAGCTTGCTTTGCTTCGCACAGCTAAGAAATATTTGCTCACCAAAATTGCAAAGCAATTTTGTGTGAAATTTATTTGTATAATAGGGAAGTTCAGAGAATTTTCCTTTTATACAAATAAGAAGCGTAATAGAATTTATTCCTATCACGCCTCTTCATTGGAGCTAACAGCTAAATTTTTCCAGGAGCATCCATAAAATGCTCCTTCTTACCTTCATTCCGATTCGAATAGAAGGTATTGTTCTGTTCGTTCCAGGCTCTCTTTCTATCCCAAATTCGCATTTAGGAAGATGGGAGAGATTCTCCTGTATACGAATAATCAGGCCATTTTTCTTGTATGACCTTTTAAATTTTTTTAGTTTTTCTTCTGTTTCTAAACTGTTAGAAACAGACAAATCATCAGCCAGCATCTCCAAGTCTTTTACAAAACAGTCTTCAAGATATCCTCTTGCCACTATTTTGTAGCCATACTTTTCTGATTTCCGTCTGATAATTTTTGCTTTTCCTTTCATTTTTTTAAGCTCCTTTCAACTTTTTTGTATATTCTATTATACTATATTTTTATATATTTTGCACTAGTTTTTCTATAAAATTAATCCACCATCGAAATCTTAGTTTTCTTAGTTTTCGTTTAGCGGGCTGTAATTAAGTAAAATCATAACCACCCGTGAACGGGTGGTTTGCTCATCCCCTAGAAGGGGAATTACTTGCTCACCACCTGAAAGGCG
>CALYAJ010000019.1 GCA_944393485.1 uncultured Clostridia bacterium
ATTTACTGTTTAAAACATGGCATTTATTTTCCTTTTTAACCAGCAAAAGTAGGCATACCTTTTGGTATACCTACTTTGTCTTATCTATATTTATTTTATTATTATTCTTTAAAGGTGTTATATATGTGTGTGTGTGTGTGTACAGTACCAAGCGTTACAGCTATTCTCATGTTCAAGTTCCTTTCAATATATATTTTTATTTATATATATATTACTTATATTGCATTTAACTGTAAATGGTAGCTTTTTCCAGTCTATTGGCCTGTTTCGTACAGTTTGATTACGGAAATTTAGGCTTTAATCTAAAAAAAAGATTTTATTACATTTTCTTATCTTTTTTGCATTATTAATAATTACTTTACTATATTTACATTTTCCTTTTTATATTTCCGTATAAAAACTATAGTTTTATCATATGTGTAGATTACAGACATGCTGTTGTTTCACATAAATTTATATATTTTTCTATGCTAGAACAAATCGGAAAGCCTTAATATTGTATTAATTTTATTCTTCTCTTTGGCTTTCTGTAAATTTGTTCTGTGCCAATTTTACGTTAGTAAAATTGTGTACAACTGTTGGAGCGAAGCGACTTTTATGCAATAGGAAAGCATCACTTTTCTATTGTATGGAAAAAGTGGAAAACTATCATTATTCAAAATAGTTTTCCACTTTTTATACTTTTATTTTATAGAAGCTTTCAAATTATTTATTCACATTCTATAAAACGAATTTCTTAATTATAAATGCTCCTCCACCAAGTGCTATAACAACAATTGCTGCTAATCCTAAATATAATTTTGTATTACCTAATGCAACTGTTAACATTACTGGTGCATCATCTATATCATCTTCTCCTTCTTTAAAGTTATCTGGAGTTGAATCTATATCTGGTGTATTGCTATCATTATAATCTTGACTTATTTCTGCTATATTTGTTTTTAATCCCATATTATCTTGGTCATTAATCCATGTTAATAATATTGAAACTGTTGCACTTTCTCCCGGTTGTAATAATGTATTTGCTAATGCCTGTGTTGCAACTCTTTCTCTACCATTTAATGGCTCTCTTTCATACCAATCTGGATTATCTTCTTGTACAAATCTTAATCCTTCAGGTATATAATCTGTTATTTCTGTTGCATATCCAGCTATTTCACCTTCATTTGTTACTTTTATTTGGAATTCAAACTTAACTGTTACATCATTAATGTCTCTTCTTCCTAAGTCAACTTTTGCTGGTTCTTCTGGATCTTCATCACCTGTATGTCCTGTTTCTGTTACTGTTTGTTTTCCATCTTCATCAATAACAATTGCTTTGCTTACCCATTTCTTTAATGCCAAGTCAAAATATTTTACTTTTACAAACTCTTTATCCAAATCATCTTCTTCATTCCATTCATTATTATTATCTGGAGTTGAATCGATATCATCTATTGGATCATTTGCACTATCTCTGTCATCTTGTATTTCTGCTGTATTTACTAATATTCTATCAGAAGTATTTGGTTCTGTTACTTCAAAAGCAACTTTAATATCTCTGTAATCTGGATTACCTTCTTCTATTCCTAAATCTGGCTTAAATGCTTTTATTAAATTATCTCCTGCATTTTCTTCTTGTTCTTTAGATAAGTAATCTGTAGAAATATATGTTCCATCTTCTGATTCTTGCCATCTATATTCTGTATTTATAGGATTATCTGGTAAGAATTTTAAGCCGTCTGGAATATCATCCTTAACTAAACTTGCATATCCATCCATTAATCCTTCATTATATACTCTTAATGTATAAGTAACAATATTTCCATTTTCAACCTCTACTGGATCTTTAGTATGGTTATAAACTATATTTCCGTCTTCTCCAATACTTAATTGTGGAATTCTATCTGTTACTTCTTGATCATCTACAGCTGTAATAAATTTTCTTAATGCTAAATCAAAGTATACAATTCTTACTTTTTCAAAGTCATCATCATCTTCTTGTCCTGGTATATATTCTTCTCCTGAATTTATTTTGTCATCATTATAATTTGGTAAATTATTATCATCAGGAACTTCCATATTATCTGTTGTAGAATCTCTGTCTATAACATCATTTCCATCTGAATCTGATGAATCAGTGATTTCTGCTAAGTTTGTTAATTTTTTACCAAACTCTGCATCATCTTTTATTTTACATACAATTTTTACATCTTTATATGATAATGTTGTTCCATCAAAAGCTTTTATCATGTTTGATCCTGCTGATTGTTCTTGTTCTTTTGATAAATAATCTGTTGTTACAGTTCTTCCATCTTCAGAAACTTGCCATCTATATTCTATGTTTGTTTCATCTTCTGGTAAGAATTCTAATTCTGCTGGTAGTTTATCTACAATTTCATTTGCATAACCATCTATAGAACCTTCATTATATACTCTTATTGTATATTCGATTACATCTCCTCTGCTCATATCTATTGGTGTTTTTGGATGATTATATGTAGCTGTTGTAGATGTACCATTTGCTAAATTTGTTGTATCTACTGTTGGTTCTCTACCAATTACTGTTTGTCCATTTTGTCCTGTAATAAATTTTCTTAATGCTAAATCAAATTCTTGGATAATTATTTTTTCAAAATCATCATCGTCTTCTTGTCCTGGTATATATTTGTCTCCTCTATTTATTTCTTCTTCTTTATAATTTGGTAATTCTTCATCTGTTGGTAATGTAAAGTTACCATTTGGTACAGAATCTCTATCTGTTACAGCATTTCCTTCTGCATCTGTAGATGCAGTAATTTGAGCTAAATTTGTTATTTTCTTTAAAGTTTCTGTTGTATTTTTAACTTTACATTTTACTTTTACTTCTTTGTAATCTAATGTTGTTCCATTATATGCTTCTATTAAATTTTCTTCATTTTGATCCGCATCTGCAACCTCATTAGAATAAGCTAAGTTTGTAGTTTTTATAATTCTATTATTAGTTGAATCTATTATCCATCCATATCCAGCATTAAAATCTGTTTCTTCTGGATAGTTTGTTGTATCACTAATAAATTCTAATTCTTCTGGTAAATAGTCTGTTATTTCTGAAACATAACCATCTATTTCACCTTCATTATATACTCTTATTGTATATGTAATTATATCTCCTGGTTTAACAGCTATAGCATTTTTTGTATGATTATAATCTGCTGTTGTTATTTTTGTTCCATCCATTGTTTGATTTAAATTTCCTGTATCTACTGATGGTTCTCTGTTTACTGCTTTTCCATTAACTTCTGATATAAATTTTCTTAAAGATAAATCAAATTCTCTTTTAGTTACTCCAACTTCTTTTTCTCCACTAATTGGTTTATCTTGTTTATCTACAACAACTAATGGTTGTACTACATTAGGATTTTGTGAATTTGTCCAATATCCTTTTGATGTAACTCTATATGAACCTGTATAACTAAATTTAATATTTGATATATCATCTATATTTGCTGAAGGAATTGAAATATAAAAACTTGTTCCAATTAAGTCTTTAATTGTAGTTCCTTCTGCGACTTCTTGCTTATTTGAATTTAATAAAGTGTATTTTCCTTCTAAACTTGTTCCATCTTGATCTGTAAATGTTGCTTCAAATTCAAATGTTAAATCATTATTTTTATTTATTTTATATGGTCCTACTACATAATTACTTCCATCTAATTCTACAGTTGGATTAACTTCTTGCGCAATACTTATTGGTTCTTGTACAGCTCCATTATTATTTTTGTAGTAATTTATGTTTTCGTCACTTTTTGCTGTGCTTACCATATATTTATATAATTTTGTCATTGCATTATATCTATATTCGTTTATATCATTTAATGTTGTATATGTTTTTGTGCTACTTTCTGCTAAAGATATTGCTGGGAATGAAGGTTCTCCTGCAAAATCTACATGGTATACATCTGCATTTTCTTCTGCAGTAGTATTAGTAAAATACCATATTGCTGTTTGTTGCACAACATCTATATCATCATCTGTTAATTCATTTTTATCTGATTCTGATAAACCTGCAGCATTTAATAAATCTTGCTTATCTTGTTCTGCTTGTTCTGCTTTTTGAGTTTGAACATCTACAGAGTCAGAACTTTTTGTATAATATGGAATATATGCATGATCTAATATCCACATTATTGCATAATAATAGTCATCATTTGCTATTATTGATGGAACTAATTGGCTCTTATCAGCAAAATCAATCATTTTATCATAATCTGCAGAAAAGTTTCCTGGTGTATCTGTATAAAATCCTTTTTCTGCTTTTAGACAGTAGATTGTATTGTCATAGTTTATTGTTGTTCCGCTATTTTCACGTACTACAACTTTCCAAACCATTTTTCCATTGCTTCCACCACGATTAATCTTGTAAGCATATTGCTTTCCATCTGCAGTTGGTCTTCTATATTCTTCTATTCCAAAAGTAGTCGTTGCTGCAAAGCTTTCTGTGGCTATTGCAATTACCATCAATATTGTAATTATTGCTCCTAAAATTTTACTTGTTCTTTTCATATTTACCATCCTTTTTATATACTACTATCTCTTGTATTTTACTATATTAAAAGCATAAGTCAATAGCAAAAAATAGCAGTTTTTTTAATATATTTTAACCTCTTTCTATCCCTTTACGGATATAGTTTTTTCTACTTTTGTAATTTTTTTAAATACACATTACAATTATATTACATTTTTGTTAAGCTTACAATAATTTAAGCTCAATTTTCGTAATTTTGTTGTATTTATAGGTCTTTTTGAGCATTTTTCCTATGCAATTTAAGAAAAGCACCTTAGCATAAACTAAAGTGCTCTTTTGTATTAAATAAGGATTCTCATACTATCACTAAATCCCTAATATCTCTTTTGCTTTTTTTACTTCTTCATTTGTTGGAACTTTTACATTTTCAAATTCATATGGTACATTCATATTATCCCATTTAAATTTTCCTAAATTATGATATGGTAATATTTCTACTTTTTTTACAGTTTTTAGAGAATTTATAAATTCTCTTAGCTTTATTAAATCTTCATCTTTATCTGTATAACCTGGGATTAATACTTGTCTTATCCACATATCTTTTCCATTTTCACTTAAATATCTTGCAAATTCAAGCTCTAATTTATTAGAAGCTCCTACTAAATCTTTGCAAATTTCATCATTAATACATTTTATATCTAATAAAAATAAATCTGTAAGGTCTATTAATTCTTTAATTTTATCTGTAATTGGCATATTTCCTGATGTATCTATTGCAGTATTAATATTTCTTTTTTTCATTTCTTTAAATAATGTAATTAATGCATCTGGTTGTAATAAAGGTTCTCCACCACTTACTGTTATTCCACCTTCAAATTGCATATATGGAACATATCTCTCTATTTTTTCTACAATATCCTGAATATTATAGACTTTACCAGAATTCATATCCCATGTATCACGGTTTTGACAATATTTACACTTTAAGTGACATCCCTGTGTGAATATTACATATCTTATTCCTGGTCCGTCAACTGCTCCTAAGCTTTCAAATGAATGTATCCTAATTTGATTTTTTACGTCTATCATATGTCCTCCAAATAAATTTTAATATTGTAAATTAAATCGGGATTTTAGGACTATCCCCAACTCCCGATTTAAACTAATTATATTCTTTCATGTATTGTTCTATTTATTACATCTAATTGTTGTTCTCTTGTAAGTTTTATGAAGTTTACTGCATATCCTGAAACACGAACTGTTAATTGAGGATAATTTTCTGGATGCTCCATTGCATCTTCAAGTAATGCTCTATCAAATACATTTACATTTATATGATGTCCTGTTTTAATAAAGTATCCTTGTAACATATTAACCATATTTGTTATTCTTGTTTCTTCATCTTTTCCAAGAGTTCCTGGAGTAATAGCAAATGTGTATGAAATTCCATCTTCTGAATATTCATATGGTAATTTTGCTATTGTATTCATAGAAGCTAACGCTCCATTTGTATCTCTTCCGTGTAATGGATTTGCTCCTGGTCCAAATGGTTCTCCAGCTCTTCTTCCGTCAGGAGTATTTCCTGTTGCTTTTCCATAAACTACATTTGATGTTATTGTTAAGATTGATAATGTATGTTTAGAATTTCTATATGTTATATGTTTTTGCAATTTTCTTTCAAATGTTTTTACTAATTCAACTGCTATATCATCAACTCTATCATCATCATTTCCGTATTTAGGGAAATCTCCTTCTACTTGATAGTCTACTGCTAGTCCATCTTCATTTCTTATAACTTTTACCTTTGCATATTTTATTGCAGAAAGTGAATCAGCAACAACAGATAATCCAGCTATTCCACATGCCATAGTTCTTAATATGTCTGCATCTCTATCATGTAAAGCCATTTCTAATGCTTCATATGAATATTTATCATGCATATAATGTATAGCATTTAATGCTTTTATATATATTTTTGCTACATAATCCATCATTTGATCAAATTTTTCCATTACTTCATCATAATCTAAATATTCTGATGTAATTGGTTCAAATTTTGGTGTAATTTGTTTTCCAGACATTTCGTCTTTTCCACCATTAATTGCATAAAGTAATGCTTTTGCAAGGTTTGCTCTTGCTCCAAAGAATTGCATTTGTTTACCTATCTTCATTGCTGATACACAACATGCTATTCCATAGTCATCACCTAATGTTATTCTCATTAAATCATCATTTTCATATTGAATTGATGATGTATCAATAGATATTTTTGCACAATATCTTTTAAATGATTCTGGTAAATTCTTTGACCATAAAACTGTTAAGTTTGGTTCTGGTGCTGATCCTAAATTCTCTAAAGTATGAAGTACTCTGTATGAATTTTTAGTAACTAATGTTCTACCATCAATTCCCATTCCTCCAATACTTTCTGTTACCCATACTGGATCACCACTAAATAATTCGTTATATTCTGGTGCTCTTAAAAATCTTACTAATCTTAATTTTATAATAAATTGATCCATTAATGATTGAGCTTCTTTTTCTGTTAATGTTCCATTTTCTAAATCTCTTTGAATATATATGTCTAAAAATGTAGATGTTCTACCTAAACTCATTGCTGCTCCATTTTGATCTTTAATTGCTGCTAAATATGCAAAATATAACCATTGAATAGCTTCTTTTGCTGTTGTAGCTGGCTCTGATATATCAAAACCATAAGATTTAGCCATTTCTTTTAATTGTTTTAATGCTTTAATTTGTTCTGATACTTCTTCTCTTTCACGGATTACTGATTCTGTAAATTCATCTGTGTTTAAAGATGTATCTAATAATCTTTGTTTATCTGCTATTAAAACATCTACACCATATAGTGCAACTCTTCTATAATCACCTATAATTCTTCCTCTTCCATATCCATCAGGAAGTCCTGTTAAAAGATGAGAACTTCTAGCAGCTCTAATATCTTTTGTATATACATCAAATACTCCATCATTATGAGTTTTTCTTAAGTTATGGTATATATATTCAACTTCGTCATCTACTTTAAATCCGTAACTTTCAGCTGATTTTTCTACTATTCTAATTCCACCATTAGGCATTATTGCTCTTTTTAGTGGGGCATCTGTTTGAACTCCAACTATTTCTTCTAAGTCTTTATCTATATATCCTGGTGCATATGCATCTATTCTTGAAGGAGTTTTACAATCTGCATCTAATACTCCACCATTTTCTCTTTCTTTTTTATACAATTCTAATACTTCATCCCATAGTTTTTTTGTATTATCTGAAACACCTGCTAAAAATGATTCATCTCCTTCATATGGAATATAGTTAGCTTGTATAAATCCTCTTACGTCTATTTCTTTTGTCCATTCTCCAGACTTATTAAAACCATTCCATTGTTTGAAATCCATTTAATATATCCCTCCTATTATTATTTTAGCCTACCCGCTCTTATCATCATAACATAAGTGATAATAGTTATCAATCTATTTTTAAAAAATTTCACAAATATATTTTATTAAATTGCATACACTAACATTAATCATATGGTTAATGTTGACTTTACCGTTTCTTCTACGATTATTTTCAAAATGCTATATTCTACTTATATCAATAAATTTGGAGTAATTATTGTAAAAAATATATTTTTCACAATAATACTACAATTGTTTTTGCCCTCAAAATTAGTAAGAATTTTGAGATGGCTAATTTTCACAATTTTAGAGTTTTTTAATTTAAATTTTATTAGAGTATAAATTGCTCGAATGGAGGTTTTTATGGCTTTAGATTATTCTATTATAGGCGAAAGATTAAAAAAGGCTAGACTTGCCAAAAATATGACTCAAGAAAATCTAGCTGAGAAAATAGATGTATCTGTTGCCTTTTTGAGTAGAGTTGAATGCGGACATTCACATTTTAATTTAAATAGACTTTCTCAAGTATGTAAATTACTAGATGTTTCAGAAGGTTATATTTTATCTGGTACATCCGACGATTCTAAATCTTATTTAGAAGATGATTTTAGAGAATTACTTGCAAAATGTTCACCAGAAAAACAAAGATTAATTTATAATATAGCAAAAACAATTGCCGAAGATGAAAGTTATTTATAATAACTTTATCATCTCCGGCATATTTTTTCCTTGAACTTTTGGAATTTCTATTATTTCAAATTTTGATATTTTTTCTCCAAATTTTAATTCTACAATATCTCCAATTTTCACTTCATAGCTTGGCTTTACTTGTTTTCCATTAACAACTACTCTTCCCATATCTGCCATTTCATTTGCTATTGTTCTTCTTTTTATAATTCTTGCTACTTTTAAAAATTTATCTATTCTCATTTTACTTAATTCTATCTCCTTCTATAACATCCATAAAATGTACCTGAGTTATTATTGTTACAATTATTGTTGTTATTATTATTTGTTTCATCAGCTATATTTACTCTTCCATTTACTGTTAATACATTGTTATTATTACAATTATTTGAATTATTGTTACAACAATTTCGAATACTTCTTAGCCATCTACATATATATTTACTAATCCATGCTGCTAAAAATGAAATTATTGTATATATAATAACTGCTATTAAAAAAGCTGTACTTCCTAAAATGGTTGCTATTACGAGTAATACTGCAAAAGTAATAGCTGCAACTAAAACCGGACAATCTAATAATCTTTCTAAAGCTATTGATATAATTATTATTGCAATTGGAATTGAAAAGAAAAATAATAAAATATTCATATTTGTTCCTCCTATTTAAGCTTTATATATCTTATGAATATTTTATTTTTTTCGTTACTTTTCATATTCAACACTAACTAAATATAAGCCACATGGTGGCAATGTCTTTCCAGCATTTTGCCTGTTTTTTGATTCTATTATTTTAGTTATCTCATCTGGTTTTATTTTTCCTAACCCAACTTCCACTAATGTCCCTGAAATAATTCTTACCATATTATATAAAAATCCATTACCGGTAAGTTCTATTATAATTCTTTCATCACTTTCTTCTACTTTCGCTTCATAAATAATTCTAACACTACTTTTACTACTTGTTCCACTAGATTTAAATGCAGAGAAATCATGTTCACCAATAAAATATTTTGCAGCTTCTTTCATTTTTTCTGCATCTAACTTCATTTTTATATTATATTCTAAATTTCTATATATCGCACTTCCTGTTTCTGAAGTATTTATTATATATCTATATGTTTTTCTCTTACAATTATATCTACTATGGAATCTTTCATCTACTTCCTCAGCTTTTTTTATTCTTATAGATTGCTTGATTCTAGAATTTATTGCTATTGCAAATTTTTCTATAGGAATATTAGAATTTGTTTTAAAATTTGCAACTTGGCCTAAAGCATGTACTCCTGCATCAGTTCTTCCAGAACCAATTATTTCTATTTCTTCTTTTGTAAGATCTGAAATAACTTTTTCCAAATTACCTTGTATATTTAATTTATTAGGTTGTTTTTGCCAACCGATTAAATTCTTTACCATCATATTCTATGGTTAATTTAATATTTCTCATATTTCCATACGTCCTTCTAAAGCTTGCAACAAAGTAATTTCATCTGTATACTCTAAATCTCCACCAATTGGAATTCCTCTTGCAATTCTTGTTACTTTTATTCCTAATGGCTTTATTAGTTTAGATAAATACATTGCTGTTGCTTCTCCCTCAACTCTTGGATTTGTTGCAAGTATTACTTCTTTCACTTCACCTGTTTGTAATCTTGTTAATAATTCTTTTATTTTTATATCATCAGGTCCTATTCCATTCATAGGTGAAATTGAACCATGTAGAACATGATAAACACCTTTATATTCATGTGTTTTTTCCATTGCAATTATATCTTTTACATCTTCTACTACACAAATAATAGATTTATCCCTTTTAGGATTTGCACAAATCATGCAAGGATCTGTATCTGATATATTAAAACATATAGAGCAATATTTTAAATTTTTTCTTGCTGATTCTATTGCATCTATAAATTCTTTTGCACTTTCATCACTGCAATTTAGCATGTAAAAAGCAAGTCTTGTTGCAGTTTTATGCCCTATACTAGGTAATTTTTCAAAGTTTTCAATTAGTTTTTCTATTGATGGTGAATATATTGACATCCTAAATACTCCTTACATTAATCCTGGTATATTAAATTTTCCCATTTGTTGTTTTGTTGCACTATCTACTTTTCCAAAAGCATCATTAACACATGTAATAATTAAATCTTGTAACATTTCTACATCATCAGGATCAACAATTTCTGGTTTTAATTTTACTTCTTTTAAAACTTTATCTCCTGTTACTTTAACAGTTATTGCTCCTCCACCTGCAGAACTTTCAAATTCTTGTGCTGATATTTCACTTTGTGTTTTTTCTAAATCAGCCTGCATTTTTTTTGCTTCTTTCATTAAGTTGTTAAGATTCATTCCTCCGAATCCTCCCATTCCTCCTGGGAAACCTCCACGTCTTGCCATATTAAAACCTCCTATTATTCTTCTATTATATCTATTGGAAGATCCATGTCTTGCACGAAACCTTCTAATCCAGATGCTTGCTCTGGCTCATTTACTTTATTATCAATAAATTTTACTTTCATTTCTTTTCCATAAGCTATGGATATTTCTTTTTGTATTTCATTTATATTTTCTGGTTTTTCCAAAATTGTTTTGCTTAATGGATTTAATCCATTTTTAAAGTTAATTCCTACAGTCATGTCATTTATTTCAGAAACTGTTGTATTTAAAAGATTTGCATATAACATCATTTTCTTTTCTTCTTTAAATTTTCCGATTATTTCTCTCCAAAATGCATTATTTTTTATGCTTTCAGGACTTGCAGGCTTTGGAGCGGGACTTGGCTTTGCTACTTGTTTTTGCATGGCTCCAGTCTGCATTTTGCTTACATTTCCCTTTCCTAATTTACTAATATAATCTTCTAATTTAAATACTCTTCTTTGTAATTCTTGAACATCTGCATTATTTACACTACTTCCTCCACCACTTGATTGCATTGGAATTGCTGTTTCTGTATCACATAATTTTATAAATCCTGCTTCTAGCATTATTGTTTTTTGTGATGACCACTTCATATTATTTTCTAATTCTGACAATTCATATACTAAATGTACAAGTTCTTCTTTTGATACTAATTCTGCATTTTCTTTTAATTTTTCTACTTCCTGACTGCTATATATTCCTGTTTCACCAGTTACTTTATATAATAATAAATCTTTAACATATTTTATTACTTCCCATAAGAAGTTTCCTTGGTCTTTTCCTTCTGCTATTACTTCTTTTATTACCGTTAGTGCCTTAGAAACATCTTTTTTTATAACTGCTTCCACAATTCCTTCTATATAAGTTAATTTTGGTATTCCAACTAATTCCTTAATTTTATCATCTGTAATATCATTATCTCCATCTTGAAGACATCTTTCTAATATACTTAATGCATCACGCATTGCTCCTTCTGATAATGAAGCAATTATTTTAAGTGCATTTTCTTCTACCTTTAAATTACTTTCTTCACAGATAATATTTAATCTTTTTACAATATTTTCATTTGATAATTTCTTAAAATCAAATCTTTGGCATCTTGATAATATTGTTGCTGGAAGTTTTTGTGGTTCTGTTGTTGCTAAAATAAATTTTACATGTGCTGGTGGCTCTTCTAATGTTTTAAGTAATGCATTAAAAGCACCTGTTGATAACATATGAACCTCATCTATAATATATACTCTGTATTTTGCAAGTGTTGGCAAAAAATTAACTTCATCTCTTATTAATCTGATGTCTTCTACACTGTTGTTAGATGCTGCATCCATTTCTACTATATCTGTTAAAGATCCCGAAATAGCTGCTTTACATATTTCGCATTCATTACATGGTTCTCCATCTTTTGGATTTAGGCAATTAACTGCTCTTGCAAGTATTTTTGCAGCAGATGTTTTACCAGTTCCTCTACATCCATTAAAAAGGTATGCATGACCTACTCTATTTGAAATTAATTGATTCTTTAAAGTCCTTGTTATATGGTCTTGACCAACTATTTCTCCAAATGTTAAAGGTCTAAATTTTCTGTATAATGCTGTATATGCCACTTTATCACTTCCCTTAATTTAAGTTTAGCCTCTCTATGGAAAGTAATTATTCCACATAAATACACTACTTATTGCTGCTTCCTTCCGGACCTGACAAGGTTCATAGCTTTTTATTGGAGATTACTTTCCATACAAAGGCTAAACTTTTAATACTTTGCTATTATATATGTTTTTTTTATATTAATCAAGTAAATTTATTCTCTTTTGAAAATAATATCACTAAAATCTGTTTTTTCTATTTGTCCCTTTCCTTCTTCTAATATATTTCCTTCTGGTAAATCAATACTAACTGTTCCTCTATATTTTATACCTTTATTTGTTTCTATTACAATATCAAAATTTAAAGTATATTTTAAATTTTCAGCATCCACATTTCCTTTTGCAAGTAATGTGCCATCATGAGTTATTTCATCATCATTAGATCTTACTTCACAAACATTTTCATTTACAGATCTAAATACTAAAACTCCTCCTTGATTGCTTATTTTTAAATTTTCTAAATCAGCTTCTTTTTCGCCTTCATAAGTAACATAGTTTTGAACTAGATATTTATCTTCTTCAGAAATTTCACCTTTATCATTTGCTCTGTATAACTTTATATTTTCTGTTCCTTCGGCTTTTTGAATATTTATATTTTCAAAACTTAAACTTTTAATACTTGCTTTTCTTTTATATTCCTCATTTTTATTTATAGAAATATATATATCATTTTCTTGATTTACAGAAAAGTTCCATTTTGTATCATCATTTGCTTCAATTTCTTGCCCTTCTGCAGTACTTACAACAATCATTTTAGAAATTTCAAATGGTAAATTATTGTCACTTTCTCCTTCTACTTGATATCTAAGCATTATTATTCCTGCAATAATTAATATAAGTAGAATAATAGCTATAATCATCCAAACGTGAAAGATTTTTTTATTTTTTAATTCACTAATCTTCAATACATGCACCTCTGTTTTCTTTTTTTCTTTTTCTCAATTCTTTAAAAAATCTTTGTAATATATTTTTACATTTTTCTTCTAAAATTCCACCTTCATAATATGGAATATGGTTAAATTTATATTCAGTTAAATCTACAATAGAACCACAGGCTCCTGCTTTTTCGTCTTTTACGCCGAAATATACATTTTTTATTCTAGAATTAATTATTGCTCCCATACACATCGGACATGGTTCCATAGTTATATATATATCACAATTTTCTAATCTCCATGCTTCTAATTTTTTACTAGCTTTTTCTATAGCAATTATCTCAGCATGTTTTATTGTATCTTTTTTACTTTCTTTTAGATTATGTCCTCTTGCAATAATTTTATTATCTTTTACTATTATTGCTCCAACCGGTACCTCATCTTTTTTATATGCTTTTTGTGCTTCTTTTAGTGCTTGTTCCATAAAATATTCTTTATATTCCATAAATACTCCAATTAATCATATTTATTGTTGAGCTGTCAAATTAGCTGTTTGTCCATTGAATGTCGTTTGTAAAGTGTTATCAGCAACTACTGTAAATACTACTGTTTTAGAATTTTCATCTGTATATTCTGTATTATTATTATCTTCATAATTATAATATAATCTAGTATATGTTATTTGATTATTTGTATATACATAAGTTCCTCTAGTTTCACCTGATGACATTCCATCACTTTCACTATACTCAGCTGTTCCATCAGAATGTAATCTTAAAACTAATTGATAATTTAAATTTTCTCCTGATTCATTAGTATAACTTTGTGTCCAGCTAAATGTTCCTTCTATATTATTTGAACTATTTTCATCTGTTGTTTGATTACTATTTTCTGAAGTTGAGTTTGAATTAACTGTATTTTGGTCATCTTCATTTATTGTATTTCCAGTTATAATTGTATTAAGTTGTTCTTGCAATTTATTTGTTGTATCTTGTAGTGAATTAATTTGTCCTTCTAAAGTATTTGTTCTCTCTTCCATTTCAATTTTATCACTTGCTAGCATATAAACCAATACTCCCATTACAATAACAATTAACACTACAACAATTAAAAATATTGCTAATAAAACTGTTTTAGCTTTTTTATTTTCTGGCATAATATTCCTCCTAATACAATTTTTGTATCTATATTGGTGCACTTAGCTGGATTCGAACCAGCGGCCTCTCCCTTAGGAGGGGAGCGCTCTATCCACCTGAGCTATAAATGCATTTCTTAGATATTATAACATATTTTTTTGTAATATCAAACTTTTCCATTCATATTTTAGCATATAACAACTATTATTTTTAATGATTCATTGGTTGAATATTTATGGTTTTTACTGTATAATATTACTGTTTTACTTTTATCAATGGAGGTTATTATGCAAAAAATATTAGGTCAAATGAGAAAAGCTATTGAAGAATTTAATATGATAGATGAAGGAGATAAAATTGCTGTGGCTTTATCAGGTGGTAAAGATTCTATTACTTTACTTCTTGCATTAAAAAATTTACAACGTTTTTATCCTAAAAAATTTGATTTAATTGCAATTACAGTTGATCCCGGATTTGAATTTTTTGATACATCTATTTTATACAATTTATGCAATGAAATTGGAATAGAACTCTTTATTGCAGAAAGTCATATAAAAGAAATTGTATTTGATATTAGAAAAGAAAAAAATCCATGTTCACTTTGTGCTAATCTGCGTAGAGGTATTTTAAACACTACTGCTATAGATCATGGATGTAATAAAATTGCCTTAGGACACAATGAAGATGACGTATTAGAAACATTTTTAATGAATGTTTTATATACTGGAAATATTTCTACATTCGCACCTAAATCTTATATGGATAGATCAAAAATGACTTTAATTAGACCATTAATTTATGTTACTGAAAAACAAACAAATAGTTTTATAAAAAGAAATAATATAACTATAATGCCAAAAGCTTGTCCAATGGATGGTGTTTCTAAAAGAGAAGAAATCAAACAATTATTATATAATTTAAGTAAGCAAATTCCTCATGTACGAGCCAATATGTATGGAGCTATAAAAAGAAGTAAAATTAAAGGTTGGTATAAAGATTAGAATTATTGTTTATTTTTGCAGTGCTTTTTTGCTTATCAGTTCATTAAATTATTCTTAAACTATTGTTATACTTAATATAAATTTTTTAGGAGGAATAATAGTATGGATTTAGATTTAAAAGAAGCAAATAAGCTAATAGGCAAAACTTTTAAAGATTTTAGAAAAAGTAAAAACATTACTCAAGAAGAAGTTGCAAATAAGGCTGATCTTACACCAGAATATTTATCTAAATTTGAAAACGGAAAATATAATGCAAGTATCTATAATATAATTTTACTATGTAAAGCAATTGATATAAATCCTATTCAACTTATTAATTCATTTTTTGAAGATACACCTGATACTATAGTTGCTTCAATTCTTGATGAAGTTAAAGATATGGATATCTCAGATCAAAAATTAGTTTTAGATTTAGTAAAAAGATTGAAAGATAACAAAAAATAATTTGATAAATTTTGCAACTTTATTTATTGCTAACAAATCTCGCTTCGCGAGAACTTTTAACTATTTATATTTAAGTTCTCGAAGAAGTGTAAAGATTTGTAGGCGCGAAAAATTGCATAGCAATTTTTCTGTGCAATCTTATTTTTGTTGTATAGGAAAAAGTTATTTTTCCTATACAACAAAAAAGACTTATATTTTCATATAAGTCTTTTTTAAATTATAATTCAAATTTATAAATTAGCAAATTTTTTTAAATCTTCTTTTAACTTATTAGCTTTTTCTATAGAATCATTAATGCTTGTTCCTTTTACTCCTATATAAAACTTAATCTTTGGTTCAGTTCCAGAAGGTCTAACACATACCCATGCTCCATCTTCTAAATCATAATATAATACATTAGATTCTGGAAGTCCTGTAACTGTTTCTTGTTTAGTTTCTAAGTCTATAATTTTATTTGTTTTATAATCTCTAAATTCTTTTACTTTATATTCTCCAATTTTTTCTGGAATACTTTTTCTTAAATTCTCCATAATTTCTTTTATTTTTCTTGCACCATCTGCACCTTCCATAGTTATAGACAACAAGTCTTCTTTAAAGTATCCGTACTTTTCGTAAATATTAATCATTTGATCCCATAGTGTTAAACCATGTTCCTTATAATATGCTGCAGCTTCGCATAGTGCCATTACTGCTGCTATACCATCTTTATCTCTTGCATGTGTTCCAATTAAGCATCCATAGCTTTCTTCAAATCCAAATAAATATGTATGATCTCCAGTTTTCTCAAAATTTTTAATTTGTTCTCCAATATATTTAAATCCTGTTAGTACTTCTTTTAATTCTATATTATAGTATTTAGCTATACTATCTGCTAAGTTTGAAGAAACTATAGTTTTTATTAATACACCATTTGCTGGTATTTCATTTCTTTCCTTTTTTTGCGATAATTCATATTCTGCAATTAATAATCCTGACATATTTCCTGTAAAAGGCATATATTCTCCTGTTTTAGAATCTTTAGCATATACTCCTAATCTATCCGCATCAGGATCTGTTGCTAAAACAATATCTGCATCTTCTTTTTTAGCAAGTTCTAATGCCAATTTAAATGCCTTTGGATCTTCAGGATTTGGATAATCAACTGTTGGAAAATTTCCATCTGGTAATTCTTGTTCTTTAACTATATATACATTTTCAAAACCTAATTTCTTTAAGATTGTTTTTACTGGAATATTTCCTGTTCCATGTAATGGAGTATAAACAATTTTCATATCTTTTTGCTTTTTTATAATATCTGGATTTAATACTAATTTTTCAAGAGTATCCATATATTTTTCATCTATTTCTTTTCCTATTACATTATATAAGCCTTTTTCTTTAGCTTCTTCCTCTGTTATTTTTTTAATTGCTCCATAATCTTCAATTTTATTTACTTCATTTATTATATCTTTATCAACTGGTGGAACAATTTGAGCTCCATCCTCCCAATAAACCTTATATCCGTTATATTTGGGTGGATTGTGACTTGCTGTTATCATTACTCCAGCAATACAATTAAGTTGTCTAACAGCAAATGATAATTCTGGAACAGGTCTTAATGAATCAAATATATATGTTTTTATTCCATTAGCATTTAAAATTAATGCAGTTTCCTTACTAAATTCTGGTGACATTTTTCTTGAATCATAAGAAATTGCAACACCTCTATTTTGTCCATTTTTTTCGATTATATAATTTGCCAATCCTTGTGTTGCTTTTCCAACTGTATAAATATTCATTCTATTTGTTCCAGCACCTATTACTCCTCTTAATCCTGCTGTTCCAAATTCTAATTCTTTATAAAATCTGTCTTCTATTTCTTCTGGATTGTCTTTTATATTTATTAATTCTTTTTTTGTTTCTTCATCAAAAACATCACTAGTACACCATTTTTTATATTCATTTAAATATTCCATATTTTCCTCCTAAAGTAGAACAAAAGGGGCATGATTAAAGTTTTATGACTTTTTAAATAACTTATATGCCCCGTCTTTGTTCGTTCGCCAAAATTGCACAGCAATTTTGTGTGAAATTTATTTATATAATAGGAAGTTCGGAGAACTTTCCTATTATATAAAAAGGGCTATAAGCCCTTCTTATTATTTAATATTATAATATTTTTTGTATAATTCCCTAGATGTTGCTGGGCTATCCACACCTTCTGCGTTTTTAACAGGTGCAAATTCTTCTTCTCTTTTTACTCTAAGTATTGCCATTGTTTCCATACTTTCAAACGCGTCAAAAATGAAGGTTTCATATTTATAAGCATTTGGTTTATCAGCAATAACTAATTTACCATTTTTATCTATATAATCTGCCTTTTTATGTGCAGCATGATATGGTAATTCGTTTTCTGCAACTTCATTTATTCTTTTCATATTAAATAAATTACAGTTTACATTTGATTCTCCAAATACCAATTCACCTTTTTCATCTCTTAAGTTACACATTTCTGGTGAAATCTCTGTATATTCTATAACACTTGGCATTTTATTTCTTTTACAAAAAACTCCAACTCTTTCTTCTGGATTAGCTTTAACAACTGATTTTCCAGCAGCCATACATTTCTTTGATGCTGTAACTCCTAGGAAAATTGGATCTGCCATATTAATTAGAGGATTGTCTACTGGCCCTATAACTAGCCACTCTACATTTCTATTATTTAAATCTTTTAATACTCCACTCTTTACCATAGATTTAAATACTCCTCCATGGCCATCTGCTGCTAATTTTATAAATCCTTTTTCATTAACTAATATTTTTCCATCTTCCCCTACCATTGGTATTTCGCCTTGAACAAAGAATTTAATTTCATTTTCTGGATATCCAAAGTAATTATTTTCTTTAAAGAATTCTACTGTTTCAGCATTATTTTCATTACTTGTCATTATATACCAAGGTATAATTACACCATATTCCTTATTTGCCTTTTTTAATGGCTTACAAATTAATTCAAATAATGACTCATGAGAATCTAGACCTATATCAAATTTTCCCTTTGGTCCTTTATATCCTAATCTTGTTCCTTGTCCACCAGCAAGAGTTAATACAGCTAATCTTTTTTCTTTAATTATATTATCTCCAACTTCTTTATATTTTTTATAATCCTCAGGAGATAATTTGCTTTCATCTACATAATCTATTGGTTCAATTAAATCATCATTTGAATTTATATTTTTATTGTTTTTAGTATTTTCATACAATTTTTTTATTTGTTCAAAATCAATATTTAATATTTGATCAAGTAATTTTTCTTTTCCTTCATTATCTAATTTGTCATAACAAACTAATAATTGTTCTTGACCGTTTTTCCTTAGTATCTCCTTTACTTTTTCGTATTTTTCCATCTTTTTGCCTCTCTTTATTTTATAATATTATAAATGACATACATAATATTATAATATAAAACTTTTTTCGTCAACACTTACGGCTATTAATTTATGCATTCTTTTTTTGTTTCTTATACTCGGGAAAAATCTCTTCAATTTCGTGTTCCCCAGAAGTGTTGAGAATCTTATTGCTTTTGTTTAAAATTCCAATAATATTTTTATTAAATTCTACAATATCGTAACAATTAATTATATTTATTTTAAGTTCATTCTTTTTTAAATATCTATCTATACATAAATTTACATTTTTTATATATTCATTACTACCATTTACCAATAAATATATTTCCTTGTCATTTTTTGCTTGATCTAATCTCTCCTTTACCTTTTCATATTTTATTTCTTTTTTATTGTTCCAGTTGATACTATTTATTTTTTCCTTTAATTCTTCTTTTAAATTTAACTTTGATAATAACATTTGAATTACCTTTTCATAATCTTTTTCGAAAAATGTATAAAATTTTCCGCTTCCTTTTATTTTTCTTTCAATATATGGAAGCAACATTGTAATTAAGTGAACATCATTTACGTAAAAGCTACACATCCTTTTTACATTATTTTTATTATACATAGTATCCCTCCAATTTCTGGTACTTACAAATTTTACCATTTGAGTTTTTAAATGTCAATAATTTCCATTTTGCTTTTTGGTGTTTTCGTCGACAAATAATTTAATTACTTTTGTATATTATTATTTTTTTCGTTAATAATTTAAATATATTTTCATTTGGAGGCATTTATGAAAAGAAAATTTGTGTTTATTTTTTTATTAATTATTTTATTTACATTATTTATATTTTTTTCTTCATTCAACTATGTAAAATCAGTTTCTTCAGATTTGTCTGATTCAATTTTTAGACTTCATATTATAGCCAATAGTGATTCTAAAGAAGATCAAGAATTAAAATTAAAAGTTAGAGATTCTGTTATTAATTATATGAACAAGATAATTCCTGAAAATACTACAAAAGAAAATATAATTTTTATCGTAAATGAACATCTTCAAGATTTTAAAGAGATTGCTGAAAAAACAATAAAAGAGAATGGTTTTGATTATGTTGTCAATATTAATATAGGTAATTTTTATTTTCCTACAAAAACATATGGTGATATTTCTTTTCCTTCTGGAAATTATGATGGGCTAAGAATAGAAATTGGAAGTTCTTCTGGGCAAAATTGGTGGTGTGTATTATTCCCTCCTCTTTGTTTTGTAAGTCCTACAAATGGCATTGTTCCAGACGATTCAAAAAATGAATTAAAAGAAAATATAAATTCTGAAGAATATCAAATAATTTCCTCTGGCAATAAAGAAGATTATGAAGATTTGGACATAAAATTTAAATTTAAATTAATAGAATTATTTAATTAATATTAAATTTCTTTATTTTATTGTATTTCTAAACTTCTTTACTTTAAAAAATAATTATTAATGAATATATCAGTATTTATCAATATTTTTACTATATAAAAAGTTTAATTTCTTTATAAATAATGTTGTCAATATTATTCTTTTATGTTATATTTTATAGGAAATAGAGTGTTATATCACTCTTTTTTCTTATGTAAATATAATAAATTTTGATAATATACAAATATACTTTATATATTGGAGGTAATTAATTTGGATAAACTAATAATTACAGGTGGAACTCCTCTTAAAGGAGAAGTTTCAATAAGTGGAGCAAAAAATGCAGCTATTGCTATCTTACCAGCTACTCTTTTAATAAAAGGTGTTTGCACTATAGAAAATTTACCTAATATAAGTGATGTAAAAATATCTTGTAAAATATTAGAAGAATTAGGTGCTAAAATAGAATGGTTGGATGCAAATACTATTCGTATAGATACAACAAATATATCATCAACACATGCTCCTTTAGATCTTACAAGAAAGTTTAGAGCCTCATATTATTTAATTGGTTCTCTTCTTGGAAGAAGTAAAAGTGTAGAAGTTGGTCTTCCTGGCGGTTGTAACTTAGGACCTAGACCTATAGATCAACATATAAAAGGTTTTGAAGCCTTAGGTGCAAAAGTTGAAGTTGCACAAGGTAAAATACAAGCAAAAGCTAAAAAATTAATTGGTAACTCTATTTATTTAGACGTAGTATCTGTTGGAGCTACAATTAATGTTATGCTTTCTGCTGTTCTTGCAGAAGGTACAACAACTATTGATAATGCTGCAAAAGAACCACATGTCGTAGATGTTGCAAACTTTTTAAATACTATGGGAGCAGATATTCGTGGAGCTGGTACTGATGTAATAAAAATTAATGGTGTAAAAGAACTTCATGGAAATGCTACATATTCAGTTGTTCCAGATCAAATTGAAGCAGGTACATTTATGCTTGCTGCAGTTGCATCAAGAGGAGATATTACAATAAAAAATTGTATTACTAAACACTTGGAATGTGTTACTGCCAAAATATTAGAGATTGGCGCACATGTTGAAGATATTGATGGAGACACAATAAGAGTATGGTGTAATAAAAGACCAAATAAAGCAACTATTAAAACAGCTCCATATCCAGGATTTCCAACAGATTTACAACCTCAAATCGGTGTTGTTTTATCTACTGCCAAAGGTACAAGCATTATAAATGAAAGTATTTGGGATTCTAGATTCCAATATACAGCAGAATTAAATAAAATGGGGGCTAATATTACAGCAACAGGAAAATCTGCTGTTTTTGAAGGTGTTGATGAACTTTCTGCTGCTCCTGTATACTCAAGTGACTTACGTGCAGGTGCTGCATTAATTATAGCTGGTATTATGGCAAGAGGAAAAACAGAAGTATATAATTTACAACATATTGATAGAGGATATGAAAATATTGAAAATAAATTTAGAAATTTAGGTGCTAAAATAGAACGTGTATCAGAATAATGCAAAGGAAGAAGATTAAATGTTAAAGTTTAGAAGTTTATATAGTGGAAGTACAGGAAATAGTTTATATGTAGAAAGTGAAAATACAAAAATATTAGTTGATAGCGGTGTTAGTATGAAAAAACTAACAACTGCTTTAACTACCAATGATGTTAAGCTAGAAGATATTGATGCGATTATTGTTACTCATGAACATTCAGATCATGTACAAAGCTTAGGGATGATATCTTCTAAATATAATATTCCTGTATTTGCTAATGAAAAAACATGGGATGCAATGCCTAAACAAAGAGACAAAATATCTGACACAAACCAAAAATTCTTTGTATCTTATGAGAAATTTGAAATTGGTGATTTAATAATTGATCCTTTTTCTATTCCTCATGATGCTGCAGATCCATGTGGTTTTAATATTATGAATAATAAAGATAAAATAAGTATTGCTACAGATATTGGACATATGACAAAAGAAATTGTAGACAAACTAGATGGTAGTTCATTTGTTTTATTAGAATCTAACTATGATCCAGAAATTTTAAAATCTGGTAAATATCCATATTATTTAAAAACACGTATTTTAGGTCCAAATGGACATTTACCAAATGAAATGGCCGGAAAAACAATAGCATATCTATTGAAAGGATCTTTAAAACAAGTAATGCTAGGACATCTAAGTAAAGAAAATAACTTTCCAGAATTAGCTTATCAAACTGTTATAGAAAAATTAATACAAAGTAATTTTGATGAAAATTCTATTCGTATATCTGTTGCAAGTAGAATAGAACCTAGTAAAATAATTGCTGTTTAATATCGAAATAATATTTATATTATTTCGATTTTTATTAATTTAAAAGAAAGTGAGAAGATTATCATGCTATCTATAAATATTATTTGTGTTGGTAAAATAAAAGAAAATTATTTAAAGGATGCAATTAGTGAGTATTCTAAAAGATTATCTAAATATTGTAATCTAAACATCATTGAACTTCCTGATGAAAAGCTTCCTAATCAGCTTAGCCAAAAAAATATTGATGAGGTAAAAAATACTGAAGGAAATAAAATACTTGCTCATATAAAAAAAGATTCTTACACAATATGTTTAGATTTAAAAGGAAAACAATTTTCTTCTGAAGAATTTTCAGCAAAAATCGATTCTATTGCTTTAAATTTTAATAGCTCTATAAATTTTATAATTGGTGGAACTTTAGGCCTTTCAAAAGATGTTTTAGAAAAGGCAAATGAAAAAATTTGTTTTTCTAAAATGACATTTCCACATCAATTAATTCGTGTATTTCTATTAGAACAACTTTTTAGAGCTTTTAAGATATCTAATAATGAAACTTATCATTGGTAATATATGGGGGCTACAGAAGGAACATTATATTATTTTTTTATCAAACTTATGCTTTTAGGGGAGCTATAATATGTATACACAAAAAAACTGCTCCTTCTGTAAGATTAATAACTATTTTTAATTTTATTTTGGATTTTTTTAGACATAATTTTTAAGATTATATTTTTTATAAAAAAATATATTGAAATAAAAATAAATATTTTTAAAAACATATTTCCTCTTTTTGATTTAAATTATTTCTATACTAATACCATATATTCTTTTTGTCAATCAAAATCGTTCGACATAATATTACAAATTTTTAAATATTAATACTGAACTTACTATTCCCACAAAATTTGCAATTAATGCTGCAACTAAGGTAAAACGTGTTTTTTTAATATTTATAGAGCTTGTATATAAAGCAATTGTATAAAATACTGTTTCAGTTGATCCCATTATTGTAGCAGCAATTAATCCTATTTGACTATCAACACCACTAGTCTTTATTATATCTGTTGCAACTGCCATAGATGCTGTTCCTGAAATTGGTCGTAAAAGTGCTAATGGCATTATTTCAATTGGAATATTTAAAAACAATAGAACAGGTTTTAAAATATTTATTATAAAATCAATTACTCCAGAATTTCTTAACATATTAATTGCCAAGAAAATTGCTAATAATGTTGGAAAAAGCTTTATTACTATCTTGATTCCATTTTTAGCACCTCTTAAAAAAATATCATAAACATTTTTCTTTTCTGCTATTCCATATCCTATAACCAAAACTATTACTAAAGGTATAATTATAGCAGACATATAATTTATAAATTCCATTACTTTTCCTTTCTTTTTGACAATAATTTTACAGTTAAAATCCCTGCACTAGCAGCAACTATTGTTGAAATCCACACAGGAATAATTATTTTAGCAGGATTACTTGAACCTAAAGAACTTCTTATTGCAATTATAGTAGTAGGAATTATTTGGATTGATGCTGTATTTAAAACTAAAAACATAATCATTGTATCTGATAATTTTTCTTTGTCTGGATTTTCTTCTTGTAATGCTTGCATCGCTTTTAAACCTAACGGTGTTGCGGCATTTCCTAATCCTAATAAATTAGCTACAATATTCATTGTCATTTCCTCATAAGCTTTACTTTTAATATTTAATTTTGGAAATAAAAATCTCATAAATGGTCGTAAAATTTTTTTTATTTTATCTATTAAAGTAGTTTCTTTAATAATTTGCATTATCCCATTCCACATACACATTATTCCTAAAAAGCTTAATATCATTTCCACAGTTTGTGAACAAGAATTGAATATTGATTCATTTAATTCTGGTATTTTTAAATTTAATAATGCATAGATAAATGAAATTATTATAAAAAAAGGCCAAATTTTATTTAACATTTTCTTCCCCCATATTTAATAATATTATGGAATTTTAAATATATACATATCTTCCAAAAATAGGAAATTTAATTTAATTGTATGGTTGACCAATTTACTTTTGTATGATATGATTATATCGTAAGTTGTCGTTTAATTAGTTAGGAGGATATGGAGCATGAAATCAACTGGAATTGTTAGAAGAGTAGACGAATTAGGAAGAGTTGTAATTCCTATTGAGTTAAGAAATAAATTTGATATAAAAGAAAAAGATCCAATTGAAATATATGTTGATGGTTCTTCTATTGTCCTAAAAAAATACGAGCCAAATTGTATTTTTTGTGGAAGCACAAAAAAATTAGTCACATATAAGGATAAATTAGTTTGTTCTAAATGTATAGAAACTTTATCAACGACAGAAAAAGAATAATAATTTGCAATATGCAATTTTATATATAAATTTATTTTTAGAAGTTAACTAAACAATTAAGCCACCATTATAATTTTAGTTTTATGGTGATAAGATTTTAGTAAGTCCAAAAAATACACCAAATAAGTTTTATAACTCTTATTTGGTGTATTTTTTAAATAAATTTCATATAGATTTCATTTTTTGAAACATTTCTATCTTTAGCTATTTGTTTTATAATTTCTTTTTTATTCATTCCTTTATTTTCATAATATTTATAATGATCTTCTAAACTTAAATTATTTAATTCATTTTCTTCTTCAACATTTTCTTCATTTGCATCTATTATTATTATATATTCACCTTTAGGATTATCTATCTTTTCTATAATATCCTTTATATTTCCTCTAATAAATTCTTCATGTATTTTAGTAAGTTCTCTTGCTACTACTATATTTCTATCAGATACATAATTTTTTAAATCATTTAAAGTATTTTTTATTTTATGTGGTGCTTCATATAAAATAATTGTACTATCTTCCTTTTTTATTTTTTCTAATTCTTTTGTCCTTAATTTTTTATTTAATGATAAAAATCCTATAAATAAAAAGTTCTTTGTACTAACTCCTGCTCCCATTAATGCAGTAATAAGTGCACATGCTCCCGGAATTGGTATTACTTCTATATTTTCTTTTAAAGCTTCTTTCACTATAACTTCACCTGGATCTGAAATAACAGGAGTTCCAGCATCAGATATTAAAGCAATATTATTTCCTTCTTTTAGTTTATTTATTATCATTTCTTTTTTTATCTCTTCATTATGTCTATGATAACTTATTAATGGTTTAGAAATATTTAAATGATTTAATAATTTTAGTGAATGTCTTGTATCTTCTGCAATTATAATATCTACTTCTTTTAAAATATTTATTGCTCTTAATGTTATATCATCTAGATTACCTATCGGAGTAGCTACTACATATAATTTTCCTTCCATTTCTCCTCCTATTTTTTATTATATATTTTTAAAATTTCATCAGTATATGTATTATCTTTATTATAAATTATTAAAGGTGGCTCAACTTTTAAAAATGTTTTTGCATTTTTTATTCCTTTGATTAATACTAAATTAGGCTCTTTATCCACTTTTGGATAAACTAATCTTAATTTCTTTGCCTCAATTTTATATTTATTAAATAAACAAATTATCTCTCCTAATCTTTCTGGTCTATTGACCATATAAAAGCTTCCTTGATTTTTTAATATTCTACTTCCATTTGAAATAAAGTCCTCTAGATTTGCAGTAATTTCATGCCTTGCAATTAGTTTATTTATATTTTCATTTTTTACACCTGCATTTTCTCTTTTATATGGCGGATTAGTAACTATAGCATCAATAGAATTATTTTCTATATATTTATTTATATCTTTAATATTTTCATTTATTATTTTTATTTTATCTTCTAAATTATTTAATCTAATACTACGATTCGCCATCTCTGCAATTTCTTCTTGAACTTCAATGGCATATATTTTTTTACAATTTACTTTCTTTGAAAGTAAGATACTTAAAATTCCTGTTCCTGTCCCTATATCAGCTATTACAGAATCTTTTTTTGTATCTCTTGCAAAATCACTTAATAAAATACTATCTATTCCGAAGCAAAAATATTTTGGATTTTGTATTATTTTTAGTCCTTTATATTGTAAGTCATCTATTCTTTCATTTTCTTTAAGTTCCATAAAACCTCCAATTAAAAGATTAACTATCTTAAATTTCAGTACATATTATATAATATATAGTACTTTTTTTCAATTGGAGGAATTTATATGAATAATAAAAATAACTTACTTTGCTCTTTACAACAAGTAGAAAACTTTTTAAATTGTGTAACTCTATTTTTTAAAACCAAAAGTTTTACTGAATTTTTAAAAAAGCATCTAAATTAATCCTGCGGAAATGTATTTTCGAATGTTACTTCTTTGTCTGCAAATGCCTCATTTTCCTTACCATCTATTAATATTTTTATATAATTAACTTCATTTAATTCTGTTACAGTTTTTACAATTGTTTCTATTATCTTTTGTTCATTTTCTTTGCCTTTAGGTGCATTTTCTATAAATTCTTTAGAAAAATCTATATATAAAATATCTTCTTTTAATTCTACTTTATTTAATTTTGTATTTTCTGGTATACCTTTTTCTAATTTTTCATTTTTAGGACCTTCAATTAATTGTTCTAGTAAATATTTATATGGATCATTAATAAGTAAGTTAACTTTAATAGTTCTAGCTTCAGGATTTATTTCTTTAGTTTCTTTATTAATAAAATATAATGAAATAATAGTATTTTGTAATTGATCTTCTGTTATTTCTTCTTGTGGAGTATATTCATTTACAATTTTATTCTCTTCCTCTGAATCTTTATTATAAAAAATTAAAACTCCCCCCAATGCTAATACTATCAACAATAGTATTACTACAACTAGTATTCCCTCTTTCTTTTTCATAATTACCTCCTTTTCTTTGATTAATTTTTATGTAAGACAAGTAATAAATATAACTTATTTTTAGTAAAATATATTATCTTATGATATCTTGCTTTAAGGTTCATTTTTCGCTAATTTTTATTAGTTTTAAGTATATTCTCTTATTTGACAAAAACCGATTTTCCGTATAAAATATGCTTGAAACTTTATGCTTAAGAGGCATAAAAATATAGCAAAATTTTTTAACGTAAAACGTACAGTAGTACTTGATTTAAGATTTATTTAAATCTTACGTAAATTTTTTGCTAATTATTTTTTATGTTTTACGAAAGGAGAAAATTATGGAAAACATACTTCACGTTGGTCTTGATGTTGGATCAACAACTGTAAAAATAGTAGTTATGGATTCTAATAAAAAAGAAATATATTCAGACTATCAAAGACATTTTTCAGATACAAAAAATACTGTTTGTAATTTTTTGGAATCTCTTCCAAAAAAATTTCCAAATAGTAAATTTACAATAGCTCTTACGGGTTCAGGCGCAATGTCAGCCGCAACTTTCTTGGGAGTTCCATTTATTCAAGAAGTAGTATCTTGTAAAAGAGCTGTAGAAAAATACATACCTCAAACCGATGTAGTTATTGAACTTGGCGGTGAAGATGCAAAAATTATATATTTTGATCAATCAATTGAACAAAGAATGAACGGAACTTGTGCAGGTGGTACAGGAGCATTTCTTGATCAAATGGCTTCTTTACTAGACACAGATACTGCTGGTCTTAACGAATTAGCAAAAGACTACGAAACTATTTATCCAATAGCTTCTCGTTGTGGAGTTTTTGCAAAGACTGATGTTCAACCTTTACTTAATGAAGGTGCTGCAAAATCAGATATTGCAGCTTCAATATTTCAAGCTGTTGTTAATCAAACAATCAGTGGACTTGCTTGCGGAAGACCTATAAGAGGAACTGTAGCATTTTTAGGAGGACCTTTAAATTATCTTTCTGAATTAAGAAAGAGATTTATAGAAACTTTACATTTAAAACCAAATGAAATTGTTGTTCCAGAAGAAGCTCATCTTCTAGTTGCAAAAGGAGCTTGTCTAGATGCTTTTGATAATGAACCAATAACAATTGAAGAATTAGAGCAAAAAATTCATAATCTTAAAGTTTCTAGAGATACAACAACACATCCAATAGAACCATTATTTGAATCAGAGGATGAATACAATGCATTTAAAGAAAGACATGAAAAAGCCAAAGTTCCTAAGAAAGATTTAAAAACTTTTGAAGGTGATTGTTTTGTTGGTATAGATGCTGGATCAACTACTACAAAATTAGTATTAACAGACAATGAAGATAATTTATTATATTCACTTTATGCTAATAATGAAGGTAGTCCATTAAACAGTGTAATGAAAATGTTAAAAGAATTATATTCTATCTTACCAGAAAAAGCGAAAATAAGATTTAGTGGTGTTACTGGTTATGGAGAAAAATTAATTCAAACAGCTTTAAATGTTGATTTAAATGAGATTGAAACAATTGCACATTATACTGCAGCAAAAAAATTCCAACCTAATGTTACAAGTATTGTAGACATTGGTGGTCAAGATATGAAATATATTAGACTTAAAAATGGTGCTATTGATAACATTATGCTTAATGAAGCTTGTTCTTCAGGTTGTGGTTCTTTTATAGAAACTTTTGCCAAAAGCTTAAATCTTTCTATTCAAGAATTTGTCCAAGAAGCAATCGTTTCTAAAAGACCTGTTGATTTAGGTTCAAGATGTACAGTATTTATGAACTCTAAAATAAAACAAGCACAAAAAGAAGGTTATTCTGTAGGAGATATATCAGCTGGACTTTCATATTCTGTTATAAAAAATGCTATTCAAAAAGTTATGAAAGTTAGAGATGTAAGTACTCTTGGAGATCATATTGTTGTTCAAGGTGGTACATTCTATAATGATGCTGTTCTTCGTGCTTTTGAAAAAATTGTTGGAAAAGAAGTAGTTCGTCCAGATATTTCAGGTCTTATGGGAGCTTACGGTGTCGCAATTTTAGCAAGACAACAATATGAATCAAACTTAGATATGGAATATAACTCAACAATAGCAACTTCTGAAGAAATCGACAATTTACAAGTAAAAACTTCACATACTCGTTGTAATGGTTGTGAAAATCATTGTTTACTTACAATTAATATATTTAATAATGGACATAGACATATATCTGGTAACAGATGTGAAAAAGGTGCTGGAATAGTTACTGGAAATAGTGAATTACCTAATTTAATTAAATATAAACAAGAAAGATTATTTGATTATAAACCTCTTGAAGAAAAAGATGCTCCTAGAGGTACAATCGGTATTCCTAGAGTACTTAATATGTATGAAGATTATCCATTCTGGTTTACTTTCTTAACTGAATTAGGATTTAGAGTAATTCTTTCAGAAAAAAGTAATAGAAAAACATATGAAAAAGGAATGGAATCAATGCCTTCTGAATCAGTTTGTTATCCAGCCAAACTATCACATGGTCATATAATTAGTCTAATACAACAAGGTATTAAAACAATTTTCTATCCATGTATGCCATATTCAAGAAAAGAATATGAAAAAGCAGATAATCATTACAATTGTCCGATTGTTATTTCATATTCAGAAGTATTAAAAAATAATGTAGAAGAACTAAAAAGTCCAGATATTAAATTTATAAATCCATTTTTACCATTTGATGCTAAAAATTTATGTAAAAGAATTTTAGAATTAGATGAATTTAAAGAATATAATTTTACTAAAAAAGAATTATTAAATGCTGCTAAAAAAGCTGAAAAAGAATATCAAAAATGTAAAAATGATATAAGAGAAAAAGGTAAAGAAGCTATAGAATATATGGACAAAAATAATTTAAGAGGTATTGTTTTAGCTGGAAGACCTTATCATTCAGATCCTGAAATTAATCATGGTATTGATACACTTATTACAAGTTTAGGATTATGTGTATTAACAGAAGACAGCGTTTCTGATAAAGCTGAGGCAAAGAGACCGTTAAGAGTTGTTGATCAATGGGTATACCATGCAAGACTATATGCTGCCGCTGAATTTGTTGGACATCATGATAATTTAGAATTAGTTCAATTAAATTCTTTTGGCTGTGGTGTAGATGCTGTTACAACTGATCAAGTCGAAGAAATTTTAACTAGTTATGGAAAAATGTATACATTAATAAAAATAGATGAAGTAAATAATCTTGGAGCCGTAAGAATTCGTATACGTTCACTACTTGCAAGCATGAATAAACGTTTAGCAGAAAAAATAGAAAATACTGGCAATGGTAATTATGGCGTAAACAAAAAGATATTTACTAAAGAAATGCGTAAAAATTATACAATTCTTTGTCCTCAAATGGCACCAATACATTTTGAATTACTTGAAACAGCTATGCAAACTGCTGGATATAATGTAGTATTATTAAGAGATTGTACACAAAATACTGTAGAAACAGGATTAAAATATGTTAATAATGATGCTTGTTATCCTTCAATCCTAGTAACAGGACAAATGATAGAAGCATTACAATCAGGAAAATATGATCCAGATAGAACTGCATTAATAATGTCACAAACTGGTGGTGGATGTAGAGCAACTAATTATATTGGATTTATAAGAAAAGCTCTTAAAGATGCAGGATTCCCTAATATTCCAGTTATTTCATTTAATGTAGTTGGTATGGAAAAAGTACCTGGATTTAAACTTACATTACCTTTATTAGAAAGTTTATTAAAATGTGTATTATATGCTGATTTACTACAAAAAATGTTAACAAAAAATAGAGCATATGAAGTTAATAAAGGAGAAACTCAAGCTTTATTTGATAAATGGATGAGTAAATGTAAAGAATTAATTAAACATTCTAATAGTAAACAATTTAAACAAAGTATTTATGATATTGTAGAAGACTTTGAAAAAATAGAATTAGATACATCAGTAAAAAAACCAAAAGTAGGTATTGTTGGAGAAGTATTAATTAAGTATCATCCTTTCGGAAATAACTTTGTAGCTGACTTACTAGAAAAAGAAGGCGCAGAAGTTGTTCTTCCAGATTTTATGGGATTTATTAAATTTATGGCAACACATAAAGTTACATTTAATACTTTATTAAAAACAAATCCTACTGTTGCTAAAATATCAAAAGCTGCAATAAACTTAATTGATATATTAGAAAAAGATTCTAAAGCTGCATTAGCAAGCTCAAAGAAAGGTTATTTACCACCATGCAATATTTGGCATTTAGAAGATACTGTTAAAGATATTCTTTCTATCGGAAATCAAACTGGTGAAGGTTGGTTCTTAACTGCTGAAATGATTGAATATATTGAACATGATATTCCAAATATTGTTTGTGTTCAACCATTTGCTTGTTTACCAAACCATGTTGTAGGTAAAGGTGTTATCAAAACTATTAGAGAGAAATATCCTAATGCTAATATTTCTGCAGTAGATTATGATCCAGGTGCTAGTGAATCAAATCAAGCAAATAGAATTAAATTATTGATGACTGTTGCCAAAGATAATCTAAAAGCAGAAGAATTACATAAAAAAGCTATAGATAAAGAAAATGTAAGTAAAGAAACAGTAAAACAATAAAGATAAAAACCTAGTATTTTTACTAGGTTTTTTTATGTAAGAACAAAAGCAAAAATTAATAATTCGGTTGATATTTACAATCTAACGAAGTCCTCATCTTTTTTGGTAGATCAAAATTGTAAAGCAACTTTGTATGAAATTTATATTAAAATAGAAATCTTTGGAGAGCTTTCATATTATATAAAAATTAATTGGTACTAATTTTCATTAGTACCAATTATCAATAAAGCTAATATTACTCTTGCTAATAAATATATAACTAATATTTCAACCTAATAAATATTGCTATTTAAAAAAGCTTAATACTACCAATATATCTAATTCGCTCGAATATAAAAACACATTTACTAGCCATATTCATCCCAAAGGGATTATAAATAACCATTCACATATTAATATACTCTTATCCTGAATATAATACCTATGCTTTAATCTTTCAACCCACACACAAATATTATACTCGCGATGCCCGTATATATAAACCATTTCTAGCTTGATATATGCAAAAACATTCGAATATAAAAAACCGTTTACAGCTCGTTATACTCTTCGATTAAATAATATCAACCTTATACTATTATTATTATCTATTTTATTTTTTTTATTCAAATAATTAAATATTTTTTTATTTAATTATTTATTTTATTAATTAATTTAATTTATTTAATTTTATTTAATTAATTATTTATTTTATTTAATTTGTTTAATTTTAATTAATTTATTTTATTTATTTTATTTATTTTATTTATTTTTATTTAATTAATTTATTTTAATTTAATTTTTTTATTTTAATTATTTATTTAATTTATTTAATTTATTTAATTTATTTAATTTATTTAATTTATTTAATTTATTTAATTTTATTTAATTAATTATTTATTTTATTTAATTTGTTTAATTTTATTTAATTTATTTTTATTTAATTAATTTATTTTAATTTAATTTTTTTATTTTAATTATTTGAATTTATTTATTTTAATTATTTATTTTATTTAATTATTTTAATTCATTTATCTGATTATTTATTTTATTTATTTTAATTTATTATTTTAATTATTTAATTTATTTAATTTTTTTAATTTATTTGTTTATTTTATTTAATTAATTTATTTTAATTATTCATTTTAATTATTTATTTTAATTATTCATTTTAATTATTTATTTTAATTATTCATTTTAATTATTTATTTTAATTATTCATTTTAAT
>CALYAJ010000020.1 GCA_944393485.1 uncultured Clostridia bacterium
TTTACAACAGATACAGGAGATGGTATTGATCCAATAACAGGAGCAAAGCCTCTTAATTGGAGTGAAAGTGACGGAGTAATGAAAATATTAAATATGACAAGTTATAGAGAGCCAGATTTAGTAAGTAGCGATGCTAAGTTTACTTTGAAAGAGTTTGATAAAAGCAAACTTGGATTTATGAATCAATTAGAACAAGAATTTAACAGAATGATAGAAAGTGTTGAAAAATATGGAGGATTTTATATAGGAAGATATGAAACTGGAAATTTGAGTAAAAATACATGTGCTGTTGTACAAGGTAACTCAGATTTTGATAAGCAAAATTGGTATACAATGTATAGAAAATGTAAAACTTTGAAAAAAAATGAAAATATAGAAACAGGAATAATCTGGGGAAGTCAATGGGATAGAACATTAATATGGTTAGTGGAAAGTGGAAATAAAACCAAAGAAGAAGTATGTAATTCTTCAACTTGGGGAAATCATTCAACAGAATTTGCAAAGCCAAGTGGATATAGTGAAAAATGGAAAACAGCTAATATTTATGATTTAGCAGGAAATTCATGGGAGTGGACTATGGAAACATCAGTTAATAGAATTTCTCGAGGAGGAAGTGCATATGTTAGTTCAATGTTTTCAGTTTATTATCGTGGTACTAATTCTGCCAGTATTAATAGTGGAGGTGGCTTGGGATGTAGAGCATCACTTTATATTAAATAAAGAAATTAAAAATAGGTAATAATTTCAAAAAATGAAAATATTGCCTATTTACTTTTTTTATTTATTACCATATAATATAAAAAAACAGAGAAAATTAGGAGAAAAAGGATGCAAAATATAAAAATAGATAGAAACGCCGAAAACATTGGCGCTGTACACACACACACACACACACACAAGTACGTTTAGAGAAATAAAAAGGGTAGCAAACGAGGCTACTCTATATTGCGTGGGAAACAGGATGACTGTAGCACTATATGGAAAAATATAGTGCAAGCGGTACATCCTGTTTTTTTGCGTGCAATTTTTTAAAGAATACGGAAGATTAAGGAGGAATTTTAATGCAAAAGAAAAGAAGCTTGAAAATAATATCAATGGTGTTAATATTAGTATTAATATGTATATCAATAACATATTTCAAAAATGATAGTAAAGTTGTATTAGCAACAACAAAAGAATTTAATTCAGAAAATTTACAAGATAATGAACATATGCATGTAGAAGTTGATAGCAGTGGAGATAAAGTGCCAGTGCCAAATGGCTATGTAGGAAGTAAAGCCACAGGAGAAAATGAAATAGATACTGGATATGTAATATATGAGGGAACAGAAGAAGTAAACGATAGTAATGTAGAAGAAGCACAGAAAACAAGAAACCAATATGTATGGATCCCCGTACCAGATGCAAGTACAATGTATGGAACTGATGAGAACGGAAAGAAATGGGGAAAATTATATGAATTTACAACAGATACAGGAGATGGTATTGATCCAATAACAGGAGCAAAGCCTCTTAATTGGAGTGAAAGTGACGGAGTTATGAAAATACAAAACGTATGGACTTATAGAGAACCAGATATTTCTAAAAATTTTGATAAAGATGTTAATTTAAAAACAATAAATGTATATGCTGATAAGACGCATGAATTTTTAAATAAACTAGAACAAGAATTTAATAGTATGATGGAAAGTGTTAAAAAATATAGAGGTTTTTATATAGGGAGATACGAAACAGGCAATTTAAGTAAAGAAAAATCTGTTGTATTAAAAGGAAACATGGATATAAATAATCAAAAGTGGGATATAATGTATAATAAATGTAAAAAATTGAAAAATAATAATACAAATGTTGAAACTGGAATAATGTGGGGAAGTCAATATGATAGAACATTAATATGGTTAATAGAAAGCGGAAATAAAACGAAAGAAGAAATATGCAAAGATTCAACAAGTTGGGGAAATCATAAAAATGCTCAATTTGAATATGAAAATACCAATGGAAAAATTGTTGCAAAAATAGCTAATTCCAGTACTAAAATACCGACGGGAAGTAGCGAATATACTAAAGCAAACAATATTTACGATTTAGTTGGAAATATGAATGAATATTCCATGGAAGCTGCTACTGCAAATACTAGAGCAAGGAGAGGCGGAAATTATTATGCAAACGGAGATATAGCAAATAGATTCGAAAGAGAAACTAATGATTTATATTCAAAATTTGAATTCCTACGGTTGCCGAGCAATGCTATACATCAAATAGCCTAATCAAATAAATATAAACTAAACAAAAAATATCCAAACATAGTGCAATAAAGTAAGTAATGCACTTTAAAATGGATATTTTTTCTTTTTCTTATTCGTTATAATTGACTAGACTTACTAAATAGTATAAAATGGAACAGAGGTGAAAACAATGGGAAAGCCGATTGTGGCAATAATAGGAAAACCAAATGTTGGAAAATCAACATTTTTTAATTACATAATTGGAAAAAGAATTTCTATAGTAGAAGACACTCCAGGAGTAACTAGAGACAGAGTATATGGAGAAGCAAATTGGAGAGGAAGAACTTTTACATTAATAGATACTGGTGGTATAGAGCCAGAATCAAACGACGAAATTCTTGTTCAAATGCGTAATCAAGCCAATATTGCAATAGACATAGCAGATGTAATAATTTTTATGACAGATATAAAACAAGGAGTTACTGCAGCAGACCAAGATATAGCAATAATGCTAAAAAAATCAAAAAAGCCAGTAGTATTAGTTTGTAATAAATCTGATTCTTTTGGAAAAGTAGAAGATGAAATATATGAATTCTATAATTTAGGACTAGGAGATCCTTATGCTGTTTCAGCAGCAAATGCAAAAGGAATTGGAGATGTTTTAGATGCAATATATGAAGAATTCCCAGAAGATAATGAAGGTGAAGTAATAGGTACAGAAATTAAAGTTGCAGTTATAGGAAAACCAAATGTAGGTAAATCTTCATTAATAAATAAAATCTTAGGTGAAAACAGAGTAATAGTAAGTAACATTGCTGGAACTACTAGAGATGCAATAGATTCAGAGTTCGAAAATGAATATGGAAAATATGTTTTTATTGACACGGCAGGAATAAGAAGAAAATCAAAAGTAAATGAAAACATAGAAAGATATAGTGTAATGAGGTCAAAACTTGCAATAGAAAGAGCAGATGTATGTTTATTATTAATAGATGCAACAGAAGGTGTAACAGACCAAGACACAAAAATTGCAGGAGAAGCTCATGAGTCTGGAAAAGGTGTAATTATTGTAATAAATAAATGGGATGCACTAGAAAAAGATAATGGAACTTTAGAAAAATACAAAAAAGAAGTTTATGAAAAATTGTCATATTTATCATATGCACCAATTATATTTATATCAGCAAAAACTGGTCAAAGAATAAATAAATTATTTGAAATGATTAATTTAGTAGCAAGCCAAAATGCAATAAGAATACCAACAGCAACATTAAATCAAATAATAAATGAAGCTGTTGCAGTAAGACAACCGCCAACAGATAGAGGACGTAGATTAAAAATATTATATGCAACACAGGCTTCAACAAAACCACCAACATTTGTAATATTTGTAAATGTAAAAAAATTATTTCATTTCTCTTATCAAAGATATTTAATGAATCAAATTAGAAACGAGTTTGGTCTAACTGGAACTCCAATAAGATTTATAGTAAGAGAAAAGGGAAAAACTATAGAAACCAAATAAAGGAGAGGAATAATATGGAATATGTAATTATGGCAATAGTAGCTTATTTAATAGGAAGTATCAACTTTTCTATTTTAATTAGTAAAAAGAAAGCAGGATATGATATTAGACAAAAAGGTAGTGGAAATGCCGGAACTACAAATATGTTAAGAAATCTTGGTAAAAAATATGCAGCTATAACATTAATTTGTGATATACTAAAAGGACTAGTTGCAATAGTTATTGCCATAATTGTAGGAAAAATAATGAAAGATTCTAATGGAGCATTACTAGTACAAATTGCAGGAATTGCAGTAGTAATTGGACACACATTTCCAATTTTCTTCGGATTTAAAGGAGGAAAAGGCGTTGCAACTTCTCTTGGAATATTATTATTAACAAATTGGCAAATTGGATTAATTTGTTTAGTATTCGGAATAGTTTTAATAGCTTTAACAAGAATGGTATCAATGGCCTCACTTGCTGCAGCAATATTATTTCCTGTATTAACATTGTTCATAGGTGCAGAATATTATATTGTGCCAGGAACAGGTCTAGGAAATGGATATTTTATTTATAGTATTATATTAGCAGTAATTGTTGCATTTAATCATAGAGAAAATATAAAGCGTATCCTTAATGGTACAGAAAATAGAATTAGTTTTAAATAAGGAGTGGGACAAATGAAAAACATAGGAATAATAGGAAGTGGAAGTTGGGGAGTTGCCTTAGCGGTTCACTTAACAAAAATAGGACATAAAGTAAGGCTTTGGTCTTTTTCAGAAGAAGAAGCAAATTTAATAAATAATGAAAGAAAGTGCAAATTTTTGCCAAAGGTAACATTACCAGAAGGAATAGAATGTAGTACAAATTATAAAGAAGTTATAGAAAATTCAGAAATATTATTACATGTAACACCATCTAAATTTACACGTAGTACAGTAAAAGAATATAAACAATATGTAACAAATCAACCAATAATAATTTGCTCAAAAGGATTTGAAAAAGAAACTTTATTACCATTAGATGAAGTAATAGAGCAAGAAATGCCTAATGCTAAAATAGGTGTACTTTCTGGACCTAGCCATGCTGAAGAAGTTTCAATAGGAATACCAACTTTAATGGTTGTAGCTTCAAAACATGATGATATATTATTTGATATTCAAGATAGTTTTATGTCACCAGAATTTAGAATCTATACTTCAAGAGATATAAGAGGAGTAGAAATAGGTGGAGCATTTAAAAATATAATAGCTTTTTGTGTAGGTGTAGCAGCAGGATTAGGATTAGGAGATAATTCGTTTGCAGCACTTATAACAAGAGGATTAGGAGAAATTGCAAGACTTGGAGTAAAACTAGGTGGAGAAAAAGATACTCTTTATGGTCTTAGTGGTTTAGGAGATTTGATAGTTACATGTCTTAGTGAACATAGTAGAAATAGAAGAGCTGGTAAATTAATTGGACAAGGTAAAACAATAGAAGAAGCTAAAAAAGAAGTTGGAATGGTAATAGAAAGTATAGATAATATAGAAGCAGCATATGAACTTTCAAAAATTCACAATGTAGAAATGCCAATAGTTGAAGGTGTTTATGATATTTTATATCATGGACTAGATCCAAAAGAAGCAGTTACAATGCTTATGACTCGTGACAAAAAATTTGAATAGAATTTTTAGATAGGAATAAAATATTATTGGAGAGGTTTTTATGGATATTATTAATAAAATTGGAAAAAAAGCTACAGAAACATATAAAATGACAGCAGAGAGGACAGGAAAAATTGCAAAAGAAGCAAAGTTAAAAATGGAAATAAATAATTATAATTCAAATGTACAAGAGTTATACACAGAAATAGGCAAAAAAGTATATTTAAAATACCATGAAGAAGAGGAAATAACTTTAGATGATATTAAAGATGAATTAAATAAAATTGATACAATAACAGAACAAATTGATAAAGCTAATGATGAAATAATGAAATTAAAAGATAAAGTTAAATGTAAAAATTGTTCTTTTGAAATGGATGAAGAGTTTAAATATTGCCCAAACTGTGGAGCAAAAAATGATAATTAAAAGTATAATTTATACAAATAAATCCCTATATCAATTTGATATAGGGATTTTAAGAAGGAGGATAAAATGAAATTAGTAATACAAAGAGTAAAAAATGCAAAAGTAGAAGTAGAAAATAAAATTGTGGGAGAAATAAACAAAGGATTTATGGTTTTGTTAGGAGTAAAAAAAGGAGATACAACAAAAGAAGCGGACTATTTAGCAAGAAAACTATGTAATTTAAGAGTTTTTGAAGACGAAAATGAAAAAATGAATTTATCTTTAAAAGATGTAAATGGTGAATTATTAATAGTATCACAATTTACATTATATGGTGATGCTAAAGATGGAAATAGACCAAGTTTTATAGAAGCAGAACTACCAGATAAAGCAAATGAATTATATGAATATTTTATGGAAAAGTGTAAAGAAAATGGAATAGAAAAAGTCGAACATGGAGTTTTTGGAGCACATATGGATGTTAGTTTAACAAATGATGGACCAGTAACAATTTTAATAGAAAAATAAATAGTTAGTAATAAATATGATTTAATAAAAAAATCTAAAGGACTAAATTTTTAATGAGAAAAGACAAGAGTGATTAGTATGGAAATCGCTCAAATAGATATCGTATAAGTAAATCAGCATTAGAATCAGTAACATTTATCAAAACACCAGGATCAAGTGAAATCCACATACCAAGCCTATATTTTTCGTTATTATCAATAAAACATCCTATAATATCAACCATTTCTATAGGATTTTGATATTCCTTAGACCAAGAAAGCAAAGAAGAAAAATCTACTTTTTTTTGATAAAAAGATTCTAAAAATTTATTAATTTCATTTTCTCTAGTACTATATAAGTTAACACTTGCAAGCATAAAAACCTCCATATCATTAGTATTTCATAAAAATAAAGAATATATACAATGTATATAAACATAAAAACAGGAAATAATATGAAAAAATGTATTTGGAGGAAATATGTTAAAAAGAAAATTAAATAAATGTATTATAGTTATATGCATAATTTTAATGACTTTAGGTGTTTCAGGATGTTCATATCAACAAACAGATGAAGAAAAACTAAAAGAAAAAAATATTGCAGAACTACAATATTTAGATAATTACTTGTTAGTAATGCTTAATAATATGAATAATATAACTTTAAAAGAATATGATATGATTGTTGAAGAAACTAATGAAAATGTTAATGAAATCTCAAAAGAGGATGATGATACCACAAATAATTCAGCAGGTTATGAAATATTTTCTAATATGGTTTTAACAAATAATAAAAAATTTAGTTGGAATACAATAAAAACTCAAGTAGAAAGGTTAAATACAAGTTGGCCAACTATATTAGTAGATTTACAATCAGCAAATGTCAATAATAATAAATTAGCAGAATTTAGTAATACAATAAATACTTGTGTAGGCTTTATAAAAAATGAAGATAAAATTAACACGATGCAAACACTAGCAAGATTGTATGAATTAATTCCAGAATTTATGCAGTTAATTGAAGAAGATGAAAATAGTATAGCTATAGCGAAAACAAAAAAAGATGTTATATATGCATATATAAATATAGAATTAGATAAATGGGATGATATAACCAATTATTTAGATATGGCAATAAAAGATTTTGAACTGGTTCTAAATAATTCTGGAGAATCTGAAAAAAGATATAATATAGAAAAGGTAAATGTTTTACTACAAGAGTTTAAAAATGCTGTTGGAAATAAAGATAGAGATTTATTATATATGAAATATAAAGATGCAATAGAAGAGCTTACAGTAATATAGAGAAAAATTGGGAAAAATCATTTTTTTCTCTTTTTTAAAATAAAAATGTATAGTCTCTTTTTTCTTAAAAAAATGTGATATAATTGCACAGCGTTAAGTAAATATTAATTTAGATAAAAACATAAATGAAATACAAAATTATGGAAAAGGATGTTAAATATGTATATAGGATATAATGAAGTAGAAAAATTTTTTAGATTTTTATATAAAAAACCAAATCTTATTACTTTTGAATTTGATCATATAATTGATAGAAATTAAGGAGAATACGCAATGGATTAATGGTAACTAAAGAAGATATGAATGAAGATGAAAATATAAAGCTTTCACGTGAAGATGCAAAATTTTTTGATAGGATATCTGAATTTAAAGGAGGAACTACAAGTGAGTTAATTAGCCAAAGATATATAAATCAAAAATGTAATAACAAAGAAGATTTAAAATATAAATTAAAGGAAATTAGAAAAATTATTAATCCTGATGAAAGCTGTGATATGAAGGATTATGGAATTACATTTGATGTATCTAAAAATAGTTTGTATAAGAGTGACGCAGGAGAGGATATATACGTAGAAGATGAAGATGGAAAAGTCTATACATATAATAAACATCCAAATAGAACAATGCCACTTAAAAAGTTTACAAATGTAATATTAATTATAGATAGAGAAAACTTAAAAGACAAATTAAAAAATCCAGAAAAAATAGCACAAATTGAAGATATAGCAATGAATAGATGGAAAGAAGCAAGATAAAAAATGAAAAACAGATAGAAGAAAGAAGCTAACTAAAAGAAAGAAGTTAACTTGACTTTTTATATAAAAATGTTAAAATAAATAAGAGTAAATTAGACAGTCGCGTATAGCAAGGCCGAAAGGCAGCGTACGAGGAAAGTCCGGGCTCCATAGAGCAATGATGCTGGATAACGTCCAGTGAGGGAAACCTTAAGAAAAGTGCAACAGAAAATAACCGCCAACTTTGTTGGTAAGGATGAAAAGGCGAGGTAAGAGCTCACCGCAGATATGGTGACATATCTGGCTGTGTAAACTCCATCTGGAGCAACACCGAGACTGAGGGATAAGACTGCTCGTCGTCCTCTTATTGGTGGCTTGAGCCATATGGTAACATATGGACTAGATAAATGACTGTCCACGACAGAACCCGGCTTACAGATTTACTTTTGTATTAATAATATTTCACGTATATATCAGGAAAGACCGCTCAACCGCGGTCTTATTTGTATAATAGGTAAGTTCGGAGAACTTACCTATTATACAAATAAATTTCACACAAAATTGCTGTGCAATTTTGGCGAAAGAACAAAGACGGGGCATACACCTTGTTTAAAAGGACGTAAAACTTTAATCATGCCCCTTTTGTTCCAACATTTGAACTTTAGGGACGGTCCTTAAAGTTCAAACGGTCAACATAAAGCAAAAAATACAAAAGAATTATATTAATTTTACAATAGTAAATGCAAAGAAATTGACATAATAAAAAAACGAGTATATAATTTGGAAAGATTGTTTTGATAATACTTAATATGCAATAAGGTTAAGGAGGAAGAGAGATGCAAGTATTAATTTCAAATCCGGACAGAGTTCAGCGGACTTTGATTAATGAACTTAAAATAACTGAAAAGTTACTTTCTAAAGTCGCGACCGATTTGTCTGGAACGGAAAAAAGAGCAGAAATATATGCTATGCCGGATTTAGGAATTCCGCCATATGCTTATAGGTTATGTGGAGGATTCCCAACAGGAATGTTTGCACATTGGGAATCTGATGTTCCTTTTATTCCAGTTGATACCACAATGAATGTTTGTGGTGTCGGAATATATCGAATAAATGGATATATCCCTATAATGGAATTTAAGGTTAGAGTAGAGAAAGCTCTAAAAGATTCAAAGTATAAGTGGAATTATGCAAAAGGAAATCACATGATTTCACTTATGGAAGCAAACGGTGCACAATGTTTGCAGAGGGGACAGTATTTGGTACTCCATGCTTCTGCAAACGAGTTTCAGCAGGACAATAAAGAAAAAGGGCTCTTTGTAATGCCTGGAAACTGGTTTTATGAAAAAATAAAAACAGCATATGACATCAATTCTGACAGATATTTACGATATATCGTCGGGAAGGATGCTGTTAAATTTTATTCGATTGCAAAATGCTTGGAAAAATACAACTATGACAGAAATGATTATCTTGCCAAAAAAATTCTTGGAGGTAATTATGATAAAAGAGTTGTTGCATCCAAACATTATGGAATGCCTACAATTAATTCTGTGGCAATTGGATGTCATTGGGCATGTAGGCTATATCCACTGTTGACAGCACCGGGAAAAAACATATATCTTGTTTATCCAGATTTTAATAATGCATTTTCTATTGATGGAGGCAAAAAGATTTGTCTTTCACCACATGGCTTTGGCGTAGATACAGATGCAGATATTAAAATAAATGGATCCAGTGTTAAAATAGGAGAAAAAGAATTTTCTCCATATGATTTTGATAACTACTCCATAAATATCGGGGAAGATGTAGGAATAAGAGATGCTGGAAGTGTAAAAAAGAAAGTCGATGAGATTTTGGAAAGTTGTCCGGGGGAAATAATAGATTCTCTTAGACAATTGGCTGCCTTTACTAAGGCAGGATTCGAGGTTTATGACTGAGATGCAAAAAAAGGTGGGAGACCACCTTTTTTGTGTTTTAACAGAAAAAAACTTTAGAGACAAAGAATATAGCTTGCTTGAATTTACATAAAATTTGAACTTTAAGGACCGTCCCTAAAGTTCAAAAATCTTCATATCGCTTGGTAGAGGCGCTGTTATGGTCATATTCTCTTTTGTTATTGGATGAATAAAACTAATTTTATAACTATGTAATGCTTGTCTCGCAATTAAATCAGATGGATTACCATATAAAGTATCACCTAAAACAGGATGATTTATATAACTAAAATGTACTCTAATTTGATGAGTTCTACCAGTTCCTAAAACGATGTGAACTAAAGAAAGATTATTAAAAGTTTTTAAAACATCATAATGTGTGATTGCTAAATCTCCATTAGGATTTACACATCTTTCTATAATACTACCTTCTTTTCTGGCTATTGGAAAATTTAAAGTACCTGATGAATTTTCTAAAATACCACAAACTATAGCTAAATATTCTTTTTTTAATTCTTTTGTTTTCATTTGTCGTATTAAACATTCTTGTATATATTCATTTTTTGCAAAAATAACAATTCCAGAAGTATTTCTGTCCAATCTATTTACAATTCTAATTTTTTTATTTAATTTGATTTTATTAAAATAAAATTTAACTCCATTGGATAAACTATTATCATAATGTAAAATTGAAGGATGAATTGCAATTCCAGCAGGCTTGTTTAATATAAGTAAATATTCATCTTCATAAATAATGTCTAAAGGTATATTAGAAGGAACAATATTAGAATTGTCCTCGTCAAAATCTAAAATAAAAGAAACAACATCGCCAGAAATTACTTTTTGTTTTGTATAAGTTTCTTTGCTATTTAAATAAATTTTTTTATATTTTTTTAGTTTTGTAATTAATCTATCTGATAAAAGAAAATGTTCTTTTAAAACTTGAAGAACATTTACAAAATTATCGTTATCACTTATTTTATATGATAAATTCATAAAAACCTCCAATAAAATGTAGATTTTAATATTATTTCATTGACATTATAAATAAATAATGAAATAATAGCAACATACCTTCGCAAAATACTTGATTTTTAAGGAAATATATAGTAAAATATTGAAGGTACCTTATACTTAGCTAAAGGAATAAAAACACCTAACTTTTGCTCAGTTTAAGGAATAAAAAAAGCAGGAGGTGCAAAAAATGACAAAGGAAAGAAAACAAGAAGTAATTAATACTTATAAAAGAGATGAAAAAGATACTGGTTCTCCAGAAGTTCAAGTAGCTCTTTTAACAGAAAGAATTAATGAATTAACAGAACATTTAAAAGTTCATAAAAAAGATAATCATTCTAGAAGAGGACTTTTAAAAATGGTAGGTAAAAGAAGAAATTTATTAAATTACTTATCTAGAAAAGATGTTCAAAGATACAGAGAATTAATTGCAAAATTAGGTTTAAGAAAATAGTATACAACTTTAGGGCGTTTTTACACGCCCTAAAATGGTATATTGGAAAATTTGGTTATTACTGTAAAAATTACTTAAAATTTTGTTTACAGTTTAACATAAATACTTATTTATTATTTTAGAAAGTAGCTTGTATTCTGGACTATTAAAAAATAATTTAGAATAGAGGTTACATCTAATAATAAATAAGTATGAAATTTATTATTGGAGGAGAAAAAAATGTTTAAAAGTTATGAAACAGAACTAGCAGGAAGAAAATTAACACTAGAAACAGGAAAATTAGCAGGGCTTGCTAATGGTAGTGTATTAGTAAGATATGGAGATACTGTAGTATTAGTAGATGTTACAGCATCAAAAGAACCAAGAGATGGAATAGACTTTTTCCCATTATCAGTAGATTATGAAGAAAAATTATATTCAGTAGGAAAAATACCAGGAAGTTATTCTAAAAGAGAGGGAAAACCAAGTGACAAAGCAATTTTAACATCAAGAGCAATTGATAGACCACTAAGACCATTATTCCCAAAAGATTTTAGAAATGATGTATGTGTTGTAGCAACAGTACTTTCTGTAGAACAAGATAATCAACCAGAAATATGTGCAATGATAGGTGCATCAGCAGCTTTATCAATATCAGATATTCCATTTGGTGGACCAACAGCAGCAGTTGCAGTAGGATATGTAGATGATAAAATAGTTATAAATCCAACAGAAGAACAAAGAAAAAATAGTAGATTAACACTTACTGTTGCAGGAACTGAAGAAAAGATAGCAATGATAGAAGCTGGAGCAGATGAAATCCCAGATGATATTATGTTAGAAGCAATAAAAGAAGCTCATAAAGAAATAAAGAAAATTTGTAGCTTTATAAGTGATATTAAAGCAGAAATTGGAAAACCAAAATTTGAATATAAATCATTTGCAGTAGATGAAGAAATATATAAAGAAATTGAAGATAATTATAAAGCTAAAATGTATGATGCTGTACAAGCAGTAGATAAAGAAGTAAGAGATGAAAACATAGATAAATTAACAGAAGAAATAGTTGCATATTTCACAGAAAAACGTGGAGAAGAAGAGACAGAAGAAATAATGCCAGATATTGCACAAAGTATACATGATGTAGAAAAGAAATGTGTACGTGAAATGATTTATAATGAGCATAAAAGACCAGATGGTAGAAAAATAGACGAAATTAGACCATTATCATGTGAAGTAGGATTACTTCCAAGAGTTCATGGAAGTGCATTATTTACAAGAGGACAAACACAAGTATTATCAATAGCAACATTAGGAATGATGTCAGAAGAACAAATGCTAGATGGTATTGATACAGAAGAAAGCAAAAGATATATGCATCAATATAACTTCCCTGCATATAGTGTTGGTGAAGCAAGACCATCAAGAGGACCAGGAAGAAGAGAAATAGGACATGGAGCATTAGCAGAAAAAGCATTAGTACCAGTTTTACCAAGCGAAGAAGAATTTCCATATGCAATAAGAGTTGTATCAGAAGTATTATCTTCAAATGGTTCAACATCACAAGCAAGTATTTGTGCAAGTACATTAGCATTAATGGATGCAGGTGTACCAATAAAAAGACCAGTAGCTGGAATTTCTACAGGATTAGTTACAGATCCAAATGGTTCAGATGATTATGTAATGCTTACAGATATTCAAGGAATAGAAGACTTCTTTGGAGATATGGACTTTAAAGTTGGTGGAACAGAAAAAGGAATAACAGCAATTCAAGTTGATATAAAAGTTGATGGATTATCATATGAAATTATAAAAGAAGCTTTCGAAAGAACAAGAATTGCACGTAAATATATACTAGAAGAAGTAATGTTAAAACAATTAGATAAACCAAGAGCTGAAATATCTAAATATGCACCAAGAATTGTTAATATGAAAATAAAAGTAGACAAAATAAAAGATGTAATTGGAACTGGTGGAAAAACAATAAATAAAATTATTGATGAAACAGGTGTTAAAATAGATATTAAAGAAGATGGACAAGTATATATTTATTCTTCAGATGAAGCACAAGCTAACAGAGCTAAAGAAATTATAGAAGATATTGTAAGAGAATTTGAAGTTGGGCAAGTTTATGAAGGAAAAGTATTAAAAATAATGAACTTTGGTGCTTTCATAGATTTAGGAAATGGAAAAGAAGGATTAGTTCATATTTCTAAAATTTCAAAAGACAGAATAAAAAATGTTGAAGATGTACTTCATGAAGGACAAATTGTAAAAGTTAAAATAATAGAAATAGATGATCAAGACAGAATTAACTTATCAATTAAAGATGTAGACGAAGAAAATAAATAATATTAAGATTTTATTAAATTTTGTCAAAAGTTGCAAAAAACACATAAAGGTAGTATAATTGTAAATGTAGTGAATATTATATTATAAATAATATAAAGAGAGGGAAAAAATGGAATATTTATATATAATTCAACAAGCACTAGTATGGGTTCTTACTATATTTTGGCTATACCAATTAATGATAAGTATATGTTCACTGGTAAAATTAAAAGAAAAGCCATTATTAATAAATAAAAATCATAGATTTATGGCAATAATACCTGCTCATAATGAAGAAGCAGTAGTTGGAAACTTAATAGAAAGTTTAAAAAATCAAGATTATCCAAAAGATTTGTATGATATCTATGTAATAGCAGATAATTGTACAGATAATACTGCAAAAATAGCAAGAGAAAAAGGTGCCATTGTTTATGAAAGATTTGATAGTGAAAAGAAAACAAAAGGATATGCTTTGCAATGGTTTTTACAACAAAAAATAAAGGAAGATGCTCCATATGATGCCTTTTTTGTATTTGATGCAGATAACATTGTTGATAAAGGTTTTATAAAAGCAATGAATAAAAAATTATGCCAAGGTGAAGATGTTGTTCAAGGTTATAGGGATATTAAAAATCCAACAGATAGCTGGGTAACAGCAGGATATGCAATATTCTATTGGACAATGCACCGTTTCTACCATTTAGCAAGATATAATTTAGGTTTATCACCTTTATTAAATGGTACAGGATTTATGGTAAAATTTGATGTAATAAAACCAAATGGTTGGGATACAGAAACATTAACCGAGGATATAGAATTTTCTTTAAAAAGAATAATTAAAGGTAAAAAACTTGGTTGGGCAACAGACGCAATTGTTTATGATGAGCAACCAGTAGGATTTAGACAATCTTGGTCACAAAGAACCAGATGGAGTGTTGGACATATCCAATGTATACAAAAATATACAAAAGAACTTGCAAAAGGTGTTAAAGAATATAAAACTTTAATGAATTTTGATGGTTTATTATATATTCTAGGAAGTATACCAATGTTTGTAATTGCACTTATTCTTTTATTAATAAATGCAATTATGTATTTAAATAATGGTATGACCACAATGGATTTAATAATAAATTATGCAAGATATATAGTACCAACATTTTTCTTACCAATACTAACTGGTATTCTAATTATAAAATTGGATAAAAGACCATTAAAACCTATGATTAAAGGATTACTATGTTATCCATTATTCTTAGGATCATGGCTTGTAATAAACTTTAAAGTATTATTTAAAAGAAATACTACATGGGAAAAAATCGACCATGTTAGAGATATTAAAATTAATGAAGTTCAAGAAGAGGCAAAGATTGCCGAAAAAGTATAATGCAATAAAAAGACAAAGTAAATTAGAATTTATCTTTAGAGAGAATTAGCCAAAGGCTGAAAGCTAATTTAGATGTAGCTAATTGAAAAACTACCTTTTTAAGCACCTAGGCCAATAACCTATGGCGTTGATGACGTTATAATCTAATTAAGATAAACTTAGGATGGAACCGTGTAAGCACTCCTATGGGCTATTAAAGCTCGTAGGAGTGCTTTTTAGTTGCATCAATTAAACATATAGTTGACATCGTAAACTATAGCTAAATTCACCAAATTAAAAGTTTGGATAATATTGTAAATGTTATTAATAAATAGGAGGTATATATATGATTAAATTAAAACTAAAAGATGGATCTATTATGGAGGTAGAAAAAGGAACATCTATAATAGATGTAGCTAAAAAAATAAGTGAAGGACTAGCAAGAAATGCAACATGTGGAGAAATAAATGGAAAAGTTCAAGACTTAAGATATGAAATAAATGAAGATAGTGATTTAGTAATTCATACATTTCAAGATGAGGATTTAGAAGGAAAAAAAGCTTATTGGCATACAACATCACATATTATGGCACAAGCAATTAAAAGATTATATGGTGATGTAAAATTAACAATAGGACCAGCAATAGAAAATGGATTTTACTATGATTTTGATACAGAAAAACATTTTTCAGAAGAAGATTTTGAAAAAATAGAAGAAGAAATGAAAAAAATCATAAAAGAAGATTTACCAATAGAGAGATATTCTTTACCAAGAGAAGAAGCAATTAAATTTATGAAAGAAAATGATGAACCTTATAAAGTTGAGCTTATAGAAGAATTACCAGAAGGAGAAGAAATATCATTCTATAAACAAGGTGAATTTGTGGATTTATGTGCAGGACCTCATTTAATGAGTACTGGAAAAGTAAAAGTTGTAAAATTATTATCAGCTTCAGGAGCTTATTGGAGAGGAAATGAAAAGAATAAAATGCTTCAAAGAGTTTATGGAATTTCATTCCCTAAAAAATCTCAATTAGAAGATTATTTAAAATTATTAGAAGAAGCAAAAGAAAGAGATCACAGAAAAATTGGAAAAGAATTAGATTTATTTATGACACATGAACTTGTAGGTTCAGGACTTCCAATGTATTTACCAGATGGTGCAACGATTAGAAGAATTCTAGAAAGATATATTCAAGATAAAGAAATAGAACTTGGATATAAACATGTATATACACCATCACTTGCAAATGTTGATTTATATAAGACAAGTGGACATTGGGATCATTATAAAGAAGATATGTTCCCAGTTATGAAGATGGATAATGAAGAAATGGTTCTAAGACCAATGAACTGTCCACATCATATGTTAATTTATAAAAATAAATTACATTCATATAGGGATTTACCAATAAGAATAGGTGAACTTGCACATGACTTTAGATATGAAGCAAGTGGAAGTGTATGTGGACTAGAAAGAGTTAGAGAAATGTGCCAAAATGATGCTCATTTATTTGTAAGACCTGACCAAATAAAAGAAGAAGTTGGAAAAGTTATAAACTTAATATTTGAAGTATATCAAAAAGACTTTGGATTCCCAGCTTCAGCATTTAAATTTAGATTATCTTTAAGAGATAAAGCTAATAAAGAAAAATATATTGATAATGATGAAATGTGGGAGACAGCAGAAAGCCAATTAAGAGAAATATTAACAGAATTAAATATTGATTTTTACGAAGCAGAAGGAGAAGCAGCATTCTATGGACCAAAGATTGATATACAAATAAGAACAGCATTAAATCATGATGTAACAATTCCAACATGTCAATTAGATTTTGCATTACCAGAAAGATTTAATTTGGAATATATAGGTGAAGATGGAAAAGCACATAGACCAGTAGTAATTCATAGAGCAATTTTAGGTTCTTCAGATAGATTTATTTCATTCTTATTAGAAGAAACAAAAGGAGCTTTACCACTATGGATTGCACCAACACAAGCAAAAATATTACCAATTTCTGATGCTCAATTAGAATATGCTAGAAAAATAGAAGATAAATACAGAAAAGCTGGTATAAGAATTGAAGTTGATGATAGAAATGAGAAAATTGGTTACAAAATCCGTGAAGCACAATTAAGAAAAATACCATATATGTTAGTTGTTGGTGATAAAGAAATAGAGGCAAATGCTGTAGCTGTAAGATCTAGAAAAGAGGGAGATATTGGACAAATAGATGCAGATGAATTTTTAGCTAGAATGAAAAAAGAAATTGATAATAAGGAAAGATAGGGGACTAGCATGGATGTTGAACAAGAAATAGAAGAAATAAAAGAAAGAAATAAAAGAGTCGAAGCAGACAAAGCTTGGGAAACAAGTAATATGAGAAAGATATGTATTTGCATATTAACATATATAGTAGTTGTTATTTATTCTGCATTAATAAATCATATATCAAATATATGGCTTAGTTCACTAGTTCCTGTAATTGGTTTTGCTTTATCTAGTATGTCATTAAAATTTATTAGAAAAAAATGGGAAAAAAATAGGAAAGGATAGTAATTATAACTATCCTTTTTATATGTAAATTAAAATAAAATATTTTACATAAATGACCTTGACAGTATTGCATATTAAAGATAAAATTATATTGTGAGTAAAAATATATTAAAAAAGTTTATTGTGTAAGGAAAATTCAAAAATTTTTCTGAAGCATAAAAGTAAAGTAACTTAAGTAATGCAATTTTGTAAAAAACATTTATAAGCTAACTTTACTTATATATATATTTACAACGTACATTGAAAATTTAATAGAAAGAGGTAGAGGGATTATGAATACATTAATCATTATCGCTTCTATTGTAATCTCTGCTGTTATATTCTTTTTTGTAGGTGTAGCTTACAGAAAAAAAATAGCAGAATCTAAAATTCAAAGTGCAGAAGAAGAAGCAAAGAAAATTATCGAAAATGCTAACAAAGATGCTGAGAATAAGAAAAAAGAAGAAATATTTAAAGCAAAAGAAGAAATCATGAATGCCAGAAATGAATTAGATAAAGAGATTAAAGAAAGAAGAGGCGAAATACAAAACCAAGAAAAAAGATTGTTCCAAAGAGAAGAAAATATCGATAAGAAAACTGATAATTTGGAAAAGAAAGAAAAAGAAATCGAACAAAAAAGACAAGAACTAGAAACAGAAAAGGAAAATCTAGAAAAAATTATTTCAATGCAAAGGGAAGAATTAGAAAGAATTTCTGGATTAACTTCTGAACAAGCGAAAGAACAATTATTAAAAGAGCTTGATGAACAAATAACAAATGAAAAAGCTGTTTTAATAAAAGAAAAAGAACAAAAATTCAAGGAACAAGCTGATAAAATGGCTAAAGAAATAATTGGATATTCAATCCAAAAATGTGCAGCAGACCATTCACAAGAAACTACTGTTTCAATAGTATCACTTCCTAATGATGATATGAAAGGTAGAATTATAGGAAGAGAAGGTAGAAATATTAAAGCTATAGAAACACTTACAGGTGTTGACTTAATTATTGATGATACTCCAGAAGCAGTTGTACTTTCAGGATTTGATCCATTAAGAAGGGAAGTTGCAAGAATTGCTCTTGAAAAATTAATTGATGATGGAAGAATACATCCATCAAAAATTGAAGAAATGGTAGAAAAAGCTAAAGAAGAATTAGCAGAAACTATTAAAGAAGAAGGAGAAAGAGCAACATTAGAAACAGGAGTTATGGGATTACATCCAGACTTAATAAAATTAATTGGAAAATTGAAATATAGAACAAGTTATGGACAAAATGTTTTAAATCACTCTATAGAAGTTTCAAACTTAGCAAGAATTATGGCAGAAGAATTAGGATTAGATCCAAAGCTTGCAAGAAGAGCTGGTTTATTGCATGATATTGGAAAAGCCTTAGACCATGATATGGAAGGAACTCACGTTGAAATTGGTGTGGAAGTTTTAAAGAAATACAAAGAAAATCCTGCAGTTATAAATGCTGTTGAAGCACATCATGGAGATGTAGAGCCACAAACAATAGAAGCTGTTTTAGTACAAGCAGCAGATGCTATATCAGCATCAAGACCAGGTGCAAGAAGAGAAACTTTAGAAGCATATATTAAGAGATTACAGGAATTAGAATCTGTTGCAGATTCATTTGATGGTGTAGATAAATCTTATGCAATCCAGGCTGGTAGGGAGATAAGAATTATTGTAAAACCTGATAAAATTTCTGATAGTCAAATGACAATACTAGGTAGAGAAATTGCAGAAAAGATAGAAAAAGAAATGGATTATCCAGGACAAATAAAAGTTAACCTAGTAAGAGAAACAAGAGTAATCGATTATGCAAAATAAAAAAAGGTAGCAGAAATGCTACCTTTTTTGTGTTTTTCTTTTAATATTAAAACTTGAAATAAAACAAAACCTACTATATAATATAACCGAATTAGAAAGAAGGTAAATTATGAATATTTTAGCGATTGGAGATATTATAGGAGAAACAGGAGTAAAAAAAGCTATAAAGGAATTACCAAAATTAAAAGAAAAATATAATATAGATTTTTGCGTAATAAATGGCGAGAATTCAGCAGGTGGAATGGGAATTAATAAAAAGATATTTGATTCATTAATAAAAGCTGGTGCAAATGTAATAACAATGGGAAACCATACTTGGGGAAAAAAAGATATATTTTCTTTTATAGATGATAAAAAAATTGTAAGGCCTGCAAATTATACTAAAGGCCTACCAGGAAATGGTTACAGCATATTTAATATAAATAATAAAAAAATTGCTGTTATAAATTTAATAGGAAGAACTTCAATGGGTGTGTTATCAGAAAATCCTTTTATAGTTGCAGATGAAATATATAATAAGTTAAAAAATGAAGTTGATATTTTTATACTAGATTTTCATGCAGAAGCGACTGCAGAAAAAATAGCTATGGGCTATTATTTAGATGGAAAATACAGCATTGTTTATGGTACACATACACATGTACAAACTGCAGATGAAAAAATCTTAGAAAAAGGAACAGCATATATAACAGATATTGGTATGACAGGTCCTAAAAAATCTGTTATAGGAATGGATATTGGAGTATCTTTTAAAAGATTTGTAACATCACTTCCAGAAAGATATAAATTAGCTGAAAGTGAACCAATGTTAAATGGTTGTGTTTTTAAAATAAATGACGAAACAAATCGAGCAGAAGAAATAATTAGAATAAATACGAAATAAAAGTCGAATTATAGGGAATTACGCGATATAAACCTCCTAAAAAATGGGAAAACATATTTACAAAGATTACCAGATATAATATAAATATATCAGTCACAAGATGAACTAAAAAATAAATTATAGGAGGCAAAAAATGGAAGTTTTAAAAATCTCATCAAAATCAAATCCAAATTCAGTTGCAGGAGCAATTGCAGGTTTGGTAAAGGAAAATAACAAAGCAGAGATGCAAGCAATAGGAGCAGGAGCTCTAAATCAAGCTGTAAAAGCAGTTGCAATAGCAAGAGGATTTGTTGCACCATCTGGAGTAGATTTAGTATGTATACCCGCATTTGCCGAGGTACAAGTCGAAGGTGAAGACAGAACGGGGATGAAATTAATTATAGAATCTAGAAAGTAATAAATAATATAATTTAATGGGGGAGCATGTATGCTCTCCTTTTAGATTTAATATATAGTATTATGGTTTAAAATTATTATTTAACTATCTTGAAAAATATAAGAAAGTAATATATTATAAAACAAGAAAATTATTATATAGAGTTGGAGTGGAAAATGAAATCAAATTTTATTAAATATATATTTTTTATATTAGTAATAATTATTGTTGGAGTAGCAATATATACTTTTTATAAGGATGAATCAAATAAAGCAAATAATCAAACTAAACAAAATACAGAACAAACAAGTCAAACACTTACAGATTTAAGATTAGAAATTGTTAATTTTGATAATATAAATCCATTAATAAGTACTAATAGAAATGTACAAGAAATAACTAAGCTTGTTTTTGAACCATTATTACAATTAGATAAAAACTATAAATTAGAACCATGCTTAGCTAAAGAATGGGCTAAATCAGGTGATACATCATATATTATAAAATTAAGAAATGATGTGAAATGGCAAGATGGAACTGCATTTACCGCACAAGATGTAAAATATACTATAGAAACATTAAAACAAATAAGTTCAATTTATAGTTATAATGTACAACATATAAGTAGTGTAGATATTATAGATAATTATAGTATTAGAATAAATTTGGATACAACAGTTCCATTTTTTGAATATAATTTAATTTTCCCAATAGTATCATTAAATTATTATTCAGGACAGGATATTCAAAATACAGATAAAAATCTAACACCTATTGCCACGGGAATGTATCAAATTACAGCAAATCAAGATAATACAATTACTTTAACTAAAAATCAAAACTGGTGGAATATTTCTCAAAAAAATGCAAAGATACAGACAATAAATGTTAATAAATATTCTTCTATGGGTGAAGCCTATAATGCGTTTAAGTTAGGGAATATAGATTTATTAACTACACAAAACTTAAATATAGAAGATAATATAGGAAAAATTGGCTACAATAAAAAAGAATATTATGGTAGAGAGCATGATTTTATAGCATTAAATTGTGAAGAATCAATACTAAGTAGAACAGAAGTAAGAAAAGCAATTTCGTATGCTATAGATAAAAGTGGAATAGTTTCAAGTGTTTATGGAGGTAAATACTATGTTGCAGATAATCCATTAGATTGTGGAAACTGGACTTTTGATACAAATGGAAGTAGTATTGGATATAATCCAGATCAAGCAAAACAAGTTTTAATAGATGGTGGATGGTCATATAAATATGGTTCATGGCAAAAAAGAGAAAATTACAATACAATTAGGTTAAATGTTGAATTAACAGTAAATTCTGATAATAGTAATCAAGTAAAAGTAGCAGAAGAAATAGAAAAAAGCTTAGAAGATATTGGAATAAAAGTAACTATAAAGGAATTAAATGATAAAAGATTTAATACTGCATTAAATGATAAAGATTATGAGATGATTATAACAGGAACAAATTCATCATTTTCACCAAGTTTAGTAACATATTTTGGATCAGGAAATTTAGCAAATTATACAAATGATGAAGTAAATAATTTATTAACAGAATTATTAAATGCTACAGATGAAAACAAAATTAAAGAAGATACAAATAGTTTAATAAACATATATAAAACAGAAGTACCATATATAAGTTTATATTTTAATAAAACAAATGTAATTTATAGTACAAGCTTAATAGGTGATGTTGAGCCAAACCAATATAATATTTTTTACGGAATAGAAAATTGGTACAGAAGATAAAATAAAAAAAGACCTGCTACATGTAACTGGCACTTATTAGGAAGTTTCTATACAATAAGAAAAGTGGCTTTACATGTGCAGATTGCTTTGCAATTGCACAGAGATAGGAAACTTAACCTTGTTGTTTTGAAAAAATTTTATCTTTTCAAAACAGTAAAAAGTATTGACAAAAAAATAAATTAGTATATAATAGAACAAACACATGTTCATAGGAGGAAAAATAATGAGTGAAGAAAACTTAGAAAGAAAAAAAGCATTAGAAGTTGCAATGAGTCAAATAGAAAAACAATTTGGAAAAGGTTCATTAATGAAATTAGGAGAATTTAAAGCAATGGAAGTAGAAGCAATACCTACAGGAGCTTTAAGTTTAGATATAGCATTGGGAATTGGTGGTGTACCAAGAGGAAGAATAATAGAAATATATGGACCAGAATCTTCTGGAAAAACAACACTTGCATTACACATAATTGCAGAAGCACAAAAACAAAATGGTGAAGCAGCTTTTATAGATGCAGAACATGCATTAGATCCTGTATATGCAAAACACTTAGGTGTTGATATAGATAATTTATTAGTATCTCAACCAGATACTGGGGAACAAGCATTAGAAATTACAGAAGCGCTTGTAAGAAGTGGAGCATTAGATGTAATAGTAGTAGACTCTGTTGCAGCATTAGTTCCAAAAGCAGAAATAGATGGAGATATGGGAGATTCTCATATGGGACTTCAAGCAAGATTAATGTCACAAGCGTTAAGAAAACTTGCTGGAGCAATAAATAAATCAAAAACTGTAATTATATTTATTAACCAATTAAGAGAAAAAATTGGTGTTATGTTTGGAAATCCAGAAACAACTACAGGTGGTAGAGCTTTAAAATTCTATGCATCAGTTAGAATGGATATAAGAAAAATAGAAAATATTAAACAAGATGGTGAAGTAACAGGAAGTAGAGTAAGAGTTAAAGTTGTTAAAAACAAAGTTGCACCACCATTTAGAGAGGCCGAATTTGATATAGTTTATGGTAAAGGTATTTCAAAAGAAGGAAATATATTAGATATGGCAGTAAACTTAGACATTATAGAAAAGAGTGGTTCTTGGTTTAGTTATGCTGGTAATAGAATAGGTCAAGGAAGAGAAAATGTTAAAAAATACCTAAAAGAGAATCCAGATATTATGGCAGAAGTAGAAAAGAAAGTAAGAGATAATTTCGAGAAAGCATTTGAACAAAGTTTAGGTGATGATGAAAAAAAAGAAGATGATGACGACGAAGTTGTAGTACTTGTAGAAGATAAAAATAAAACTGCCAAAAAGAAATAAGGCTAAAAATAATTAGGCTGCTAGCTACAATGTTAGCAGCTTAAAATAATATAAAAGAAGGAAAAAATATGTATAGTATAGAAGAATTTGACAAACAAAAGACAAAAGTTTTAAAATATATAATGTATAAAAAAAGAACTGAAAGTGAAGTTAGAACAAAATTTAAAAATGATATAGAGGAAAATTTGTTAGAAGATATAATTGAATATTTAAAAGAAGCAAATTATATTAATGATAAAGAATACATAAAGAAAATAATGTATGAGTTTATGAATTTAAAGGCTATGTCAATAAAAGAAATAATTTATAAATTATATAATAAAGGATTACCAAGAACTATTGTAGAAGATTATGTAAGAGAAAATATAGATGAATTAGAAGATTTTGAAAGAAAATCTGCAGAAAAAATAGTTAATAAGAAAATACATAATACAGATCCAGAAACAATAAAAAATTATTTATTAAGAAAAGGATATAAAATAGAAAACATAAAAATAGAGGAGTAAAAAATGGCAAATATGTTAATGTTAGAAACAAAAAAATATGCAATAAAAATAGAAAATTTTGAAGGCCCTTTAGATTTGCTATGTCATTTAATAGATAAAAATAAAATGGATATTTATGATATAAAAATAAATGAAATAGCAGATCAATATATTGAATATTTAAATCAAATGGAAGAGATGAATTTAGATATAGCAAGTGAGTTTTTAGTTATGGCCTCTACATTAATTTATTTAAAATCAAAAACATTACTTCCAAAACAAGATGATGATGATGAAAAAGAACTAACAGAAGAGGAATTAATACAAAGAATTATAGAATATAAAAAATATAAAGAAATAATAAAAAAATTTAAAAAAAATTACGAAGAAACTGGTAATATATATTTTGGAACAACAGAAAAAATAGAATTGCCTAAACAAAATATAGAAAAAGAATATGATAAAGATGTAATTCCAAATTTATATAAAAATTTATTAGATAAATTAGAACAAAAAGTAAATAAAAATGCAGAAAACATAAAAAAAATAGCTTTAACAGATACATATACGGTAACAAGTAAAGTAAAAGAAATGTTTAAAGTATTAATCAAAAAAAATAAATTTGTATTTAATAAATTATTTTCTATAAAAGAACATAATAAACAAGAAGTAGTAACAGCTTTTAGTGGATTACTAGAGATGTCTAGAAGAAATAAAGTAAATACTACACAAGAAGAATTATTTGATGATATTGTAGTAGAGAAAAAGAAAAAAATAGTATAATTATATAAAAAATGGTAAAAATACTAGCGAGGTGAAAAAAATGCTAGTATTTTTTTACGTATGTTTAGGAATTGGAATAATTTTGCTAGTACTAGCATTAACAACTCTACAAATTCATCTTGATAATTTAAAAATAGTAAATAATAAAATTAAAAGTGGAAAAATAAAGCTAGTATTAAAATTTTTAAAAATATTTTCATATTTTGAATTAGATTTATTAGAAAGCAAATTCTTTAAAAACAAATTCAAATTGGCTGATTTAAAAAGAAATTTAACAAAAGAGAATATATCAAAATTTAAAATTGATACAACAGAACTATTAAAATTAACCAAAATAGAAGAACTATATATAAAAATAGATTTACAAGGAGAATATATATGGCTATTATCTTTTATAACAGTAATAATTTCATCTGTGCTATCTGTTATTATGGCCAAGAATAATTTGGATAATGAATTTGGTAAATATAAAGTAAATTTTAATTATAATATGAATACAATGTATGAATTAGATATAAGTAGTGTATCGAGTATTAAACTTATACATATTATAAGTTTAATGTGTGAAAATTTAAAACGAAGGAGAGAGGAAAAAAATGCAAATAAATCCTATAGAAGGTCTTATGGACACAACTATGAATAGTATTAAAGATATGATAGATGTAAATACTATTATAGGTAAACCAATTGAAATAAATAATGGTGTAATAATTCCATTATCAAAAGTTACTTTTGGATTTGCATCAGGAGGAAGCGAATTTAATAGTGAAACAATAGATAATTATAATAGAAAGGAAACGGAAGAATCTATAGAATATAAACTACCTTTTGGTGGTGGCAGTGGTGCAGCAGTAAATATAAGTCCAATAGCATTTTTAGTAGTACAAAAAGATAATGTAAAATTATTACCAATAGATCATTCATCATCTGTTGATAAATTATTAGATTATGTTCCAGATGTTATGGAAAAAGCCAATGCATTAATTAATAAATGTTCAAAAACAGAAGAAAATAAAAAGAAGAAAAAAAGTATAACAATTAAAAGACCATTTGAATATGAAAAAGAAGTGCAAACAGAAGAAGTAGAAGATGATTAGGAAAGCTAATCATCTTTTAGACATTTGTTATACAATAGGAAAGTTATGCTTTCCTATTGTATAAAAGTCGTTTTGATCCAAGAGTTGTACACAATTTTACTAACGTAAAATTGGCACAGAACAAATTTATGGAAAGCCAAAGAGAAGGATAAAGTTAGTACAATATTAAGGCTTTCCAATTTGTTCTGAATAATAAATTAAAAATTTTGACAAAGTAAGAATTTTATAAAAAAGAGAAGAATAGGTGAAATGAATGGATAATCAAGAAATAAAATATTTAGAATTGCTTTCAGAGAAATTTCAAACAATTCAAGATGTATGCACAGAAATAATAAAGTTAAAAGCAATTCAAAATTTGCCTAAAGGTACAGAACATTTTTTAAGTGACTTACATGGAGAGTATGAATCTTTTTTTCATATATTAAAAAATGCCTCTGGTGTTATAAAAGCTAAAATTGATGAGATATTTGGTTATTCTATGACAAATAGTGAAAGAAGAAAACTTGCTACATTAGTATATTATCCTGAAGAAAAAATAAAATTAATAAAAGAAGAAAATAAAAATAATTTAAATGAATTTTATAAAATAACTCTGTTTAGGCTAATTAAATTATGCAAGGTAGTTGCTTCAAAATATAGCAGGTCAAAAGTGAGAAAAGCTATACCTAAAGATTATGAATATATAATAGATGAATTATTAAATGATAATTTAGAATCAAAAGATAAAGAAACATATTATCAGCAAATAATAAATTCTATAATAAAACTTGGAAGAGCAGAATCTTTCATAATAGAAATATCAAATTTAATTCAAAAATTAGCTATAGATCATCTTCATATAATAGGAGATATTTACGATAGAGGACCAGGTCCAAATATAATTATAGATAAACTCATGAAATATCATTCAATAGATATAGAATGGGGAAATCATGATATATTATGGATGGGAGCAGTTTGTGGCAATCCTGCATGTATTATGAATGTTGTAAGAATATGTGCAAGATATGGAAATTTATTTATATTAGAAGATGGATATGGAATAAACTTAAGAACAATTACAGATTTTGTAAAAGAAACATATAAAGAAAATGTTTCAGATAGTTTCTATTCTTATGCAGAAGAATTAAAAAAAGACATAAGCTCAGAGTTAATGGGAAAAATTGAGAAAGCATCTGCAATAATTCAATTTAAGTTAGAAGCAGAAATTATAAAAAAACATCCAGAATATGAAATGGAAGATAGATTATTGTTAGATAAAATTGATTATAAAAGTGGAACTATAGAAATAGGAAAAAATAAGTATAAATTAAAAGATAAATATTTTCCAACAATAAATCCTAAGAAACCATTTGAATTGTCTAGCAAAGAAAAAGAGGTAGTAGAAAAGTTAATAAAAAGTTTTAAAAATAGCGAAAAACTTCAAAAGCATATAAATTTTTTATATAACAAAGGCAGTATTTATAAAATATATAATCAAAATTTATTAATACATGGTTGTGTTCCAATGGATGAATATGGACAATTAATTGTAGCAAATTTTGATGGGAAATACTTAAGAGGAAAAGAATTTTTAGATTATATAGACAACACAGCAAGAAAAGCATTTTATGACAAAGAAGAAAATGCTATTGATTTTATGTGGTATTTATGGTGTGGAAAATATTCACCAATATTTTGTAAAGATGCAATGAAAACATTTGAAAGATATTTTTTAGATGATAAAAATTTAAAAAAAGAAATAAAAAATCCTTTTTATTCATTTGCGCAAGATGAAGAGATATGTAAAAAAATATTAAAAGAATTTAATATAAATGAAGAAGAGGGCAGAATAATTGTAGGACATGTACCAGTAAAATTAAAAGATGGTGATAGTCCTATAAAAGCAAATGGAAAATTATTAATAATAGATGGAGGACTTTCTAAAGCATATCAAAAAACAACAGGAATTGCAGGATATACTTTAATATATAATTCTTATGGGCTAGTTTTAGCTGAACATGAACCATTTACATCTACAGAAGATGCAATAAAAAATGAAACAGATTTACATTCTACAAAACAAATCGTAGAAAAGATAGAAAGAAAAAGAATTGCAGATACTGATATAGGAAAAGAATTAGAAGGACAAATTAAAGACTTAAATAAATTATTAGAAGCATATAAGACAGGAAAAATAAAATAAAAAATATAATAAAAGTTGTTTTTCTAGATTTATTGATTGGTTTGCAAACACAAAGACAAAGGAAGCTTCGGTCTTGTTTCAAAAAAGTCTGAAAAATTTCCTATAAAATAAAAACCAGCATTAATGCTGGCTTTTATTTTGACTTACAATCAATTAAACAAGCTAAAATTTTTTGACGAAAAATTGATATTAATACATATTAAGCCATCTATTAAAAATGTGTTTAGTCATATTAAAGAAATCAATTTTTTCTACATTTTCTTTAGCGACTACATCAATTGTAGAAATTGTTTCGCAATTTAAAGTATAGACGACTTCTCCAAGTTTATCTCCTTTTTTTACTGGAGCAGAAATAGTGTCTGGAATATTAAGATTTTGAATAATATCAGCATCAGAGCCTTTTTGCAATAATGTACCAGAATCATATTCTAATACAGCATCTACAGAAGATGAAACACCTTTAGAAACAGAAACAGTTTTAACAATATCATCTTTTTCACCTAATATTTTATATGAATAATTTGCAAAACCATAATCTAATAATTTTGTTGCATCTTGAAATCTATCCTTTGTAGTAGGCGCTTTCATCACAACAGCAATTAATGATAAATTATCACGAGTAGCTGATGCTGATAAATTATAAAGAGCAAGAGATGTAGAGCCTGTTTTAAGGCCTGTAGCACCTTTATAATTTCTAACTAATTTATTAGTATTTACTAATTCAGATTTTCCGTCTCTTAGAGAATCCATATAAATTGTGGTATAGTTTGTTATATCCGGATGTTTTTCCAAAAGTTCACGAGACATTAGCGCAATATCATAGCTAGATGAAACATGACCATCTTCATCTATACCATGACAATTCTTAAAAGTTGTATCATTCATTCCAAGTTCTTTTGCTTTAGCATTCATTTGCATTACAAAATTTTCTTCTGATCCTGCTAAATATTCAGCCATTGCAACAGTGCAATCATTTGCAGAAACTACACAAATTGCTTTTAACATTTCATCTACACTTAAAGTTTCTTTTGAATCTAGCCAAATTTGAGATCCGCCCATTGAGCTAGCATTCTCACTACAAGGAATTTGATCTGTATAATTTAATTTACCAGAATCGATTGCTTCCATTATAAGAAGAATGGTCATAACTTTTGTAACGCTTGCAGGACGTAATTGCTCATGAGAATTTTGCTCATATAAAATTTTGCCTGTTGATTGATCAATTAATATTGCACTTTCACAAGCAAGATCCAACTTTGCATCTTTTATCGAGTTATCAGAGCTAGAAGAAACAGAAGAAAGAGAATCAAAATTAGACCAAATATAAGAAGAGTTCGTATATGCTAAACTAGATATTGGAGTAATAATTATACTAAAAATAATTACAGCAATAAAAAGTTTTTTTAACAAATTCATTTAATTAATCATCTCCTTTTAGAACTATATACTTTAAGTATATTCACGAAAAGGAAATATATGAAATTAAATTTTTACTAAAGTTACGACCACATAGCTTTTAGATGCTTGTACAAGTATTTTTATAGAATAATCATTTTCATTTTTAAATTTAAAATCTACACTACCATATGCTACAGCTGCATCTTTATTTTCAGCAACATAAGGAACTTTATTACTGTGTTCATGTCTTTCTACAACCTTTAAAGAAGGAGCTTTTAAAACAGCGTTATAAAGAGTAGAACTTATTTGACAATTTCCACCACCATAGCCTTTTATTTTGTTACCATTACTATCAAAAATATCAGCCTTTTCATATCCTTTAGATTTGCTTGCAGGCCCGATAGTTTGCGTAAAAGAGAAAGTTTCATTTGGCTTAACCACAGTTCCATTTAAAGCACTAGCAGTTATTTCAAGATTGTTTTGCCTGTTTTTATCTTTTGAATATATTTTTGTAGAATATTTAGAAATTACTTTATTTGTATTAGATGTTGAAGAAGTAGTATCAGTTTTATTTGAAATTTCAGAATTTGTGGAATTTTCAGAATTTACTGTGCTTTGAGGAATTGAATTATTTGAAATTTCAAAATTAGTTCTATTTACTTCAATAGAATTTGTTTCGGAATTATTTTCTTGCATTTCACAACCAGAAAAAATAAAAATAGAAAATAGGGTAATAATTAATAATATAAATCTATTTTTTAAAAATTTAGCATAATTTTTCATTGTAAATCACCTTTAAATATTTTTTCCATAATATTAAGAAAAATACATAATTTATACAACTGTAAAAATATTGACAAATAAGCAAAATATAGTATAATAGAAATATGAGTTCAAGAAAGGAGATGCTTTTATGATAGCTAAATACTGGAAAAGAATAGGTGTAATAATATTAGTAATTGCATGCTTATTTAATATAACAATAAAATTAGTTAATAAAACATCTTTAAAAGAAGAACTAGAAACATCAGGGCAATATATTTTAGATACTGAAAACGCTAATCAAATAAATTAAAAAAGGTATTGAAAAAAAACACAATATGTGTTATGATTATATTCAGCATTTTACGAAAAAAAGGAAGAGGTGAACATAAATGAAAGAAGGAATACATCCAAAATATACTGCAGCAACAATTACATGTGCTTGCGGAAATGTAATTGAAACAAATTCAACTAAAGAATCTATGAAAGTAGATGTTTGCTCAAAATGTCATCCATTCTGGACAGGCAACTTAAGAAAAGATACAACAGGTGGTAGAGCAGATAAATTCAAGAAAAAATATGGACTTCAATAATATATATAAGAAAATTATAAATTATTATAATTTTCTTTTTTCTTTTAAGTACATACTATAATTTAAACTGTGATAAAAACGTAAGGTTTAAATCCACAGATATAATTGGTCAAAGAAATTAACGAACTTAAATAATTATGTTTAAGTTCGTTTTTTGTTGGCGCTTTAGCTTGAATAAACCACTGGTTCTACCAGTGGTGGGTAAAAAACTTTAGTATATAAAAAAC
>CALYAJ010000021.1 GCA_944393485.1 uncultured Clostridia bacterium
ACCGCCTTTCAGGTGGTGAGCAAGTAATTCCCCTTCTAGGGGATGAGCAAACCACCCGTTCACGGGTGGTTATGATTCTTAAATTAATGTTAAATTAGAAATATTGATATTTAGGATAGTAAAAGTAATACAAGACAAAATAATAATTCTTTATCCTCAGTTTTTTCGTTATATAAAATAAAAAGCAACATAATAATTAATAAATCATCAAAATAGATCGAAAAACCTAAAAAAGAAATATAATTTACATCATCTTTTTTTGTTTTTTCTTGTTCATTAATTTTATTTTGACAATTATTATCTAAATGATGTGACTTATTAAAATTATTATAAAAATATGGTGGATATCTATACATTTTTATGGTCACCACCGATTAGTAGAATCACTATTTTTAAAAGATTCTAATAGAGGAAGTATTTTTAATAGTTGAACATAATTATCAACTTTTGATTGTCTACTTTCTCTTAAAAAAGGCTTTAATGCTAAAAGTAAATTTGAACCAGAATTAGATTTAGAAGAATTTAACTTTTCCATAATATTTTTTATTTTAAAAATAGTATCTAAATCTATATCAGGAATTGTAGAACCATCATTTTTTGAGGTGTTATTAGAGTTGTTAAAATTTTCTAAAATGTGTTTTAAAGATTCAGCATTAAAAGTATTTTCACCATTGGAATTAACATTTTTTGTAAGATTATTTAACAAGTTTGAAATATCATCATCCATAATGGTTCACCTCCTGTTTAAATAAAATTTGTTTTCAAAAATAAACATTTTTTAGTTGTGCAAAAAGATATAGACAAATGTATGCTACATGAATACACACAATAAAAAAATTAACATCTACAGAAATTATTAATTCCCGTTTTTATTCTTATTATTTAAATCATTTTTTAACTTTTCTATAATTTGATCTTTATTTTCTGACTTCATGATTTTATTCGCTATTTCCATACTTTTATTTAAATCGTCCTTGCTTACATTTGAAAATAATTTCATTAATTTTGCCATATCAAGATTATCCATAAAACCTCCAATCAAGCCATCAAATGGCATAATAAATTTATAATATATTAATAATATATGAACTGAATTAATGTATTATATTAAAAAATACAATAAAATGTTAAAAGAATTATAAAAAGTTAATGATTTATAGATGTCGAAAAATGTATTTTTATAAGAAAAGAAAAATTAAAAAGTTAAAATTTACATAAAAAGTAAATAAATGTAGTAAAACCATTGAAAAATAAGGAAAAAAAGTTTATAATAGAGATATGTGGAGTATTAATTTTATAGGAGGAAATTATGAAGAAGGATCTTATAAACAAATTAGTTGCAGCCATTACAGTGATTTGTTTAATGATGACTTATATTAGCACATTAACAAGTTCTGTTTATGCTGCATATGAAGAATTAGAAAAACAGGGGATAGTATCAAACAATAAAAATGTTGAATTTGATGCGTATTTTAAGGAAGGAGACTCGAAAAAGCACAGCATAGATGCAGATATATTTACAGAACAAAAACTATATATACGAGTAAATGTAAAGAATGTTGGATATTTGCAAAATGCAGTAATTAATATTGATTCTCCAAATTTTGCTATTAAAAATTCATTTGCTGGAAACGAAAAAGTTAAATCTATTGATTTTAACAATAATCAAATTACTTTAAATCAAATTGAAGCAGGGGAAGATATCGAAATAGAGCTTCCAGTTGAATTTGTTAGAAATGACAATATGAATCTAGACTATTTCTCTAAAGAAACTGAACTAAATATAACAGGTACATATTATAACGAAAATGGTAAAGAGAGAAACATTAAATCTAGTATAGAGACTAGATTAAATTGGAATGCGACAAAAAATGCAAAATTAACTCAAGAAGTAATAAAATATGGAGATTATGAAACAACAGAAAGCACAGGAACATATATTCAAACAGAAATAACTTCATTAATTGAAAATAATGCATTACCAGTTAAGAATACAAAAATTGATGTAACAGTTCCAAAGATTTCAGACAAATTACCAGATGAAGTTAGAATATTTGCTAATACAACTGCTACAAATGGTGATTCAGAAGGAACAGCATTTTCTAATGATATGTGGTATTATGATAACAATTCTGGAAAAATAGAAATAAATATAGATAACGAAGAAAATGATAATCAAGTAGTATGGAAAAAAGGAGAAGATAAATTCTATATTACATATATTTATCATGATGTAAAAGCTGAGTCTATTACTGTAAATTTGAATGCAGAAGCAACAATACAAACATATGTTGACGAAAATGAAGTTAAAGTAAACGAAAACAAAGATATGCAACTTGAAGAAAAATTAAATGAACTTGTAGGTTTAAATGCTTCAGCAACAAACGAAATTTATAAAGGATATATGTATGCAAATAATAAATATGAAACAATATATAATTCTACAATAACTGCTAATATTGCTTATGCTGATGCAGTAAATGAAATTACTATTAACGAAGCAAATCCACAATTTATTGTAGATGAAGATGAGATGATCCAATCTTCAGATAATATATATTATAAATCAATATCTTTAAAGAAAAATATATTTGACAAATTATTAGGTGAAGATGGAACTATCGAATTATTTAATCAAAATGATAAGAAGATTGCAGGAATAGATAAGAATACTGAGACGGATGAAAATGGAAATATAAATATTAATTTTGATAATCAAAATACTTCTGCTATAAAAATAGTAACATCAAAGCCAATTACAGAAGGAATTTTAACAATTAATATAAATAAAGCAATAAAAGCAAAAACATCATTAACAAGAGAGGTTATAAACGAAATTGCAACAATAGAAACAACAGTTAATGGAAGTATTTCATTTGATGATATGGTAAAAGAACTTAATGAAATAAAAGAAACTACAAAATTAAATGAAACAACAACAAAAGCAGAATTATATATGAATAATACAAACTTAACTACTACAACAAAAAATGAAAACGTAGAAATAAAAGCTATATTAAAATCAAATGATAATACATGTGATTTATTTAGAAATCCAATAGTAGAAATAACATTACCTAATGAAATAGAAACATTGGAAATAAAAACAATTAATTTATTATACAATGATGGAATATCTATAAAAGATTATAATGTAGTAACAAATAAAAATGGAACAAAGACAATAAGAGTTACAATGCAAGGGGATCAAACAGAATTTGTTACAGATATAAGTAAAGGTATAAATATTGTAATAAATACAGATATAACATTAAAGAGAACTGCAGCAAGTGCAAATAAAGAAGCAACATTAAAAGTAACTAATGAAAAAGCAATTAGTTATGAGAATGATGGAACATATAAATTACCAGTAAATATATATGCTCCTCAAGGAGTTGTATTATTAAGTAGTGTTTCTAATTTTGATGAAGGAAATGATGAAGTAGTATCTTTATCAAATAAAGAACAAGCTGGAAAAATAGAAACAATGTCAAATTCTAAGACAGTAACTATGAAAGCCACAGTAATAAATAATTATGGAAAAGATATAAATAATCCTAAAGTATTAGGAAGAATTCCATTTGAAGGAAATAAAAAATCAAATGGTGATGATTTAGGAACAACAGTAAATACAGTAGTAACTTCTGGAATTGGAATTTCTGGAGTAGATTCAAAATATGTAACTATTTATTATAGTGAAAATGGAGAAGCTACAGAAGATTTAAACAACGAAGAAAATGGATGGACAACAAAAGTTTCAGATTGGAGCAAAGTAAAATCTTATTTAGTAGTATTAAATAATTATACAATGCCTCAAGGAACTTCATTCGATATGGCATATGAAGTAGAAATACCAGCAAATTTATCTCATAATGAAAATGCATTTGGAACATATACAGTATTTTATGATGATATTGAAGAGGATCAAGTAATATCACAAAAAGCTATTGCACCAACAGTTGGTGTATCTACAGGAAAAGGTCCAGAATTAAATGCACAAGTTATTGCAAATGCACAAAATACAGCTTCAACACAAGATGCAATAGAATATACTGTAACAGTTAAAAATGATGGTGAAGTAGATGCAACAAATGCTAAATTAAAAGTTAATTTACCAGATATGGTAGATTATGCTGAACTAGTTCAAGAGCCTATGGGCACAAGATATGAAGCAAAACCAGATCAAAGAACTATTGAATTAGATTTAGGAAATATAAAAACTGGAGAAAGCAAAGAAGCAACATTTGCGGTAAAACCAAATAAAGAAGGAAACTTTAAATTAACAGTTGAACTTTCTGCAGATAATTTAGAAAAAGCTACACAAGTCGAAACAGCTGAAATTCAAGTGTCAAAAGCAAGCTTTTATATTGAATTCTTAACACCAACAGAAGAAAATTCAAGTGTTGGAAGTGTTATAGAATACTATGTAAATATTTCTAATGCAACAGATGAAAAAATAAATAATGTAAAAGCTACAATACCAATGCCAGATAATGTTGAATATGTAGAAGCATTTTCACAAGGCTATGCTGGAGAAGACCAATCAACAGATGGAGTAAGCTATAATGAGAATGATAAAGTATTAACATTAGATGTCGGAGATATAGAAGCAAATGCTGGTGCAACAAGAAACTTCATATTTAGAGTAAAACCAACAAGAGAAGAAACAATTAATATGCAAGTAGAAGTTTCTGGAAATAATGTAGCAAATCAAAAGAGTGAAATAATTAGACATACAGTAGGAAATAGTAAATTAGAAGTAACAACATCTACAGATGTAGATAAAGAATATTTACAACTTGGTGATGAAATTACATATACTATAAGAGTTAAAAATACAAGTTCTGGTTTAATTAAAAATGTAAGAGCATCAGTTACAATACCAGATAATTTAAAATATTTAAATACAACATATTCAATAGATGATTTACAAATCTTTGATGGATATTTATTAGAAAACAAAGTATCAACAGCAACAGTAGACTTAAATGCAGGAGAAACACTTATCTTTGTAGTTAAAGCAGCTGTAAACAAGATAACAGATCCAACTAAAGAAGAAGAGGATTCAAATGTAAAAGTCGAAGTTGAAGGAGACGGAACAGAAAAATACGAAGATGAAATAAAAAATAAAATTGAAAATGAAGATGTTCAAGATGGAAGTACATTTAGAATTTCTGGTAGTGTTTGGTATGATGAAAATAGAAACGGAACAAAAGATAACAATGAACAAATGCTTTCAGGAATACCAGTATCACTAGTTGATGCAGAAACAGGAGATGCTGTTAGAAATTCAAATGGAGATGATATTACAGCAACAACAGATTCAAATGGGGAATATATACTTTCAGATATAATAAAAGGAAAATATATTGTTAGATTCCAATATGATAATGCAACATATTCAATAACAGAATATAGAAAACAAGGAATCGATGATGACGTAAACTCAGATGCAATTAATACAACAGAAAATAATGGAATTGCAATTACAGATAGCTTAGATATTACAGATTCTAGTATGAGTAATATTGATTTAGGTTTAGTAACAAAAGGAGTATTTGATTTACAACTAGATAAGTCTATAACAAAAGTTCAAACAACAGATGGTAAAAATAATAAATCAACAGATTTAGACAAAGATAAAATTACAAAAATTGATGTTGACGGAAAAAGAGCAGAAGATACAAATGCAGTTATAGAATATACAATTACAATTACAAACAATGGTAATGTACCTGGATATGCTAAAAAAGTTGTAGACTATATACCAGAACAACTTGAATTTAGTTCAAACTTAAATGAAGATTGGTATATGTCAGGTGATACAGCAGTAAATACTAGTCTTGCTGATGTAGTAATAAATCCAGGAGAATCTAAAGAACTTAAATTAATATTAACAAAGAAAGTTGGAGAAGACGTAATTGATACAATAACAAATAGAGCAGAAATTACAGAAGCATACAATGATCAAGGTTTACTTGATACAACATCAAATGAAGATGAATCTAATTCATCAGCTAACGTAATTGTAGGTATTAAAACTGGTGGTCCAGTAACATATATAGCATTAACAATAGCAATATTTGCAATTATAGGATGCGGAGCATATTTAATTAATAAAAAGGTATTAAATAAGTAAGGAAAGGAGGAAGAAAATTATGAAAAGATTAAAAATACTATTAATAACATTAATAGGAATATTAGTACCAATGATAGCAACTTTAACTTATCTTTCACCAATTTCAAATGCTAGTTCGTTTGTATACCAATATGGCGTAACAAATGGAGCACCTCCTTTTGTTACTGACATAGATGGTGTAGCTACAGAAGTTTATTGTTCACAACAAGGTGGTTCTCTATGGTCAAGTTGGAGACTAACATTCTACAGCCAAGATACACATAATATGTCTCCAGGTTTAGCATATGCATTATCACAATGTTGTTCAATAAATTCTAGACAAAACTTAATATGGATGTCAGATATATCTGATAATATAACAACAGGTGAAAGAAAACCGGATTACGCAGATGCAGTAGCACAATTTAATAAAATAGATGGATTTAATAGCTACTACAATAATTTACAACAATATGGAAAAGAGATTAAATTTGAAGATACAGAAGCATCATTACAAGGTGCAGAAAATGATACATTTAAATTAGGACCATTTAAATTAAGTTTTTATAAGAGTTCATACTCAAAAATTTCAAGATTATATTTACAAACAGATGATAATAGACAAATCGAAGTAACACAAGTTAACTTTGGAGGATATACAGGAAGTGTTTCTGATATAGATTCTGGAGAAGAATTCTATGTATTATTATCAAAAGATCAAGCAGGACAAGCAACAAAAGTTAAATTACTTGCAGATTTTTCTTATATAGAAGCTAGTGGTACTTATACATATTACGAACCAGATAATGCACATCAAACTATGGATGGACGTACAGTTCAACGTTTAGTAACAGTAAACTATAATAGTCATGGAGAAAGCAGTACTGCAACAGGAACAGAAATAGTATTAACTATAGATTTAGCAGGTAAAGTATTTAAAGATAATCCAGCAGGAAAAGATTTAGATCCAGACGGTATTATAAGTACTGGTGATGAAATGTTATCAGGAATAGAAGTAACATTATTTGATGCATCTGGAAATCAAGTTAAAATAGATGGATTAACAAATCCAACAAAAACAGATGAAAATGGATATTATGAATTTAAAAATTTACCAGCAACACAAGAATACTATGTAAGATTTAAATATAATGGTCAGTTATATGAACCAACAACATATCAAAGAGTAAGTAAAGTAATAGATAATCAAGGAAATATGGGACCAACTACAATAGCAGAAAGATCTTATGCTACTGATGGTAAACAAAACAGAAAAGACTTTAATAATAAATTTACACCAGTAGATAGTACTCATACAGTTCCAGATAGAGATGATATAGATAATGAAGCATTTGCAATCTATGCATATACTGGACCAAATGGTATGGAAGAATTATTATACTATGGAGTTAAGAATTCTAAAGAAGAATTACAAAATGTTAACTTTGGTATTATAGATAGAGAGCAATTTGATTTGAACTTAAGAAAAGATTTAGTACAAGTTGACATGACAATTAACGGTAAGAGCCATACATATGAATATAATGGAACAGGAGAAGTATTAGATATTTCAATAAGAGGTGTTGATATTCCAGATTATAATAGAGCAATTAGATCAGCAGATTTAGCATATAAAGCAAATAATGATAACGCTGATGATAAATTAAAAGTATTAGTAACATATAAGATTCAGTTATTTAATGAATCAATTGGAGAAATAACAGGTTATGTAACAGATTTAACAGATTATTATGATACATCTTATGAATATTTAAAATCATGGGATGAAAATAATAAAGAAATAACATGGGAGCAATCTAGTGATATTTCAGGAAATGGAAAAACATATCATGTAATGCATACAACATCACTTCAAAATGAAGGAATAACAGATAGAAAATGGGTATTTGTTCAATACAAAGTATCTAATGATACATTAAGAGATATATTAAATAAAAATAATGGCGAAGGTGAGACAGAAGAAAACTTTGCAGAAATCGCTGGATATAGAAATACTTATACAAATGATAAAAAAGATTTAAATGGACAATTAATAGTTAATGCTGGTGAGAATGCAGGATTAATAGATGTGGACTCTACACCTGCAAATATGAATCCAACAGACCAAGATGTTCAAGATTTTGTTGAGTATTCAAAAACAGATGAATATCTAAACTTAGGTGGAGAAGAAAAAACATCAATGAGAAATGAAGTATTTGAAGATGATGCAGATGCAGCTCCAGGACTAAGAATAACGAAAGATGACACAAATGAGAGAAAAGTAACAGGAAGCATATTTGAGGATGCAGCACTTGAAGAAAAATTAGAAGAAAATGAAAGAATTGGTAATGGTTCACTTGATAATGGTGAAAATACGATAGAACAAGTAAAAGTACAATTAATTTGTACAAATCCAGATGTTGAAACTAAAGAAGTTAGAGCAGATGAAGATGGAAATTATTCGATTACAGGATATATACCTGGTGATTATACAATTAAATTTACATATGGTGATTATGAAGTATTAAAATCTACAAATAATGTAAATATGTATACAGGTCAAGATTATAAATCAACAGTATATTATGAAGAAAATTATCAAGATGATCAAAAACACTGGTATAACAATAATGTAGACACAAGAATAAATGATGCCAAAGATGAGCAAGCAAGAAGAGAAACAGTAAATAATTACAGTAAAGACTTAAAATATACAAATGCAACATTGTTAAATGCCGAAAATACTGCAGATGACGCAACAATACAAGAATTAGCTGATAAAACAAATATGACTGCAGATACAGCAGAAATGGCAATGGAAATTGAATATGTTGGACAAGAAAACACAGATTATTTAGTAAAAAATATAGACTTTGGTATTATAGAAAGACCTCGTTCAGATATATTAGTAGAAAAGAGAGTATCTCATTTAAAAATAACAACAGCTGGAGATGGACAAACAATATTTGATACAAATCAAAAAGCAACAGATTTAACTTGGGTAGCAAATGAAAGAGATAATAATGACAGAACAAGAGTAAAACAAGGTTTAGTACAAGCAACAATAGACGACAATCTTATCCATGGTGCAAGTCTTGAAATAACATTTGCTATAAAAGTAACAAATACAGGTGAGACTGACTATACAGATGAAACTTACTATAACACAGGTGTAATAACAGATGCAAACAATATAGTTACTTTAAAACCTGCAAATATAATTGACTATGTATCAAATAACATAGTATATGATCAATCTAGAAATTCTGAATGGCAAGAAGTTGCTGATAAAACAACTTTAACTTCAGGAAATGATCCATATATTAAACCAATAGATGAAACAGCAGAAGAGTTTAATTCATTACAAAAAATAGTAATAGCAAATTCATCTAACCCAATATTAACAGCAGACGCTTTAGTACCTGAAAATGCTAAAGACAAAGCTGGAAAAGAATCTTCAACACCAGAATCTACATTAGTATTAACAAAAATATTAGCTACAGATGGTGAAAATGAGGATAATACAGAATATGAAAATACAGCAGAAGCTTATGAAACGATAACAACAAATGGTAGAAGAACATATAATGCAAGAATTGTTTCAATACCTGGTAACTTTAATGTAGATGAACCAGATACAGCAGTTTCTGAAAGAGTTTCAATAGTACCACCATTTGGTGCAATGGATATCTTAAAATATACATTAATAGGAATTGCAGCAATAGCTATCCTTGCAGTTGGTATATTTGTAATTAAAAGAAAAGTTGTAGATAAAAAATAACATATTCAATAAGTAAAAAAGGTAGATATAAATCTACCTTTTTTTCTTCTACTATTGAAAATAAAAATATAGTGTGATATAAAATAAAAAGATGATTTTTTATGACAAAAACTAAAGAAAAGATTCAAAATCAGAAGAAGAAAAAGATGAAACACCAAAAACAGGTGTTGCAAGTTATATAGCAATAGCAGCAGGAGTTGCAGTTGTTTCAACAATGGCTGTAGTTTATTTAAGAAAAAGAAATGCTTAAGTAAAGCGTTATAAATAAATGGGATAGACTTGCAATATAAGTCTATCCTTAATTTTTGGAGAGGATTATGGCAAGAGCAAGACATTTTAAAGAAAAAGAGAGAAAATCACATAAACTGCTTATAATAATTTTAATAGTCTTAATAATAATATCTGTGGTATATATAATTAGATATTTTATAAATCAATACGAAACGAATAAAGAAAGTGATGTATTAGCTTCTGTAGAAATTGATGAAAGTCAGATAACAGATGATACTACTGAAAGAATGCTACAAGTAAGAGAACTACAAAAAGAAAATTCTGATATAGTAGGATGGTTAGAAATAGAAGGAACAAATATAAATTATCCTGTGCTACAAGGTGATGATAATAGTTATTATATGACACATAATTATAAAAGAGAAACAACCTCATCAGGTTCATTATTTTTAGACAAAGATTATGATTGGAATATACCAAGCAGTAATTTATTAATTTATGGACATAATAATCTAGATGGATTGATGTTTCAAGAATTATTAAAATATGAAGACGAAAGTTTTTATAAAGAACATCCAACATTTAGATTTACAACAGCAGACGAGGATGCAGAATACGAAATAATATCTGCATTTAAATCAAGAGTATATTATAAATCTGAAAAAAATGTATTTAGATATTATTATTTTATAAATGCAGAAGATGAAGAAGAATATGATGAATTTGTTGATTCTGCAAAAGAAGCATCACTTTATGATACAGGTAAGACAGCCGAATATGGAGACCAATTAATGACATTATCTACTTGTGCATACCACACAGAAGACGGAAGATTTGCAGTTGTTGCAAAGAAAAAATAATGAGATGTTTTAATAAAAAAGCAGATTTTAATAGAAATCTGCTTTTTATATTGAAAAAAAATTTATGATATGATATAAACTTAATGGATGTATAAATATTTATACATAATTAAAGAAAAGAATAACTCTTTTCAAAATTTAATTAGTGGTATTTATATTATATATATAAATATAATTGTGTTTGAAAGGGGAGGTGAAAAAATGAACAAAACATTAAAAATAGCTTTATTTACAGTAGTATTAGTAGCAAGTCTATTATTATTTACTAATGTTAGCAAAGCTGCAACAAAAGAAGTTGGAACAGAAGCTGATTTAAGAAGTGCTTTAGCAGATTCAAGTGTAACAGAAATAACATTAACTGATGATATCACAATGAATGCTCCTATAGAAGTAAATCATACTGTTACTATAAATGGAGATTATCATGATTTAATTGGTTCAGATGAATGGAATACTAAAGTAGAAAATAAAGAACTTACTGGAAACCAAACAATTTTAACATCTACTGCAGGAACATTAACATTACAAAATATGAGTATAAGTAATTCACCAAAATATGGTGTACAAGCTTTTGATGCAAGTGTTGTATTAAGTAATGTTAGCATTAGTGACTGTGGCTTTGGTGGAGTTTTACTTAATGGAGGAACTGTTACTGTTAAATATTTACATTTGGGATATAATGGTGAAGCAGCTAACAATGGTATAGAAATAGATCAAGGAACTTCAACAGGAACACCAAAATTAGTAATGGATGGTTCTATTACAACTAGCCAATCTGAAAATGTAGTTCGTACAGCTGACAATGCTAATTTAAAATCATTTATTGTAGAAAATACAGAGGATTCAAGTTATAAAGTAGTTATTGCAAATGGACAACTTACTTTAAAAAATAGCCTTAATCAAGTAGTTTCACAAAGTGCTATTACAGATGGAGTAACAGCAGATGTAGACCAAGATTCTGATATTGTTTTAACAATTCTTACAGAGGATAATCAAGTTGTTGAATTAGCTTTAGAACCAGGTACAACTGTTTCTAAAGATTATATATCAAAATTTGTTTCAGTTCCATCAGGAATGGTAGTTGGAACAATATATAACAGTGATCAAGCATATTATGAATTTGATTTCTCACAACCATTAAATTCTAATGCTATGGCATATGTTACATTTACAAAAGCTGTTGATGAAGATAATACACCTGTAGATGACGAAGAAAAAAATGAAGAGGATAAAACTTCAGAAGAAGAAGAATCTAAATCAGAAGAAGAAAAAGATGAAACTCCAAAAACAGGTATTGCAAGTTATTTGGCAATAGCACTAGGAGTTGCAGTTATTTCTACAGTAGGTGTAGTTTATTTAAGAAAAAGAAATGCTTAAATTATACATATAAATAATTTTAAAGAAACTAAAAGCTTTTAAAATTTAAAATTATAGAATAGAGGATAGACTTAATATGGTCTATCCTTAAATTTTGTAAAAATATTAATATAATACAATGATTTATTAAGTTAAACAATATTAATAAAAACAACAAAAATGGGAAAAATATTAGAAAATTTAGACATTTAAAAAAAAGAATGATACAATAGGTAAAACGAAAAAGAAAGGAAGTAGATAAAATGACATATGGTGAAGAGCTAAAAGAGAAATTATTTTCTAAAAAAACAAATGGCTGGTTAAAATTATCAGACGAATTAAAGAAGGAAATCTTTGATTACAATGATAACTATATGAAATTTTTAAATGAATCAAAAACAGAAAGAGAAATAGTTACAAGTGCTAAAAAAATTGCAGAAGAAAATGGATTCAAAGATATAAACGAAGTAGAACACTTAAATGTAGGAGATAAAGTATATTATATAAATAAAGAGAAGAGCATGTATTTAGCTGTAATAGGCGAAGAAAAAATGGAAAACGGAGTAAATATAATAGGTTCACATGCAGATTCTCCTAGACTAGATTTAAAGCCAAATCCAGTATATGAAGATCAAGAATTAGCATATTTTAAAACACATTACTATGGAGGAATTAAAAAATATCAATGGACAACAATTCCACTTAGTATACATGGTGTTATAATAAAAGAAAATGGAGAAAAGGTAACAATAAAAATTGGAGAAGATGAGAATGATCCAATTTTTACAATAACAGATTTATTACCACATTTAGCAGTAGAACAACAAAATTCTAAGCTAAGAGAAGCTATAAAAGGAAAAGACCTAAATCTACTAGTAGGAAGTATTCCTTTTGATGAAGACATTGCAGAAAATGTTAAATTAAATTTATTAAATATATTAAATAAAAAATACGGAATAGTAGAAAAAGACTTTAGTAGTGCAGAACTAGAAGTAGTGCCAGCATATAAAGCAAGAACACAAGGATTTGACGAAAGTATGGTTGCAGGATATGGACAAGATGATAAAGTATGTGTATATACATCTTTAACAGCAATGATGCAACTAAAAAGTATTAAGAAAACAGCAGTATGTATAATTGCAGACAAAGAAGAAATTGGAAGTATGGGAAATACAGGTATGCAATCACAAGCATTTGATACATTTATGTCATACTTATTAAATAAAACAGGAGAAAACAGAGTAAACTTATTAGAAAAAGTATATTGTAATTCTAAAATGCTTTCAGCAGATGTTGATGCAGCAGTAGATCCAATATATGCAAGCGTTTCTGATAAAATGAATGCAGGATATATAGGATATGGAATTGCACTAAATAAATATACAGGTGCTGGTGGAAAATACGACGCTTCAGATGCAAATGCAGAATATATTGCAGAAGTAAAAAGCATATTTGATAAAAACAATATTAAATATCAAGTTTCAGAATTAGGTGAAGTAGATATAGGAGGAGGCGGAACTATTGCATATATCCTAGCAAACAAAGGAATAGATGTAATAGACTGCGGAGTTCCAGTATTATGTATGCATTCACCATATGAAGTAACAAGCAAATATGATGTATACTCAGCATATCAAGCATATCAAGCATTCTGGAATGCTTAGAAAATCAATATTTTTTCGCTTTTTTGAACTTTAGGGACGGTCCTTAAAGTTCAAATTTTATGTAAAGCATAAAATTTAAAAACTCTAAAAACATATTAATTTCAACCACACAAAATGATATGAATTAAGAGCTAAATGTTCGGTGAAATCAAGCAAAATTCTTTTGTCTAATTAACGGAAAGCATATAAAATAAGGTGAAATCTTATATTTTATAACTTAATAAAAAAATCAATTTATTGCTATATTTTATCACTTTATGTAAAGCAAATGAACTTTAAGGACCGTCCCTAAAGTTCATCTTGAAAAAATAGGAAATATTGTGTATAATAGGAAATAGAGTTTATAAAAAGAGGAGATTATATATGTTTGATAAGTTAGATGCAGTAGAAAAGAGATATGAAGAATTAACAAAACTAATTAGTGACCCAGAAGTAATTAGTAATCATTCAGAATGGCAAAAATATGTTAAAGAGCATGCTGAATTAACTGATATTGTTGAAAAATACAGAGAATATAAAAAGGTTCAAAAGATTATGGAAGAAGCAGAAGAAATGATGCATGACAAAGAACTAAAAGAACTTGCAGAAGCTGATTATTATTCTTCAAAAGAACAATTGCCAAAAATAGAAGAGGAATTAAAAATGCTTTTAGTTCCAAAGGATAAAGATGATGATAAAAACATTATTTGTGAAATAAGAGCTGGAGCAGGAGGAGAAGAAGCAGCTTTATTTGCAGGTACTTTGTTCAGAATGTATAGTATGTATGCAGAAAGAAAACATTGGAAATTAGATATATTAAACGAAAATGCAACAGAACTTGGAGGATATAAAGAAATTTCTTTTATGATAACAGGAAAAGGTGCATATAGTAGATTAAAATATGAAAGTGGAGTTCATAGAGTACAAAGAGTTCCAGATACAGAAAGTAGTGGGAGAATTCATACATCTACTGCAACGGTTGCAGTCCTTCCAGTAGTAGAAGATGTAGAAATTGATATTAATCCTGCTGATATTAAAATGGAAGTATTTAGAGCTTCAGGAGCAGGAGGACAACATATTAATAAAACATCATCAGCAGTTAGACTTATTCATATACCGACAGGAATTGTTGCAGAATGCCAAACAGAAAGATCGCAATTCCAAAACAGAGAATATGCAATGAAATTATTACGTTCAAGATTATATGATATAGAAAAAGAAAAACAAGATAGCGCACTTGCTAATGAAAGAAAATCACAAATAGGTCATGGGGATAGAAGTGAAAAAATTAGAACATATAATTATCCTCAAGGAAGAATTACAGATCATAGAATTGGACTTAGCATATTCCAAATGGAAGACTTTTTAAATGGAAATCTAGACGGAATGATTGATAGTTTAGCAGCAGCAGATGTAGCAGAAAAACTAAAAGGTGAAGAAGAATAAAAAGCTATAAAAATAGAGGATTTATTTTAAAATTAAATCTTCTATTTTTTTATTAATGCAAAATATACCAGCTCAAAATAGGTTGAAATTATTTACTTTTTTCGACATTAATGATATAAAAAAAGTAAGAATAGAATAATAGTATAACAAAACTATTATTAGAAGGAGGAATATATATGGGCTTTATAAAAGCATTCGCAGGGGCTATAGGAGGAACATTTGCTGATCAATGGAAGGACTTTTTAGTACCTATGCCAGGAATTCCAGCAACAGCTGGTATTTATCCAGCAGTATTACAAAGCACAAATGCAGGAAGAGGATCAAACACAAAAGGTTCAGATAATATTATTTCAAATGGAAGTAAAATATTAGTACCAGAAGGTACAGGTCTTATAACAATGCAAGATGGAGCTATAACAGGATGTATTACAGAACCAGGTGGATTTATTTTTTCATCAGATGATCCAAATGCTCAGTCAATTTTTGCAGGAGATGGAATTATAGCACCTTTAATAAAACAAAGTTGGGAAAGATTTAAATTCGGTGGACAACCAGGTTCTAATCAAATGGCATTCTATGTTAATTTAAAGGAAATTCCTAACAATAGATTTGGAACACAATCAGAGATATATTGGGATGATGCATATTTAAATGCACAAGTTGGAGCAATAACAAGAGGTACATATACATTAAAAATTGTTGATCCAATACTATTTATAAAGAATTTTGTACCAGCAAATTATTTGTCAGATGGAGGAGTATTTGACTTTGCAGATATGGATAATGATGCAGGTACACAATTATTTAATGAAGTTGTAAGTAGCTTATCTGCTGCATTTTCAAATTATACAAATGATCCAAATAAAGGAAATCGTATTACAAGAATTCAAGGAGACCAAATTGGATTTGCACAAAGCTTATCAAAAGCAGTAGAAGATGGATATCAATGGAAATCTGATAGAGGATTAGAAATTGTAAAAGTTGCAATACAAGCTATTGAATATGATGAAGATACAAAGAAACTATTAAGCGATGTAAAAAAAGCAGATGCACTTTCAGGAGCACGTGGAAATTCATTTATGCAACAATCAGTTGCACGTGGTTTCCAAGCCGCAGGTGAAAATGGCGGTGGAGCTGCTAATATGGCATTTATGGGAATGGGAATGAATGCTGTAGGCGGTGCAATGGGAGGATTGCAACAACAAGTAAATGAGCCTAAAGAAAAAGAAGAAGATCCAGTAGAAAAACTTAAAAAAATGAAGGAAATGCTTGATGCAGGTCTTATAACTCAAGAGGATTACGATAAAGCTAAACAAAAGATTTTGGGGGTGTAGTAAATGCCAGATGATCCAAACCTAGAAGGAGGCCCAAAAGTAATAGATACTGATGTGGGAGCAAAAAATGGACAAGATAAATGTCCTAAATGTGGAGCAACAGATATTTCGCTTAATCCGAAAACAGGAATGCTTAGATGTAATTTCTGCAGACATGAGTTTAAACCAGAAAAGCTAGAAGGATTAGAAGAAGATATAAGTAAATTAGAAGGAGAAGTAGTGGGTTCTGGAGCACAAGATATAGACGAAGAAGCACAAAATGTAATAACTTTAAAATGTAGTAGTTGCGGTGCAGAAGTAGTAATAGATACATCAGAAACCACTCAAGCAAGATGTCACTGGTGTAGAAATACATTATCTATAAATGAGCAAATACCAAACGGTGCAGTTCCAGATATGGTATTACCATTTAAATTAACAAAAGCAGAAGCAAAAGAGCAAATAAATAAATTTGTTAATAAAAGAAAGTTTTTTGCTAATACTCAGTTTAAACAAGAATTTACAACAGATAATATTATGGGAGTATATTTTCCATATATGGTAGTAGATGTTAATTGTCATGCTGCGTTTTCTGGACAAGGAGAACAAGAAGTAAGATGTTATACGAGAGGTTCTGACGAACATAGAGAAACATACTATGATGCAGACTTATATGATGTAGAACGTGAATTTGATTTAAGTATAGATGACCTTACAATAGAATCTAATTCAGATAGATTAAATCAAAAATCAGGAAAAACAAATAATATAATAAATTCAATACTTCCATTTGATATAGAAAATGGAGTAAAATATAATTCTAATTATTTAAAGGGATATACATCAGAAAAACGTGACTTGGATGTAGAAGATTTAAGCAAAATTGTAAATGAACAAGCAAAAGATATAGCAAGATTTGCTGCAAATGATTCATTAAAAGAATATGATCGTGGAGTAAGATGGGATAGTGAAAATTTACAAGTAAAAGGAAGACAATGGAAAACAGCATATTTACCAGTATGGTTATATAGTTATTTAGAGAAAAAAGGAGAGAATAGCATTTTACATTATGTTGCAGTAAATGCTAGAACAAAGGAAACTATGGGGAGCATACCAGTGCATATGCCAAAATTAATTGGAGTTTCATGCTTGATAGAATTACTTGGAATTATATTAATGATATTTGTGGATTCAGATTATAGTTTTCTATTCTTATTATTAGGAATAATATTTTTTGCAGTTATGTATTTTAAATATCGTAATACAAATGCAAGACATAATTACGAAACAGAAACTAAAAGAAATATAAGTAACTTAAGAAAAGTCGACAGCTTAGTAAGAAGAGAAAAAGGACTTAGAAATTCTAGAATGAATGGAGCAAATAATACTAGATTAAATGGAAAAATTGCAGGCAAATCATTAAGTGATTATTTACCATAAAGAAAAAAGGAACGAGATCTTATAATTTCGTTCCTTTAAAAAGTTATCTACTTGTTTCGATAGAAGATATAAGAGCTTCTTTTTTTGACTCTAAAGAGCTAATTTGAGCTTGAATATCAGAAATTATGCCATTTCTTTCTTCTTCAGGTTTTGCCATCCATTCAGCCCATCTATCTATTTGTTTTTGATTTACAATTCTTCCGTTTACCTCTTTAGGATCAGGTGGAGTTGTAAGAGATTCTAACCTCTTTCGTTCAGACGCTATTTCAGAATCAAAATTTTTGACATCTTTATAAATTCTAGCACTTGGTAAAAGAGCTAAAATTTGGTTATATTTAGCTAATCTATTTTGTCTTGTATCTTTTACTTCACCATTTTCTATAATAACTTCACTTTGTGCAGAAACATCAGCTTTGCATAAATCAATTAGCATTACTTGGTCTTTTTCTGTTGGTGGATATTCATCATTTTTCATCTTTTCTAAAATTTTAGAAACTCTTTCAACTGTTTTATCATCAATAGTAGAAATATTTAAAAAGTCATCATGATGTTTAATAAAAAATGAAATTCTTTTAATTTCATCTTCTGAGTATCCTATTTCTTGTAAAATAGGAACTGCAATATTTTTTGATTCTTCCGCGTGTTTTATAAATGTAGTTTTTCCATTTTTGTCTTTTGCTACATGAGGTTTGCCAACATCATGAAAAAAAGCAGATATCTTTAAAGTTGTTATATCTTCTGGTAAATATTTGTCTTTTGGCAAATTGTCTAAAACTCCTAGTGTGTGTTCAAACAAAGTTAGATGATGATTTGGATTGTTCTGGTCATATCCTACCATATTTGCAACATCTGGTCCAAATGATTTTTCTATACTTTCTTTTGAACTATTTCTTAAAATAGATGTAAAATCTGGTTTTTTTAGTAATGCTTCAAAATCATTTTTACTAATCATAAAATCTCCTCCCTATAAATAAAATTATAACATAGTATAAAAAGATATGGGGGAAATTCTTTGGAAAATATATTAAAAACATTTCTAATAGGAACTTTTTTTGGAACATTTGGAACAACGATTGGTGGAATTATAGGAGTAAATATTAAAAACAACTCAAATAGATTTTTAGGATTTATATTATCATTTGCATCAGGTCTTATGATGGCTATAATATGTTTTGATCTAATTCCAGAGGCATTACAAATATCCAATATTTATGCAATATTATTAGGAATAATATTGGGAATAATTACAATGATAATTTGTGATTTAATTGTTCAGAAAAAAATAAATAAAAAAAGCAATTTGAAAAGTTTATTAAAAGTTGGGATTGTGGTAAGCATTGGGCTTGCACTTCATAATATTCCAGAAGGATTAGCAATAGGAACAGGATTTCATGCATCATTAGAGTTAGGCCTATCTTTGGCAATTGCAATAGCTTTGCATGATGTGCCAGAAGGAATTTCTATGGCGGTTCCAATGAAAAGTGGAGGAATGAAAAAATCTAAAATAATAATGTATGTAATAGGTTCTGGATTAACAACAGGAATAGGAGCATTAATAGGACATTTTTTAGGAGAAATATCACAAACTATAATTGCAATTTCATTAAGTTTTGCAGCAGGTGCTATGATATATATTGTATCTGGTGAACTTATTCCAGAAGCAAATAATATGTACAAAGGAAGAATTATAAGCTTAGGAAACATTTTAGGATTATTACTTGGAATATTTGTACTTAATATAATTTAGAAAAGAATAAAAAATAACTTCGTCACGTGTACAAATTGCTTCACAATCGTACGAATATAGGAAACTTCGGTATTGTAAAATACGTAAAATCCTTTAATTTTTCCAATATAATAAAAAGTGGAAAACATTTAAATAAAAATAATGTTTTCCACTTTTTTTAATCTAAATCTGATCTAAAATCATAAATTAATTATTTTCTACAAAAGTTTTTGCAATTTCATCAAATGTTTCTACAAAACTATCTTTATTTTCTGTAACTACTTCAAAATCTAAAATATAAATATTTTTTTCTGTAGATATCCAAACAACTTCAGAGTATAAATCTGAACTTAATGTAGAATCATAATAAGTAAAAGTATATTTATAAGATTCTGTATTAGGAATATCTATTGTAGAAGTTTCAGAAACATCTCTAACATTTTCTTTAATGTCAGCTAATCCATCTTTATCAGAATTGATAATGTCTTCTAAATCAATATCTACACTTTTTTCAAATTTTGTTGTATATAACATCATTTCATATTTTAAAGAATACAAGTCTAAAATATATTCAGAAGATCCTGAAGCAGTTTCTTTAATATTTAATTTTCCTGGTAATGTTAGTGAAAAAGAATTATCACTAGCAGTAACTGTTACAGGAGTTACATATTTATAAATTGAAAATCCCGCAAAAACTAATAATCCAATAATTAAAATAGTAATAATAACAATAATAATCTTTTTTACCATAACCCGCCTCCATTAAATAAAAATTTTAATTTTTTCTGTTCTATTGTAATATAAAAAAATATATAATACAACTTTAAAAATAAAATAAACTAAAAATATTGATACATAGACGTAAAAAAAGTATAATATAAAATAGATAATTATTAAAGGAGATTTCAAATGAATATTAGACTTATAATACAAATATTAATAGGCATGATTTTTATAGAATTTATAGCAATAATTTATCAAACAAAAGTATACAAAAGAGAGCTTAATAAAAGTATAGAGTATGAAAAGTTTAGAGAACAAGTTTTAGCAAAAGCTGAGAAAGAAAGAGAAGAGATTAGGGCTGCTATGAAAAAACAACAAGAATTAAGAGATAGATTAGAAGAGTTAAATAAAAAAAGAGAAAAAATAAAAGAGTAATTATGTAAAATTAAGTTGACGAATAAAATATATAAAGTTATAATAATACCTAGGGAAATCTAGAAAAGAAAGGATATGGAGTATGAATAAAAGTAGATTATCATTACTTGCAATACCATGTCTAATATGTGCGGTTGCATTAAGTATATTTGCAACTAGCGTTACTGCTTCAACAACTGAATTCGGATTGCAAGAATTTAGAAAAGCAAGAGAAGATGGAGCACAATATGGATACAGAATTATAGATAAAAATATATGGAAAATAGTAATATATAATGGAGAAACAATAGATTACGACAAAGCAATATATTGCTTAAAAGCGGAACAAGGTTTTTATACATTAGAACCAGGAGTTTTCAGACAAGAATATGATTTATCATATAATTTCTTTGATAAAGCTTCTATGCCTACATTACCAGTAGCTGATGAATATTATAATTCAATTGTATGGATTTTAAATCATTCATATATACCTAATACACAAACTGCAGAAGCAGATAAAAATACTTTATTACAAAATGCAGGAATCACTGGAAATATAGAATTAACAGATGATGATTTAGAAGTAATTACACAACTTGCAATATGGTATTTTACAAATGCAGAAGATACAACATATCATACAGATTTTAATGGAGAACCATCTTTACAAAGAGTATTTGAGGCAAAACAAGAAGGTGGGGAAATTACAGAGGACTATATATCAATAAGAGATAAAAATGAAGATAGATATCTTCAAATGGAAACATTATTTAAATATTTTGTAACAAATGCTAAAAACGCTACAGAAACAGAGAATACTAACATAACACCAGTAAGTTTAATGAATAATAAACCTGAAGTTACATTAGAAGAATATAATTACATAATAGGACCTTATAGAATAAATAAAGAAAATGAAATAGCGTATACATTACAAGTACAAGTAACAGATAGAAAAGATAAAAATTTGGATGGAAAATATACAGTATTAAATGGAAATAAAGAAGAAACAACTCAAACAATTTCAGATATGGTTGGACAAGAGTTCTATATAAAAATACCTGTACAAACTGTTAATGAAGAAGATATAGATGGAATAAAACTAAATATAAGTGGTACATATACAACTACTGAAGCTATATATTGGACAAATTCAGAAAATAACACTGTACAACCACTTGTTGTTATAGAAAAAGTGCCACAAGAATTTTCAGATGGAAACGAAGCAGGATTTCCAGTAAGTGGTGAGTATTCATTAAAACTAATAAAAGTAGATTCACAAGATAGTACAAAAACAATTGCAGGAGCTGAATTTAAGATTACAACACCAAATGGAACAGAAAATTATACAACAAATGAAAATGGTGAAATTGTTATAGATAAAATTGATATTACAGAAGCAGGAACAGATCAAATCACAATTAAGGAAACTAAAGCACCAGAACCATATAAAATGTTATTAAATGATGATTTAGTAATAAACGTAACAAAAGATTTAGTTGGAGATGCTTATACAGCAACAGATGCTACAATAGATGGATATGATAAAAACTTAATAAATATCCAAGATGGAGTAATAACAATAACAGTAGCAAATGAACAAAAAATATTTGATTTAGCTTTAAAAAAATGGGTAAGTAAATCAATTGTTACAAATGAAGATGGAACTGAAACAGTAACAGAAACAGGACATACTGGAGATGAAAATCCAGAAGAACCAGCAAAAGTTGATTTAGGAAGACAAAATATAGACAATGTAGTTGTTAAATTTGAATTCCAAATAAAAATAACAAACGAAGGTGAAGTAGCTGGTTATGCAACAGAGATAACAGATTATGTACCAGAAGGTCTAGAATTTGTGGCAGAAGATAATCCAGATTGGTATGAAAGAGAAGCAGATTCTAATGGAAGAGTTAGAGTTGCAACAAAACAATTAGAAAATACATTATTACAACCAGGAGAAAGTACAACTGTTTCAATTATTCTAACATGGGTAAATGGACAGGATAACATGGGATTAAAAACAAATATAGCAGAAATAAGCCAAGATGATAATGAATATAATTTACCAGATATAGATTCTACTCCAGATAATTCTAAAGATGGAGAAGATGATATAGATGATGCACCGGTAATGTTAACAGTTGCATTGGGAGGAACAAAATTATATTTAGGATTAACTGCAGTAGTTGTTGGAGTATTATCAGTAGGAGTAGTTTTAATAAAGAAATATGCAATATAAGAAAGATAATATAAAAAATCTACTAAACAAATTAAGTTTAGTAGATTTTTTTGAGTGCTTTTCTAAAGGTTATGGTCAATTAATTAAATCAAAAATTTCAATATATTTAATCAACTGATAATTCTGTAATTATAGCGGTAGTTATATTACCTTCTGAATCATAGTCATATGACACATCATATAGATTAGTAATATCTATTTTATTCTTTATATTTCTTAATTCTGCAATATCACTAGTTTCTTCGTCATTATATTTAACGATTATTTGATTATTTTCTGTTTGATTAATTTCAATTATTATTTCTAAAGCAGATTTAGCATTTAAACCTAAAGCTGTACCACTATAAAGGTTAAGTTCATTATTAAAAGATGCAGCAGAAGTATTTTTATTAAATCCATCAATTTCATTAAATACGTCAGATACATTAGATTTATCAAAGCCATCATTAACTTGACCAATAAAATTTTGAGTTAATCCAAATATATCTTTTGACATAGATTTAGATTCATCAAGAGCATCGGAAACATTTTCCGTTATTTCATTTTTTGTATCATTGATTCCATTTAAAATTTTCACGATAATTGGAATTGTAATAAGTATTAGTATAATTATTCCTATAATTATGTATTTAATATATTTCTTATTAAAGCCATTTGATTTTTTTGTAGTTGAATCTTCAATAGATTCATTTAATAAATCATCAACAGAAATATTAAACAAATTACTTATTTCTTTTAGCTTATCCATTTCTGGTGTGGTTTGACCTAGTTCCCATTTAGAAATAGTTTGTCTTGTAACATTTAATTTGTATCCAAGTTCCTCCTGAGATAATCCAGCTTTTTTTCTAAGATTGATTAATTTTTCATTAAATTTCATTTTTATCACCTTTCATTTTCAAATTATTTAATTATAGTTTACTATATTTTAATTATAATTTCTACCATCTTTAATTAGAAATTTGTCAACTAAAATTAACATACATGTCACTTATAATTATGTAATGTGCTAATCCTTAAAACAGCTTGAAAAATGAATAGAAATAGTGTAAAATAATTAAAGTTAAAGATAGGAGGAATAGAAAATGAAGGTAATATTATTAGATAATATAAAAGGCGTTGGGAAAAAGGATGAAATTATAAATGCAAGTGATGGTTATGCACGTAATTTTCTATTTCCTAAAAAATTAGCAGTAGAAGCAAATGCAGAAAATTTAACTAAATTAAAAGGAAAACAAGATTCTGCAAGTCATAAAAAGGAAGTAGAAAAAGAAGAGGCTAAAAAGATTGCAGAAAAATTAAAAACAATTAGACCAAAACTAAAAGTTAAAGCAGGAGAGAATGGAAAAGTATTTGGAGGAGTTACAGCAAAAGATATAGCAGATGTTTTAGAAAAAGAATATAGTATAAAAATAGATAAGAAGAAAATAGATTTAAAAGAAAATATAAAAGTTTTAGGAACAGCGAATGTAAATGTAAAATTATTTGAAGGTGTAACTGGTGAAATAAAAATAGATGTTATATCTGAATAATTGATACACTCACTTGATTGGAGGCAAAAATGGAACTAGGTAAAATACCACCAAATGATGTTGATGCAGAACAAGCTGTTATAGGAAGTATGCTTACAGATAAAGATGCAGTAATTTCAGCTATAGAAGTTCTAAAAGAAGAAGACTTTTATAGGGAAGACAATAAAACAATATATTCTGCAATCTTAAATTTGTATAATAGATCAGAACCAATAGATATAATTACTTTAAAGTCAGAATTAACAGCAATGGGAATGTTTGATAAAATTGGAGGATTTGAATATATTGTAGGCTTACCAGAAAAAGTTCCAACAACAGCAAATGTAGAAAAATATATAAATATAGTTAAAGAAAAATCAGAGCTAAGGAGATTAATAAAAACAGCAAATGAAATTATAGAACAAGGATATGACCCAACAGAAAATATTGATGACATCATGAATAATGCAGAAAAGAAAATATTTAATATTATGCAAGATAAAGATCAAAAAGGTTATAGTCCAATAAAAGATGTTTTAGTAGATACATTTACAGAATTGGAACAATTATATAATCAAAAACAACATATAACAGGTGTACCAACAGGATTTATAGATTTAGATTATAAAACAGCAGGACTTCACAATTCTGACTTAGTACTAATAGCAGCAAGACCTGCTATGGGAAAATCAGCATTTGCTTTAAATATTGCAACAAATGCTGCAGTAAAGGCCAAAGTACCAGCTGTACTATTCAGTTTGGAAATGTCAAAAGAACAAATGGTAAACAGAATTTTATGTAGTGAAGCAATGGTAGACAGCAATAAAGTAAGAACAGGAAAAATAGATGATGAAGATTGGATAAAACTTGCAAATACTATGGGGGAACTTTCAGAAGCACCTATATATATAGATGATACACCAGGTATTTCTATAAATGAAATAAGGGCAAAATGCAGAAAACTAAAACTAGAAAAGAATATTGGTTTAGTAGTAATAGACTATCTGCAATTAGTTCAAGGCTCATCTAAAAGAGCACAAGGAAGTAGAGAGCAAGAGATATCAGAAATAAGTAGATCTTTAAAAATATTAGCGAAAGAAATAAATGTACCAGTAATAGCACTATCACAATTATCAAGAGCGCCAGAACAAAGACCTGATCACAGACCTATGCTTTCAGACCTTCGTGAATCTGGAGCAATAGAGCAAGATGCTGATATAGTTATGTTTTTATATAGGGACGATTATTATAATGAAGATAGTGAAGAAAAAGGAATTGCAGAAGTAATACTTGCAAAACACAGAGCAGGTTCAACAGGAACAGTAAAACTAGTGTGGCTTGGAAATTATACAAAATTTGCTAATATGGAAAGATATAGAGAATAGGACGGTAAAATGGAAGAAAAAGTATTAAAAACAATACAAAAATATAAATTAATAGAATCTGGGGACAAGATAGTTATAGCAGTATCTGGTGGACCAGATTCTATGTGTTTATTAGATGTATTAAGAAAATTAAAAGAAAAGTTAAAAATAGAAATTGTAGTTGCACATGTCAACCATAGCATTAGGGAAGAAGCTGATTCAGAGACTTTATATATAAAAGAATATTGTAATAAACATGACATAGAAATATATATAAAGAAAGAAAATGTTATAGAACTTGCTAAAAAAGATAAAATCGGAATAGAAGAAGAAGGCAGAAAGGTAAGATATAAGTTTTTTGATGAAGTTCTAGAAAAGGCAAATGCTAATAAAATAGCAATAGCACATAATATGAATGATAAAGCAGAGACTGTTTTAATGAATATTATAAGAGGAAGCGGATCCTTAGGGCTAAAGGGAATAGAGCCTAAAAGAGACGAAAAATATATAAGACCATTAATTGAAATTCAAAGAAGTGAAATAGAAGAATATTGTAGGATAAATAAATTAGATCCAAAACATGATAAAAGCAATGATGACAATACATATACAAGAAATAGAGTAAGAAATGTGTTAATTCCATTTCTAAAAGAAAATTTTAATCCAAATATAATAAATGGAATAAATAAATTATCAATTATAATGACAGAAGAACAGAATTATTTAGAAAAAATTGTTAATAATATATACAATGATGTAAAAATAGAAGAAAAGCCTAAAACCATAGTATTAGACTTAAAAAAGTTTAACAAAGAAGATGTATATATTAGAAAAAGACTCTTATTTCTTGCAATAAATAAATTATTTAATAACACAAAAAACATAGAAAAGATACATATAGATGATATAATAAAACTTTGTGAAAGAAATATTGGTAACAAATATTTAACTCCAAACAAGAATACAAAAGTTTATATTAACAAAGGAAAAATTTTTATAATTACTACAATATAATATCCGTAAGGCGATTTGGCTGACACATAAAAGACACATAAAAAAGCTTGAAATAAGGGATTATATATGGTATATATGCATATAGCAAAAACATAAAAAGCAAAGAGGAGGAAATAAAGTTGAAGAATGGTATAAAATCATTAGCAGTTTGGTTAATAATTTTAATAATATTTGTTGTACTATTATCATCAGTTATGGATAATAGCGGAAACAAATTAGCCTATTCAGAATTATTAACAAATATGGAAAAAGGTTCAGTTACAGCTATCGAAATTCAAGATGGTGGAGAAAAAGCTTTAGTAGAAATTAAAGGAGATAATATTCCAAAAGAAGTTAACATTCCAGACATCTCAAGTTTTATGACATATGCACAAGACTTATTAAAGAGTAATAGCTTTACTTTAACAGAAAAACCTGAATCAATATTCTTAAGAGGATTATATTTAATAATACCTTTCGGAATTATAGTAATTGTTTTACTTTTCGGAATGTTACTATTAAATCCAGGTAATCAAGGCGGGAATAAGACAATGTCATTTGGTAAAAGTAAAGCCAGAGTTTCAAATGGAGCAGAAAAAACTAAAGTTACATTTGATGATGTTGCAGGTGTAGATGAAGAAAAAGAAGAATTAGAAGAAATAGTAGAATTCTTAAAAACACCAAAGAAATTTACAGATATGGGAGCAAGAATACCAAAAGGAGTTTTACTTGTTGGTCAACCAGGAACTGGTAAAACATTACTTGCAAAAGCAGTTGCAGGAGAAGCAGGAGTACCATTCTTTAGTATAAGTGGATCTGAATTCGTAGAAATGTTTGTTGGTGTTGGTGCTTCTAGAGTAAGAGATTTATTTGAACAAGCTAAGAAAAATGCACCATCTATAATATTTATAGATGAAATTGATGCTGTTGGACGTCAAAGAGGTGCTGGTCTTGGCGGAGGACATGATGAAAGAGAACAAACATTAAACCAATTATTAGTAGAAATGGATGGATTTGGAACAAACGAAGGTGTTATAGTGCTTGCAGCAACAAACAGACCAGATGTATTAGATAAAGCA